>NZ_JARESS010000012.1:0-254479 GCF_046027915.1 Paraburkholderia sp. RL17-347-BIC-D
TTTCCCCCCCCCCCCCCCCCCCCCCCCCGCGCGCGCGGCCCCCCCCCCCCCCCCCCCCCCCGCCCCGGTTCGAACCGAGTGACTCAATGTGTTAGCAGCCGTGTTTTACTGGCCGTTTTGCATCGTGCCGCCGGTTCCGTTATTCAGGCCATTACCGGTGCCGCCGCGCGTGCCGTTGTTCATGCCGTTACCCATGCCGCTGTTCGATCGGTTCATCGATGGGCTATTCGGCGTCGCGCCGGTGCCCGTCCCCAAGCCACCGCCGGTGCCGGTCACGCCCGGCGAACCGTAGCCCGAATCGCTCGGGCTCTTCATCGATCCGGCGCCGACGCCGGGCGCTGCGGTCCCGCCCGCGCCACCGGTGGTGCCGCCGCCCGCGCCCACGCCGGTACCGCCACCGCCCGCACCTCCGCCGCCCGCACCTCCGCCGCCACCGGCGCCACCGCCAGCCTGCGCATAAGCGCCGCCCGACAGTGCCATCACGAGCGCCGAAGCGAAAATTGTCTTGGTAATGCGTTTCATGGTTCACCTCCATAGAGTCGGTTTGATGTCACGCAAGCGCCTGTCGCTCACATGCATGGACTGCCGCAAGCGGTGTGCCTCGCTTGAGCGTGTTCCGCGCGAACATGGGGCCGCGGCAGCATGCCGGTGATCGAGCATGGGGCGTTCCCGGTGTCGCGTGATCAAACCGATATGGAAACCGAACTATTTTGCAGTGCAGCGAAACAGATTCAGCGTGCGCGTCTTGCCATGCCGTTGCGGCCCGCCTTTCGTCCACCTCGACCCCACGTGGTTTCGGTGCGCTGCCGGGATGCGCTGCACGCTTTCGCACTTTCCATTACATTGCGGGTGCGGTGGCGCTTTAGCATCGCTCCCTCCAATCAAACAACGGTGTCTGCCATCGTCGATTCCATGCAGCCAATCGTCTCAGTCACGAACCTGTCGAAAACCTATGCCACCGGTTTTCATGCACTCAAAAACATCAATCTGGCCATCAACCGCGGGGAAATCTTCGCTTTGCTCGGTCCGAACGGCGCGGGCAAAACGACCCTCATCAGCATCATCTGCGGCATAGTCAACGCAAGCGTTGGCAGCGTGACGGTGGACGGCCGCGACATCGCGACCGACTATCGCGGCGCGCGCTCGCTGATCGGCCTCGTGCCGCAGGAGTTGACCACCGACTCGTTCGAAACCGTCTGGGCGACCGTCTCGTTCAGCCGCGGACTGTTTGGCAAGCCGAAAAACCCGGCCTACGTCGAAAAGGTGTTGCGCGACCTGTCGCTGTGGGAAAAGCGCGATAGCAAGATCATCACGCTCTCGGGCGGCATGAAGCGGCGTGTGCTGATCGCCAAGGCGCTCTCGCACGAACCGCGTGTGCTGTTCCTCGACGAACCGACCGCCGGCGTGGACGTGGAGTTGCGCCGCGACATGTGGAAGCTGGTGCGCTCGCTCGCCGAGAGCGGCGTGACGATCATCCTCACCACGCACTATATCGACGAGGCCGAGGAAATGGCCGACCGCATCGGCGTGATCAGCGGCGGTGAGATCATGCTGGTGGAAGAGAAAACGGAGCTGATGCGCAAGCTCGGCAAGAAGCAACTGACCCTGCAACTGGAGAGCCCGCTCGCGCAAGTGCCGGTCTCGCTGACCGGCTATGGGCTCGACGTCGCGAAGGGCGGCACCGAGCTGATCTACACCTACGAAGGCGAGGGCGGCCGCACCGACATCATCGCGCTGCTCAAGGCGCTCGACGATGCCGGCATCCGCTTCAAGGACCTGCACACCACGCAAAGTTCGCTCGAAGACATCTTCGTCAGTCTGCTCCGAGGTGACCAATGAATATCTACGCAATTCGCGCGATCTACAAGTTCGAGATGGCGCGCACCTGGCGCACGCTGATGCAGAGCATCATCGCGCCGGTGATTTCGACTTCGCTTTACTTCGTCGTGTTCGGCGCGGCGATCGGTTCGCGCATCAAGGAAGTGGACGGTATCAGTTACGGCGCGTTCATCGTGCCGGGTTTGATCATGCTGTCGCTGTTGTCGCAAAGCATTTCGAATGCGTCGTTCGGGATTTACTTTCCGCGCTTTACGGGCACCATTTACGAGTTGTTGTCGGCGCCGGTGTCGTATCTGGAAATCGTCGTGAGTTACGTGGGCGCGGCGGCCACCAAATCGATTCTGCTCGGGCTGATCATTCTCGCGACCGCGGGCTTGTTCGTGCCGCTGCAAGTGCAGCATCCGTTCTGGATGATCCTGTTTCTCGTGCTCACGGCGGTCACGTTCAGTCTGCTCGGTTTTATTATCGGCATCTGGGCGGATAGCTTCGAGAAGCTGCAGCTCGTGCCGCTCCTGATCATCACGCCGCTGACTTTTCTCGGCGGCAGTTTCTATGCGGTCAATATGCTGCCGCCGTTCTGGAGGGTCGTGACGCTGTTCAACCCAATCGTCTATCTGGTGAGCGGATTTCGCTGGAGCTTTTATGGTCTCGCCGATGTGAATATCGAGGTGAGCCTTGGCATGACCGCGCTTTTTCTGGCGGTGTTTTTGTTGATCGTTGCGTGGATCTTCAAGACCGGTTATCGGCTCAAGACCTGATAGGCCGCGCGTCATGCGAAACTCACGGACACCCCCAACACGGAGCCGATAGCCATTATGTCCGTCGACCTGAGTCTGATTGAGCGAAGCGCGTGCGAAGTCGTCGATCTGTTGCGTGAGGAAGCGGTGAGTCCGCACGACCTGCTCGACACGCTCGCCGCGCAGGTGGCGCGCGTCGAACCGCAGGTCAACGCGCTGCCCACGCTCTGTTTCGAGCGTGCGCACGCGCATGCCGATGCGCTGCTGAAGAAGCCCGTGGCCGAGCGCGGCTTGCTGTGCGGCCTGCCGGTGCCGATCAAGGATCTGACCGACGTGGCGGGCGTGCGCACCACACGCGGTTCGCTGGTCTACCGCGACCGTGTGCCGGAAACGTCGGATGCCGGCGTGACCTTGCTCGAAGCGCACGGCGGCGTGGTCTACGCAAAATCCAACACGCCGGAGTTCGGCTCCGGCGGCCATACGTATAACAGCGTGTTCGGCGTGACGCGCAATCCGTGGAACCTGTCGCGTTCGGCTGGCGGCTCGTCCGGCGGCGCGGCGGCCGCGCTGGCGTCAGGCACCGCGTGGGTCGCGCAGGGCTCCGATCTGGCCGGATCGCTGCGCACGCCGTCTGCATTCTGCGGCGTGGTCGGCGTGCGTCCGACGCCGGGTCGCGTCTCGTACGGCCCGGTGGCCAATCCCTACGACACACTTGGCATTCACGGACCGATGGCGCGCAACGTGACCGACGCGGCGCTGCTGCTCGACGCGATGTGCGGCGAAGTCGACGGCGCGCCGTTGTCGCTGCGTGAGCCGGCGACCTCGTTCCTCGAGCATGCGCGCCGGCCGCAACGGCCAGCGCGTGTGGCATTCAGCGAAGGACTCGGCATCGCCACCGTCGAGCCGGAAATCCTGGCGATCTGCCGCAAGACGATGGATCGGCTCGCGGCGGCGGGCGTCGGCGTGGAGGAGAGCGATCTCGACCTGAGCGCGGCGACACAGGCGTTTCACACGCTGCGCGGCATTGCCTACGCGACGAACTACGAAGACGTGCTGGCGCAGCACCGCGACGTGCTGAATCCCAACGTGATCTGGAACATCGAGTTCGGTCTGCAACTGGACAACCGTGCGATGCGTTCGGCACAGCGCACGCGCGCGGAACTCTTCTACAAGCTGAATGCGCTGCTGCAGCGCCATGACGTGCTGATCTGTCCGGCCTCGATCGTGCTGCCGTTTCCGGTCGAAGCACGCGATGTCCGTGACGCGGTCGGCCAGCACTTCGAGACCTACATCGACTGGCTCGCGATCACTTATGCACTGACGCTCACCGGCATGCCGGTCATGGCGATCCCGTGCGGGATGAGTGCGAGCGGGCTGCCTGTCGGTATCCAGATCGTCGGTAAGCCGCGTGGCGAGGCGGCGTTGCTCTCGGCGGCGAGCGCAATCGAAGAGATCATCGGCACGTGGGCCACGGGCAAGCCGCCAGTCTTTTGAACGTCAACCTGCGTACGATGCGCGGCGTGTGAGCCGCGTGAGGAAAAGGGTTGAGGGCCGGGTGAGGCGTGCGTGAAGATCGCGCCGTGGCCGGCACCCCAACGGGCGTGGCGGCCGCGACGCCAGCCTTTACGTCACATACGCCTGCGCGACGTTGATCAACTGCACGCGGTTGCGCACGTTGAACAACTGCCGCAGACGGCGCAAGTGGTAGTCGACGTTGTGCGGCGACAGCCCGAGGAAGTAGGCAATCTCCTTGTCCCGCTGACCCTGCACGACCGCCTTCAGCACCGCATGCTGCAACTCGCTCAGCGTGACGCGCTGCTGCTGCGCGGGCGCGATGCCGATCACGCTCTTCGCGTGCGTCCAGATGAACTCATGGATCGTGTGCGCGAACATCAGCGTCTCGGCCACGATCGATTCGGTCATCCAGCGCGGATTGCCGATCTCCGAATTGAAGCACAGGCTCGCGCTCAGCTCCGGCTCGGGGAGCGGCATCTGCGTGAGAATGCCGCTTTTGCGCCCAGTCGCCTCCAGCAAGTCGATCAGCCCGCCGAGCCGTTCGCTGCGCATTTGCGCACGCGGCAGGTCGGCGCGCATGTCGGCCGTATTCCAGAGGAACGGCATGCCGGTCGGCGAGGCGAGTGCCACGCGCGGGTCGAGCTCGAAATAACGCTCGCGGAAATAACGCGTGAGCCAGCTTTGCGACTCGTAGCTGGTCAGCACGAACATCGTCTTGTGATGCGCCGACGTGCGCGTGGCCGAATAGCTGAAAGAGTCGAAGCCGAGTTGCTTGATGCGCTGCCGCACGAATTCGATGCGGTCCTGCGCGCTGCCAAAACGCACCAGCGGACTGATGACCGGTGCGGCGCGGCGCGCCGCGGGCGAGGGTGTGCCGATCTCCTCCTCGGTGAAGAGTGTGAGAAAACCTGTGGGCGCCACGCCTGTTGCGGTGCGGCTGGATGCCCTGGATGCTTCAGCCGCGTGGGCTGATTTCTCGAGTTGCCGCGTGCCGGCCGGGTAAGCCGGTTGGGCGGTAACCGCCGAGTTGTATGCTGCCGACGCGTGCCCGGCTTCACCTTGCGGCGAGCCGGTCAGCCAATGCGGCAGCGTATCGCATTCGTGTTCCATGAAACGGTAGCTCCGGCGTTCGAAACGCGTGAAAGACGACAACCTGAATGATTAGCTATTTCCAAAAATTGCGGTAGCCGGTTCCTTGCTATCATTTTTGAGTTCTTGCTCCGACAGCGGATTGGCAACGCGGGTATGGCAGGGTTCACTCTTCATATGGCACCTCCCTGGGAATGGACGTGATGGCACGAATTCCAAAACTCACAACGACGCTCGCCTACGACCGCTACATGGCGGGCCAGAAACTGGTGTCGAGCGTGGATCGCCCGTGGCGGCACCTGGTGCTGCGTTCCTATCTCGAACCGGCCGAGCAGGAACTGCTGGAAGCGCCCGGCTTGCAGGACCTCACGCTGATGACCCTCGCGAGCGGCGCCGAGCACCTCGAGCGCAACCTGAACGGGCGCTGGGAAAGCGCCGATCTGCGGATGGGCGACGTCTGGTTCGTGCCGCCCGCGCCGATCTCGTGGCGCTGGCGTTCGATCAGCGATGAGCCGCTGTCGACCGTCCATTTGCACATCGAGCGCAGCCTGATCGACAGCGTCGCCGATCAGATGGAGCTCGGCGGCTCCCGCGAGCTGTCGCTCGGCGACGCGATGCGGTTTCGTGATCCGTTGATCGCCGCGATGCTTGCTGCATTGCATCGCGCCGCCGCCGATCCGGCCGACTCGCGCCTGTATGTCGATGCGCTGGTTCACGCGCTCGCCGCGCACCTGTTGCAGCACTATTCGCGCGGCCGCCCCGCGTTGGCCGGATTGCTGGCGCGCCCGGAACGCCTCGTGCCGCGCCGGATCCGCCGTGTAACCGATTACATTCGCGCCAATCTCGCCGAGGATCTGGCGATCAGCGAACTGGCCGCACAGGCGGGGTTAAGCAGCTTTCATTTTGCGCGTGTGTTTCGCCGCGAGACCGGCGAGACGCCGCATCAGTACGTATCGCGATTGCGGCTCGAGGAAGCGGCGCGGCTATTGCGTGCCACCGATCAGACCGTGCTGCAGATTGCGATCGCGGTTGGTTTCGAGAATGCCAGTCATTTCTCCGTGCAGTTCAAGCGTGACTACGGCGTGACGCCGCTCGCTTACCGGCTGCGCGGCTGAAGTACGGATTGCGCGGCTGGAAGTGGCCGGCTGGTCAGCCCGGCAATCGCGGGACGGCGGCGGACGGTTCGAGGCAGTCCGATGAGTACACTCGGAGCCTCGCCGCTTTCGTCGCCGGGCAATGCTGCGGCCCCTGTCTCTGACGGCAGACAGGGTTGGGTCGCCGGAAGGTACAGTCCGATGAGCCGCCTTGGGGGAATCACGCACTTTGCGCAGTGTGCTGCGCATTGCGCGGCTTGCAAACTACGAACTTTCGTGGCGCTCGGGCGGTTGGACCTGGCATGCGTGTGCCGTTGTGGCTTGCCGGGCGGTATTCGCACAAGAAAACAGTACTGGTCCAACTGGCCTGACCAGTCGAACGGCAACTGTATCTGTCGAAGCCTTGCATCGGACGACAGAATGATGTGCCTACGGCCTGGCTCCGCCTTGCGTCAAACCTCCGACCGACCACTCCATTCACCCTCACACTGGAAACCTGGCGATGACCCGACTCCGAATCACCTCCTGTGGCCATGTCTTTACCGCCGAAACCCATCCGGACGCGCCGCAAACCGTGGCCGCCTTCCTGAAGCTCCTGCCGTACCGGCAGAAGATCATTCATGTGCGCTGGAGCGGCGAAGGCTGCTGGGTGCCGCTTGGCGACTTCAAGCTCGAGAACGACGGCGCGGCGGTCGGCTTCGAAAATCACACGAGCCATCCGTCGGTCGGCGACATCCTGTTCTACCCCGGCGGCTACAGCGAAACCGAGATCATTCTCGCGTACGGTTCGTGCTGCTTCGCGAGCAAACTGGGACAACTTGCGGGCAATCACTTCCTGACCATTGTCGAAGGCAAGGAGAAGCTGCGCGAACTCGGCACCAAGGTGTTGTGGGAAGGCGCGCAAGACGTGTTGTTCGAAAAGATCTGAAGCAGTGGCGCCGGGTCGCGCAAGGGGGAGACGTTCGGGCGGCTCTTGAGGGGACTTTCTTTGTGAGACCCTCACGGAGGCTTTCTTTGCGGCGCACTACTGCGGACGCGTCCTAACCCTGGTTAATTTTTATTCCGTAAATCGCGCATACTGGAGGCGCCCGGGCGGCTTGTGAAGCGCTCACCTTCTGCCTCCTGAGCGCGGTTTGCAGTCCATGCGGACGCGTTAGGTACGCTCCGAAAGCAGTTCTTTGGAGCCGGCGCGGAACACCTATTTTCGCCGCCATGCGGCGCCAGGTCTCGCACATGACGGACTCGCACGTACTGCCGCTTACCGCTTTCGCCACACAGTTGCGCCTGCAACAGGTCGATCTGACCGAACGCTGGATGAAGGCCGTCTTTCACGACGCCGAATTGACCGAATCCGACCGGCTGACCTACGAGCAACTGGCCGATCACATCCCGAACATCCTCGACGAAATCTGCAGCGTGCTGGAGAACCAGGATCTCGACCATGTCGAGAGCGCGATCGAACGCGACGCGCGCCTGCACGGCAAATTGCGCTGGAAGCAGGGCTACCGGATCGACGAACTGGTGCGCGAGCTCGATCTGTTCCGGCAGATGCTGACCGGCGCGATCGTCGAATTCAGCGAAGCGCGGCCGTATTTCACGCGGCGTCATGAGGAGCGGGCGCGGCATTTCATCGACGAAGCCGTCAGCTTTGTCACGCTGACCTCGATCCGCGAGGTCGTCAACGAGCGCGACCGGAAGATCGACGACTACACCGGACGCCTCGAACGCGCGAATCACGAACTGACGCTCAAGCAACGGCTGGTCGGCGATCTGTACGAGTCGCGCATGCAGATCACGCGTAGCGTCGTGCACGATTTGCGCAACTTTCTCAACGTGTTTTCGATGGCGCTGCAACTGATCAGTCGCGCGCCGTCCAAGATCGAGACCGCGCTCGCGCTCGCGAACCGTCAGGCAGCCGATATGAAAACACTGGTCGACGAACTGGTCGAATACTCGGTCGTGCTCGGCGACGACAGTCCCCTCGTGCTGGAAACCTTCGCGCTGCGCGAGCTGTTCGACGAACTGGTGATTTCGTGCGAAAGCGCGATCGAAGCGAAAGGGCTGCGCCTTCTGACTGCCTTCGACGGGGCGTTGGATATGGTCGTCTCCAATCGACTCAAACTCAAGCAGGTCGCGCTCAACCTGTTGACCAACGCGGCCAAATACACGAAGGCCGGTCAGGTCGAATTGAGCATGACGGCCGCGGAAGACGATCGCTGGCGCCTGCGCGTGTCGGATACCGGGGTGGGCATCGGCGCGTCGGACCGGGAACGCGTGTTCAAGGAGTTCGAGCGCGCCGCCGATGACGACGTTCCAGGCGCCGGCCTGGGCCTCGCGATCGTCAAGGAACTGTGCCGGGTGCTGGAGGGCGAAATTCGTTTCGACTCGCAGGAAGGCGAAGGGACGATCTTCGAGATCAGTTTTCCGATGCGCTTGCAGGCGGTGGATGGGTGATAGGGTTATTCGGCGTTTGTCCGTTTAAGGGTTTGGGCGGTAATTCTTAATTGAACAATGCTTTATTTAAGAATAACAAAAACTTCCACTTAATTCCGCCTAATACACAGTCCGTGCACATTGAGACGTTTGGCATTTCGCGTCTTAAATGGACTACGCCTTTGAGCTAATTCGAGCTAAAAAATAGCTTTTAAGAATTTGCCGTATTCCGCGTAATCGGGGCATGACGGCAAACTGTGCGCTTCGCTTTTGTCGGCCAAGTGAAAGCGCAATGCCATCTCAAGTTTTTACTGATTTCTCTTTAATAGTTAGGATGACATAAGAAAAATCTTGGCGTACGCTGCTTTAAGAAAAAGATTGGGAGGAATGTTGAACAAGTCTTATAGGACCGTATGGAACAACGCGACCCGCACATACGCGTCGGCGTCCGAGGTGGCGAAAAGTCGCGGTGCGAAAGGGGCTTCGGTACGCGGGGCGCTGATGGCCGCCGGAACCAGTCTGTTTGGCGTCCTGGTGGTGGCTTCGCCTGCGAGAGCGGCGGAGGAGTCGCCCAACCCGATCATGAATGCGCCTGTCCAATGGGATGCCGACACGCTGACGACCGTCTCCCAGCCGCCCGAATCCGGCGTGGCCCGTTCGAAAACGCTGACTCTGGGAGCCGCCGCGTTGACGGACGCAGTACCGGTCACCCAATACATTGCTGTGAGTTCGTTCACTACGCCGGCTTTGACGACGTCCGCGTCGGGGGGAGAAAACGCAATGGCGATTGGCGTCGGTGCGATGGCCATCGACGACAATGCGCTCGCAGTCGGTACGAGTTCCGGCGCTGCGCGTAGCAACACGACCGCGGTCGGCGCGGGCGCAGCAGCGTTGGCGCCTTATGCGACGGTGGTGGGCGCCGGCGCGACGTCCAACTATTTCGCCGAGAATGGTGTTGCAATCGGCTACATGGCAGCCGTTCAGAATGTCAACGCGGTGGCTATCGGGACAAACGTCCAGACGGACGCCGTAGACTCGATCGCAGCCGGCAGCGGTGCCTGGATCACGGCGGCCGCAGCGAAAGCGATCGCGTTCGGTTCCGGCTCGAAGGCTACCGCAGCGGGTTCCGTAGCGCTCGGTGCGGATTCCGTCGCGGACCGATCGAATACCGTCTCAGTCGGCAATGCCGCGCTGCAACGGCAGATCACCAATGTTGCAGCCGGTATCCAGGGTAACGATGCCGCTAACGTCACACAGTTGAAGGGCATGGCGGCCGTACTGGGAGGCGGCACGGACGTTGCCGCTGACGGAACGATCGCAAAGCCTGTCTACAAAGTCAGCGGGAAGATATACAACGACGTCGGCTCCGCGCTCGCGGCCGCCGTCACGACCAGTACTCAGGCCAGCGCGGATTCTGTCCAGTACGATTCGAGCTCACACAGCGCCGTCACGTTGGGCGGCACCGCCGCGCCGGTTCGGCTCACCAACGTGCGCGCCGCGAATCTCGCTGCCAACAGTTCGGACGCCGTCAACGGCGCGCAGCTGTTCACCACGAATCAGGCCGTCGCGCAGAACACGGGCAGCATCACGAACCTCGATCAGCGCGTTACGGATAACACGACGAACATCAGCAATCTCGACCAGCGCGTCACGGATAACACGACGAACATCAGTAATCTCGATCGGCGCACCACGACGATCGAAGGCGACGTGAGCAACATCACCAACCAGATCACCAATGGCGAGATCGGGCTCGTTCAGCAGGATCAGACGTCGCGTATTCTCACCGTGGCGAAAGGCACGGATGGCGCCCGCGTCGATTTCACCGGTACCGGCGGCGCACGCGAGCTGACCGGGATTGCGGCGGGCACCACCGATGCATCCGCGGTCAATCTCGGCCAGTTCAAACCGATGGTGGCCGCGTTGGGCGGCGGCGCCCAGATCAACGCCGATGGTTCTGTGACCGGCCCGAGCTATCACATGCAGGGCGGCACACAAACCACCGTCGGCGACGCGCTCGGCTCGCTCGACAACGGCCTCACCACCTTGCAGCAGAACATGGCGACCGGCGGCATTGGCATGATCACGCAGGATCCGGTGTCGCGTGTCATCAATGTCGGTGCAATCACGGACGGCAATCTGATCAACCTGGCCGGCACGGCGGGCAACCGCGTCGTCACAGGCGTGGCAGCCGGCGCGGTCGCTCCGGCCAGCAGCGACGCGGTCAACGGTTCGCAACTGTATGCGCAGTCGGCGGGCACGGCGGTGGCGCTCGGCGGCGGGTCGACCGTCAACGCGGACGGTTCGGTGACGGCGCCGTCGTATCGCGTGGGCGGCACGGTCGTGAACAACGTCGGCAACGCGATCACCAACCTGGACGGCCGCGTCACGCAGAACAGCAGCGACATTGCCGGTCTGCAGACCACCGTTGGCAACCTTGGCGGGGCGGTCGCGAATGCGGTGCAGTACGACAGTTCGGCGCATGACAGGATCACGCTAGGCGGCACGGCGGCCAATGCGCCGAAAGTACAACTGACCAATCTGCAGGACGGCACGCTATCGGCCACCAGCACCGATGCAGTGACCGGTGCTCAACTCTGGAACACCAATCAGACTGTCAGCAGTCTTAGTCAGCAGATCAACGTGGTGCAGAACAGTCAGACCACCGGCAGTCCCTATGTCGCCGTCAGCAGTTCGGGTAACGCGGCTCAGGCGATCGGCAACGGTTCGGTGGCGATTGGCGGCGGCGCCAAAGCGTCCGCGCCGAACTCGGTGGCGATCGGCGAGGGGTCGGTAGCCGATGTGACGAACACGGTGTCTGTCGGCTCGTCCGGCAGCGAGCGCCGCATCACCAACGTCGCGGCAGGCCAGACGCCCACCGATGCAGTGAATATGCAGCAGTTCCAGGGCGGCCTGAGCAACATTGCACGCGCCGCCTACACCGGGACGGCGTCCGCTATTGCATTGACCATGGTGCCGGAAGTGGACGCGACCAAAAATCTCGCGATCGGTGTCGGAACGGCCGGGTATAAGGGTTATCAGGCCGTAGCGGTCGGCGTGTCGGCGCGTGTCACGCAGAACCTGAAAGTGAAGCTGGGTGCCGGCATTAGCTCAGCCACGACGACAGTGGGTGCCGGTGCGGCCTACCAGTGGTAACGCAAGGGAGGTCATTCGCCGCACCCGAGCGGCGCGGGCATCAATTCCGCCACGACCGCGCTCACGGCCGGCGCGGCGTCTCAATGGAAACAGGGAGACGGGAGATCGGCGCGTTTGACATGCATCGGTAGACAGTCAGCGAGTCATGCTCGCTGCAAGCACCCCGCGCGCTGAACGCGCGGGGTTGCCGTACGACATTTACTTGAAGAGCTTCATCGCCTGCGAGAGCGTATTGACGACGCCCCATGCCAGCGGCAGCGTCACATACAGCCAGAAGACGGCGAGTTTGGCCTTGCTGGTCTGATTCCCTGCTTGAACGGTCGACATGCGAGTCTCCTTAAGCGCCTTTGGCGAGTTGTGCGTCGGTCATGTGGTGCTTGTCGTCCACGCGCTTGACCAGCAGGTTGCAGACGAAGCCGACTACAAGCAGCACGGCCATGATGTGAACGGTCATCGTGTAGGCGTCCGCCTTGGCGACGCCTTGCGCGACTTCATAGGCGCGAATGTAGTTCACCAGCACCGGACCGGCGACGCCCGCCGCGGCCCACGCCGTCAGCAGACGGCCGTGAATGCCGCCGACGAACGCCGTGCCGAACATGTCTGCGAGATAGGCCGGCACGGTGGAAAAGCCGCCGCCGTACATCGTCAGGATCACGCAGTAGGCGAGCACGAAGAGAGCGATGTGACCGGACGCAGCGAAGCCCGGCACGAGGTAATACAGCACCGCGCCGAGCGCGAAGAAGATGAAGTAGGTGTTCTTGCGGCCGATCCAGTCCGACGCCGACGCCCACACGAAACGGCCGCCCATGTTGAAGAGCGACAGCAGGCCAACGAAACCGGCTGCCGCGGCTGCCGACACCGTGTCCTTGAAGCTCTCCTGAATCATCACCGAGGCCTGGCCGAGAATGCCGATGCCGGCCGTCACGTTCAGGAACAGCACGAGCCAGATCAGATAGAACTGCGGCGTCTTCAACGCCTGATCGATATGCACATGGTTGCGCGAGATCATCTTGCTCTGGCTGGTGGCGCCCGGCGTCCAGCCGGCCGGCTTCCAGTCCGCCGGCGGCACGCGGATCGCGAGTGCGCCAATCGTCATCGAGATGAAGTAGGCGATGCCGAGCACGACGAACGTCTCAGCCACGCCGATGCTGCTTGCGCTGCGGAAGTGGTTCATCAACGCCACCGACAACGGCGCGGCGATCATCGCGCCGCCGCCGAAGCCCATGATCGCCATGCCGGTCGCCATGCCGCGGCGATCCGGGAACCAGCGGATCAGCGTGGACACCGGCGACACGTAGCCGAGGCCCAGCCCGATTCCGCCGATCACACCGTAGCCGAGATAGAGCAGCACGATCTGATGCAGATACACGCCGAGCGCCGAAACCAGGAAGCCGCCGCCGAAGCAGCATGCGGCGGTAAACATCGTGCGGCGCGGGCCGACGCGTTCGAGCCACTTGCCGGCGAAGGCCGCCGACAAACCGAGGAACACGATCGCCAGCGAAAAGATCCAGCCGAGCGACGTCAGCGACCAGTCATCCGCGCTGGATTGCGTAATGCCGATGACCTTGGTCAGCGGGCCGTTGAACACCGAGAAGGCATACGCCTGGCCGATACAGAGGTGGACGGCAAGGGCCGCAGGCGGAACCATCCAGCGCGAAAAACCTGGCTTCGCAACGGTGGCCTGTTTGGAAAAGAAGGGGGCGGAGCCTGAATTCCCGCTAGGCTCGGTGATACTGCTCATGGTCGGTCTCCGGGGTGACGAATTAGTTGTTATCGGCGCTTCACACCAATGCTTTAGGTCTCGCGGCGTAAAAATTGTGGTTTTTGGTGCCGTCGATATATGTAATTAAGGTGCATATGGTGTGCACGAATTCGCGCCAAAATCAGCTTCGTCGAACGATAGGGCGCGATCAAGCCCTTGGCAATATGAGATGCAAATACATAAGGTGTTTGCCTGGTGAAACACGACCGTAATTTGTCGAATCGCGGCTTGGCAATGAGGCTGTCCGGAATAAGCTACCGAACGCTCAAAGCAAAGCGGGCCGGCAATGGCATCTTTCGCCACGCCGGCCCGCTTATCAGTGATCGAGGGAAACTCAGTCGACGGTGCGCCCGGTCTTCATCTTGGCCGCCACGAGCACCGAGATCAGGCAGCCGACGGCCAGATACGCCGCCACCGGATGCCACGAGCCGCCGGCAAAGCTGACCAGCGCCACCGCGATGAACGGCGTGAAGCCGCCGCCGACCACGCTCGCCACCTGATAACCCACGCCCGCGCCGCTGTAACGGTACTCGGTGCCGAAGAGTTCGGTGAACATGGGCTGCTGGACGCTCACCACCATGTCGTGCGCGATGTTGGCGAGCATGACGGCGAACACCACGATCCACACCGTCGAGCGTGCTTCGAGCGCGAGGAAGAACGGCACCGCGCTCAGCATGCCGACCAGCGCGCCGACGATATACACGCGGCGGCGGCCGAAACGGTCTGCCAGCAACGCGAAGCACGGGATCGTCACGCAACTCAGCGCGCCCACCAACAGACCGATGGTGAGGAAGAACTCGCGCGGCATATGCAGATTGGCCGTCGAGTAGTTCAGTGCGAATGCGGTCACGATATACATCGTGAACAACTCGGCCAGACGCAGTGCGATGATCAGCAGGAACGCCTTCGGGTGGCGCAGCAAGGCTTCGACGATCGGCAGTCGCACGCTGCGCTCACCGTGCTTGCCGACTTTCTCGACGAACTCTTTCGACTCTTCCATGCTCGAGCGGATCCACAGCGCGATCAGCACCAGCACCACGCTGAACAGGAAGGGCAGGCGCCAGCCCCAACTCAGGAACGAGGCGTTGTCCATCGAACGGCTGATCAGCGCGACCAGTCCGGTCGAGAGTACGAGGCCCACGCCGTAGCCGACTTGCACGCCGCTGCTATAGAACGCTTTCTTCTTCTCCGGCGCGCTTTCGACCGCCATCAATGCCGCGCCGCCCCATTCGCCGCCCACCGCGAAGCCCTGGATCGCGCGCAGGGTCACGAGCAGCACCGGCGCCCACCAGCCGATGGCGGAGAACGACGGCAGCAGGCCGATCGCGGCGGTCGACAGACCCATCATCATCACCGTGAGCACCAGCATGCGCTTGCGTCCGAGCCGGTCGCCGTAGTGTCCGAACACGAAGCCGCCGAGCGGACGGAACAGAAAGCCGACGCCGAAGGTGGCGAACGCGGCCAGCGTGCCCATCGCCGGGCTGACTTTTGGGAAAAACTCGGAGTTGAAAACGAGCGCGGCGACGATGCCGTACAGCAGGAAGTCGTACCAGTCGACCACGGCGCCGACGAAGCTGCCGAGCGCCGCCTGGCGGGCCTGGCTGCGCGCCTTGCGGTTGTCGACCGTAGCGGCCGTCGGGATGGTGGTACTCATGACAATGTCTCCTTAAAACTCTCGGGCTGCTAGGGGCGGGCGGCGGACACTGGGCTGTGGCCGCTCGCGATCAATTGCAGGATGTGCGAAGGTTAATGATGCGGAGTCGATCCCACAATCCGCATCCGATAGAAATTGCGCGATCATCGGACGCGACTGCGCGAATAGCGCGCGTTTTGCGCGTTTACACCGAGCGCCATGCGTTCGTGCATGGCGATGAACCACCGGGAAGCAGCCCGTGCTACCGTGAGGATGTAATCCTGAAAACAACAGTTATTGATATACTACATACGGAATATTGATTTTTGCGGCAATGCAGCATATGATTGAGTCATTCCTTCACTCAATCATTCGGAGTTACAAATGGAATTTGTTCCTCTTTCGCTGTTCGCCGCTGCTGTTGTTGGTTTGGGCTCTGCCGCCACTGTGCTGTTGACCCGCTGGATTCCGCGGCCGGTCGCCCAGCTTGCAGCGCAACATGGCCGCTTTGTCGGTCTGGGCGAGCAACGCGTGGCAGTGGCAACACCGTATCGTGCGCATGTTAAACAAGAGGCGATGAATGTCGTCAGAACTTCAAACTGAAACAGTGGCCACACCGTTGACGTTGTCATTGCAGCCGATCGGCGCGAGCGCGAGCTTGCGCGATCAGGCGTATGCGATGCTCCGCCAGGCCATTGCCGACGCGGACATCTATCAGAACCGCGAAGAAATCCGTCTCGACGAGCGGGTGCTGAGCGAGTCGCTCGGCGTCAGCCGCACGCCGGTGCGCGAGGCCATGACGCTGCTCGAACAGGAAGGTTTTTTGCGCATGGTGCCGCGGCGCGGCATCTATATCGTGCGCAAGAGCAAGCGCGAAATCGTCGAGATGATCCAGATGTGGGCCGCGCTCGAAAGCATGGCGGCGCGTCTTGCCACCCTGCACGCCACGGACGAGGAAATCGCCCGTCTGCGCCACATGTTCGACAACTTCCGCGACGCCACGCCGGCTGAGCACATCGCCGAGTATTCGGACGCCAATATCGCGTTTCACCAGGCAATCGTCGAGTTGTCCAAGTCGCAGATCATTCTCGACACGATCAAGAACATCTTTATCCACGTGCGCGCGATTCGCCGCATGACCATTTCGCAGAGCGACCGCGCGTCGCGCTCGATCGTCGATCATCTGCGCATTATCGAGGCGCTGGAGCAGCGGGATACCGAACTGGCCGAGCGTCTCACGCGTCAGCATTCGCTGGATCTGGCCGCCTTCGTCGAGGCGAATTGCGATTTTCTGGACTGATGGCTGGCGGCCCAAGGGGCGTCTGATTGGCAAGTTGAACAAGAAGGGCCCGCGGTGGAGACACCGCGGGCCTTTTTTGTTTGCCGTTAAACCAACGTGGCGTGGGGCCGCGCGAGCGATGCGGGATAAACCTCGCTTGACGGTCTTAGAAATATGGTATGTGATATATCAAACGATGCGAGACAACAACCGGCCTCGGTGTTTTCCCTCGAATCGAGGCGACGGCATCGGCACTTTTCCTCGTAACCCTTAGCAGACAAGCAAAAGCAGCAGAACACGAGCCACGAGCATCTGGAAATCCCGATTGATTGAATCTGATATATCACATACGGTATGGTCCAGCTGAGTGGAGTGCAAGGTCGAGACTGTTCGAAGCGGGCGAGTTCACCGATAACCCTTTGCGTAACCGATTGACCCAGGAGCCGACTATGTCTGCAGTTGTGTCATCCCTGCACCCAGCCACGGACACGATGCGCGTGCTCACGCTCGAGCAGGAGGTGCGCACCGCCAGCGCCTTGCCGCGCGCTGCCCTCAAAGCGACCCATCGCACCGGCCGCCCGGCGGTCGTGAGCATCTGCGCTGACCCGAGCCAGTACGCGCTGGGGACCCGCAACCAGACCACATACCAATGAGCCACCCTTCAGGAGACAGGACATGAGCAAAGCACTCGACGGTGTGCGCATTCTCGACTTCACGCATGTGCAATCCGGGCCCACCTGCACGCAGCTGCTTGCATGGTTCGGCGCGGATGTGATCAAGGTGGAGCGGGCGGGCGCGGGCGACATCACGCGTGAGCAGTTGCGCGATATTCCCGACGTGGACAGCCTCTACTTCACGATGCTCAACCACAACAAGCGTTCCGTCACGATCGATACGAAGAATCCTGAAGGCAAGCAGGTGCTCGAAGCGCTGATCCAGAAATGCGACGTGCTGGTGGAGAACTTCGCGCCGGGCGCGCTGGACCGCATGGGCTTCACGTGGGAGCGGATTCAGGAGTTGAATCCGCGCATGATCGTCGCGTCGGTGAAGGGCTTCGGTCCTGGGCCGTACGAGGACTGCAAGGTCTACGAGAACGTCGCGCAATGCGCGGGCGGTGCGGCTTCGACCACCGGCTTCGACGACGGCCCGCCTGTCGTAACGGGCGCGCAGATCGGCGACAGCGGGACCGGCTTGCATCTGGCGCTCGGCATCGTCACGGCGCTTTATCAGCGCACGCACAGCGGACGCGGTCAGCGCGTACTCGCCGCGATGCAGGACGGCGTGCTCAATCTGTGCCGCGTGAAGCTGCGCGATCAGCAGCGGCTCGAACGCACCGGCGTGATGAAAGAGTATCCGCAATATCCGAACGGAGAGTTCGGTGAGGCGGTGCCGCGCGCGGGCAATGCGTCGGGCGGCGGTCAGCCGGGCTGGATCCTGAAATGTAAGGGCTGGGAGACGGACCCCAACGCGTATATCTACTTCATCACGCAGGCGCCGGTGTGGGCCAAGATCTGCAACGTGATCGGCAAGGAGGAGTGGGCCACGGATCCCAACTACGCGACGCCCGCCGCGCGTCTGCCGCACCTGAAGGATATCTTCGCCGAGATCGAGCGCTGGACCATGACGAAGACCAAGTTCGAGGCCATGCAGATTCTCAACAAGTACGACATTCCGTGCGGACCGATTCTGTCGATGAAGGAAATCGCCGAGGAACCGTCGTTGCGCAAAACCGGCACGATTGTCGAAGTGGATCACCCGACTCGCGGCAAGTATCTGACGGTTGGTAATCCTATCAAACTGTCCGATAGTCCGACCGAGGTCACGCGCTCACCGTTGCTCGGTGAACATACCGACGAAGTCATGGCCGAACTCGGCTATTCGCCTGAGCAGGTCAGTGCATTGCGCACTGCCGGCGCGATCTAGGCCTGATCCAGGCAAATACGGAGCGATGAATGGATACATGGATGCGGTTCATGTCGAGCGACGGCGGCGTCGTGTTCGGCCGTGTGGAAGGCGGCTATCTGCACGAATACGAAGGTCTGGAGCACCCGGTGCCGACTGGCGCCGTGCTGTCGACGCGCGCACTGACGCCGCTCGCGCCGTGCGCGCCCGGCAAGGTCGTCGCGTTATGGAACAACTTTCACGCGCTGGCGGCGAAGCTCGACAAGCCCGTGCCGGCGCACCCGCTTTTCCTGTTGAAGCCGGCGGGTTCGGTGATCGGCTCGGGTGAGCCGATCAGGCGGCCGCTCAGCTATGCGGGCAAGATCGCCTATGAAGGCGAACTCGGCATTGTGATTGGACGGCGCTGCCGCGATGCAAGTGTCGAGGAGGCGGCCGAAGCGATTTTCGGCTACACGCTCGTCAACGACGTGACTGCCGCCGATCTGCTGAACGAAAATCCGCACTTTCCGCAATGGTGCCGGGCGAAGGGCTTCGATACGTTCTGCTGTATCGGACCGGCGATCGTCTCCGGTTTCGACTGGCAGCAAGCGCATCTTGTCACGATGCTCGATGGCGTCGAGCGGCAGAACTATCCGCTCGACGACATGGTTTTCTCGCCCGCCGAGCAGGTGAGTCTGATCTCGCAGGATCTCGCGCTCGAGCCGGGCGACGTGATCGCGTGCGGGACGTCGGTCGGCGTCGGCTCAATCAAGGATGGCGCGACGGTGTCGATCACGGTCGACGGGATCGGAACGCTGAGCAATACCTTGGGCGCCGCGCGCGCGGTCGCCGCGGAGGGCGCGGCGCCGATGGTGGCAGGCGCTGTCTGAACGGTTGACCGATTGCGCGATGCGTTGGCATCGCGCCCATGTATTCCGACACGGAGAAGCGCGCATGCCGCTAGCGTATGACAGTACCGTGTGGTGTTCGCTGGCTGTGGTGTTGGCTTCCGTGCTGGCCGTTGCGCTTGCCGCGGTCGGGCAACTGCCGCTCGAACGGCGACCGAGGCGCCGGCCTGACTGGCACGCCGGTGCATTGGCCGTCGCGCTCGCGGGCCTTTTCGCGGCCGGCATGGGCGCGAGCAACGGCGTGGTCGGAGCAGCGGTGGCGGGCGCGGTGCTCGGCGCGTGGCTGGTGCGCCGGCGCAATCTGACACGGCGCCCGCGCCTCGTTGCGCTGTTGGGCAGCAGCATGGGGCTCGCTGTCATGTCGGGCGGCTTCGCGCGTTATCTGTCGTCGGCGGCGCAGGCGAATGTCGAGCGCGTCGAACTCTATGTCGCCGTGTTCATCGGCGCGCTGATCTTTGCCACCTCGGCTATTGCGTTCTGCAAACTGCGCGGTGCGTTGCAACTCGGCGCGGCGGTGCGGCCGGGGCACGGCATCGTCAACCTGCTTGCGCTGTTGCTGTGCGGGTGGCTCGGCTACGGATTCGTCACGGAACATGCGCAGCCATTCGGGCTCGCCTCGCTACTCGCGATGAGCGCGCTGGCTTGTGCGATGGGTGTGCATCGGATGCTCAGCCGCGAGTATTCCAGCGGCCACGAGCATGGCCACGATTCAAGCGAGCTTGCCTTTGCCGCGCGTTGCCATAGCTTGACGATGGGCAAGCGCGGCCTGTTGGCACGAATCGAATGGCACGGTGGAGAGGACCAGGCCTGGACGCTGCGCGACGTAGCGCAAGGTAAGGTGCGCACGGCAGCTTACCCGCATCGTCGAAATGGAAGCCATGGCGTGAATGCGGAACGGCGGCAACGTGTGTGCGCCGGCCACCGGCCGGCTCGCGCTACGACACGGCGCACGCCATGAATGCACACAGGCGTCGAATGGTAGGCACGACAACGCGTCGCGGGATCGTGATCGCGCCGACGTCCTCAGTCGCCCGTCGCGGCGAACTCGCTGAAGTACCGAGCCTTCTTGTGCAGAATCATTTGAGCGAGAAAGTCGGCGTCGTAGGCACGGTGCAGATGGGCGTGAAACCGCTCGATGTAGGCAGTAATTCGAGCCGCCTCGCTGTTGAATTCCTGGAGTACGTCGAGCGTGGCGCGATCCCAGCGGAAGCGCAGGCCGAGGTCGCTGAAGGCGGCGTTGTACGCGCTCAGGTGGGCGTCGTCGGGATGGATCGCGGCAACACGAGCGGTGTGCGCGCTGGGCTGGGACTCAACCGAAGCGTGATTCATGATCGGCCTCCTGGGCTGACGAGTGATGGAACTCGCTTGCAGCATAGAAGTCCTGACGAATTTGCAATAGTTAAAGTTTCATTGGGTCTCCATAGCCTACTGCTTATACACGCTCAATTCCTTGACGCGCGTGATCTTCTCGATCAGATTCGCGCCTTCTTCCATCAGGAAGCGTTTGAAGGCAACCGCAACCGGCGGCAGCCGCTTGTTCTTGCGATGCACCACGTACCAGTTCAGCATGACCGGAAAGCTCTCGACGTCGAGCACGACCAGATGGCCGAGCTGCAATTCGAGGCTGATGGTATGCGCGGACAGGAAGGCGATGCCCATGCCCGCGATCACGGCCTGCTTGATCGTCTCGGTGCTCTTGATCTCCATGGCGATCTTGAGGTTGGCAAGACGCCCGGCGAAGCCTTCTTCCATCGAATTCCACGTGTCCGAGCCGCGCTCCCGCACGATAAACGCTTCGCTCGCCAACTGGCTGAACTTGATGTTGCGCTTGTTTGCAAGCGGATGCGTGGGCGCCGCCACGATCACATACGGGTGCGGCGCGAACGGCTCATTGGTCGCGTCGGTCTCGTGCGGCGGGCGCACCATCACCGCGAGGTCGGTCTGGTTGGTGGCGAGCTGATGCAGCAGTTCCTCGCGATTGTGCACGGCGAGGTTGAGCACGACGCCCGAGTAGCGGCGCGTGAATTCAGCGAGCAGCCGCGGAAAGAAGTAGTCGCCGGCGCTGATCACCGCGACATTCAGCTTGCCGCCGGAGACGCCTTTGAGCTGACTCATCGCTTCGTCGACTTCGTGGAACTGCTGGATGATCGCGCGGCTGTAGTGAAGCATTTCGGTGCCGGCCGGCGTCAGATAGATTTTTTTACCGAGTTGTTCGAACAACGGCAGCCCGGCGTGTTCTTCGAGTTGCCGGACCTGGGTGGAGACGGCAGGCTGTGTGAGGTGCAATTCCTCGGCGGCGCGCGAGAAGCTCAGGTGGCGCGCCACCGTTTCGAAAACCTTCAGTTGCCGCAGAGTCGCATTCCGCATCGTCATGACCGATGTATAAGCAAATGTGAATCAACATAATAACAAACTTTAATTATTAGTAATTCAGCAATGACCCTAGCATGGCTCTGTATAAGAAAGAGGAATTGCCGCCAGCGGAGTGGGCGAAAAACTCGGGGTTAACGCTTGGATTTGAGGCCTGTTGGACGAGGCGGCCGGCGTCTCGCAGTGTAAAAAAGCATTAATTGATCGGAATAAAGCGCTTCCCAGAAAGCGATGATTTAAGCCGATCTATTTTTAAAGCAGCGAATTAAAGACGCAAATATCAAA
The DNA here is from genome assembly GCF_046027915.1 of Paraburkholderia sp. RL17-347-BIC-D. NCBI lineage: Bacteria > Pseudomonadati > Pseudomonadota > Betaproteobacteria > Burkholderiales > Burkholderiaceae > Paraburkholderia > Paraburkholderia sp. RL17-347-BIC-D. The sequence goes on from NZ_JARESS010000012.1 coordinate 21,982, forward strand.
TATTCCCGAAGAGCACGGCTTTTCGGGTCAAAACCATAAGGTGGGACGCATACAGCACGGCGTCTCCCGAGGGGATTTCCTTCGGGACGTTGGCCGGCTGCACCAAATAAATAGTGGAGACAAGGCACATGGACGATATCAGTCAGCAGACTACGACCCGCGCGTTTTGGGCGAACCGTTGGTGGCAACTCGTCATCGGCATGGTGTGTATGGCCCTGGTGGCCAATCTTCAATACGCCTGGACGCTGTTCGTCACGCCGATGAACGCGCGGCATCACTGGGGCGAAGCATCCATTCAACTTGCGTTCGCTATTTTCATTCTCACTGAAACGTGGCTCGTGCCGCTCGAAGGCTGGCTCGTCGACAGGTTCGGACCCCGACCCGTGGTCGCGGGCGGCGCCATTTGCGCGGGCATTGCCTGGGTGATGAATTCGTATATCACGACCTTGCCGATGCTGTACGTCTCCGCGGTCATCGCCGGGATTGGTGCGGGTGGCGTGTACGGCACGTGCGTGGGCAATGCGTTGAAATGGTTTCCCGACCGCCGCGGACTTGCCGCGGGTCTCACGGCTGCGGGCTTCGGCGCGGGCGCAGCGGTGACGGTGATTCCGATCGCCAATATGATCACGCGTTCGGGCTATGAGCACACGTTCTTCTTCTTCGGCATTCTGCAAGGTGGATGCATTCTGGCGCTCGCGCTGTTGTTGAAGAAGCCGACCGTGCGCCAGCAAGCCGCACCGAAGAGGAAGTTCGCCGTCTCGAAGGTCGACTTCACGCCCGGTCAGATGATCAAGACGCCAGTGTTCTGGGTGATCTACGTCTCGTTCGTCGCGGTGGCCGCGGGCGGCTTGATGGCGACCGCGCAGATCGGTCCGATCGCCAAAGACTGGGGCCTCGCACGCATCCCGATGACGATCTTCGGCATGACCTTGCCGCTCCTGACCGCCACGCTGTCCATCGACAACGTCTGTAACGGTTTTACGCGTCCGCTGTGCGGCTTTATCTCCGACAAGCTCGGCCGTGAAAACACGATGTTCGTGATCTTCATCGGCGAGGGCCTGGCGCTGCTCGGCTTGATGGAGTACGGCACCAACCCGTATGCGTTCATGACGTTCGCCGCGTTGATCTTCCTGTTCTGGGGCGAAATCTTCTCGATCTTCCCGGCGATCTGTGCCGATACCTTCGGCAGCAAATATGCCGCGGCCAACGCAGGGACGTTGTACACCGCCAAGGGCACGGCTTCGCTGCTGGTGCCGATCGCCTCGGTACTGTCGGCGACGGGCGGCTGGAATCTTGTCTTCATCGTTTCCGCCGTCGTGACGATCGCCGCGGGCATCTCGGCGAAATTCATACTCGCACCGATGCGCTCGCGTTGGATCGAATCGCACGATGAGCCGCAGGGTGTGCTTGCCGTTGCCGGCAACGGCAAGGCGTCGCGGTTGAGCCGCTGGCCTGAGCAGACAGGGGAATAGCATAAATGGCCCACACCCGGCAGTGACGTTATGAATGTTTCGTTGCAGCAACTCAAGGTGTTTGTCGCCGTTGCGCGTGAGCGGAGTTTTACGCGCGCGGCGCGTGAGTTCGATCTGACGCAATCGGCGGTGAGCCGTTGCGTGCGTGAACTCGAAGAAGCCGTCGAATTGAAGCTGTTCGACCGTACCACGCGCCAGGTCGAACTGACTCATGCGGGCGCGAGCCTCGAGCGAAGGATCGGCCGGCTGCTCGATGAAATCGAACTGACGCTGCGGGAAGAGCGGGCCGCTTACGACGGGCACACTGGCGTAGTGGTATTGGCCAGCAATCCCGTGTTGTCGTCGAGTTGGGTGGCGCAGGGACTCGCGCACTGCGCGGCGGCTTTTCCTGAGCTCGCCGTGTCCGTCAGGGATCAGCCGCAAAGCAGTGTGCTAACCAGCGTGGAACAAGGCGAGGTGGACTTCGGCGTGGTTTCGATGGCCGAGCCGCTTGCCGGCGACCTGTTGCACGCGCAACTGGTTTTCACGACGCCGCTCCATGCGGTGATGCCACCTGCCCATCCGCTTGCCCGCCACGCGAGCGTTGCATGGAGCGAGTTGCACGAATGGGCGCTCGTCACGCTGAACGCCGACACGGGTGTGCGCGCCGCGCTCGAACTCGCCTTCAACACGAACGGCGTTAAACGACGGCCGGTGCAGGAACTCGGACATGTCGCGGCGGTGCTGCGCATGGTCGAACTGGGGCTCGGCATCGGCATATTGCCCATCGACACGCATTGGCCCGCAATAGGCGCATCATTGGTCAGCCGGCCGCTCGCGCCCGCGATGAATCTGGCGACACTGCTCGTGCATCGCCGCAACCGTTCCCTCCGACCCAACGCCGCGGCGGCCTGGGCACAGTTCTCCGCGACTTCACATGCCACCGGCGTGTCACCGTCCGCTTCGCAGATAGACGCGAAGCCGACCGTTGCGCGCGACGGCGCCGTCCTCCACGAGCCCTAGCGTCGTTTACCCGAACCGGCTCGCAAGCACTCAGCCCACGCAACATCCAAGCAAGGAGCTTCATGATGGAAACTGAAACCGACCTCAGGCGCCATGATTTGCTGATTGACGGCAAGCGTTTGCCGCCCGGCACCGGCGAGTATTCCGTCGATATCAACCCCGCCACCGAAGAGCCGATCGCGCTGGTTGCGCAAGGCAGCGCCGCCGACGTGGATGCCGCCGTGCGCGCGGCGCGCGCCGCATTGAAGGTATGGAACGGCATACGGACGGCTGAGCGGGCCCGCATTCTGATGCGTCTCGCAGGCCTGATGCGCGCGAATCTCGAGGAACTCGCCGCGCTCGAAAGCCTCGACGCCGGCAAGCCGATCGCGGCGGTGATGCGCCAGGACATCCCGGCCGCGATCGATACGCTCGAATACTACGCAGGCTGGTGCGACAAGATCAACGGTCAGGTCGTGCCGGTGCGCCCCGATGCATTGACCTACACGCTGCGTGAACCCGTGGGCGTAGTCGCCGCGATCGTGCCGTGGAATTTCCCGCTGATGATCGGCATGTGGAAGATCGCGCCGGCGCTCGCGTGCGGTTGCACGCTGATCGTCAAGCCCGCGGAGATCACGCCGCTGACCGCGCTGCGCATCGGCGAACTCGCACTCGAAGCGGGTGTGCCGCCGGGCGTGCTGAATATCGTCACCGGCAAGGGACGTGTGGTCGGCGATGCGCTGGTCGCGCATCCCGGCGTCGACAAGGTGACGTTCACGGGCTCGCCCTCCGTGGGGCGCGGCATTCTGCAAGGCGCGGCCAGCAATTTCAAACGCGTTACGCTGGAACTCGGCGGCAAGTCGGCCAACCTGATTTTCCCGGATGCCAATCTCGACAACGCGGTGCGCGCCGCGGCGTCGGGGATCTTCTTCAATACCGGCCAGGTGTGTTCGGCGGGTTCGCGCATTCTCGCCCATCGCGACGTGTACGACGAAGTGGTCGAGCGTCTTGCCGCGCGTGCGAAGTCGATCAAGGTCGGCGATCCGTCGTCGCGCGAAACGTCGATGGGGCCGCTCATCTCCGCGGCGCAGATGAAGACCGTGCTGGGCTATGTCGAAACGGGCCGCGCCGAAGGGGCGTCGCTCGTAGCCGGCGGCGCGCGGGTGGGCGAGCGCGGCTTCTTTGTCGAGCCGACTGTGTTTGCCAACGTCGAGCATGAAATGCGCATTTCGCAGGAGGAGATCTTCGGGCCAGTGGCGAGCGTGATTCGTTTCAACGACGAAGCCGACGCGATAAGGATTGCCAATGGCACGTTGTATAGCCTCGCGGCGGGCGTGTGGAGTGCGGACATCGGCCGGGTGCATCGGGTTGCGCGCGATCTGAAGGCGGGGACCGTGTGGATCAACACATACGGCTACACCGATGTGCGCCTGCCGTGGGGAGGATCGGGCGACTCGGGATTTGGCCGCGAACACGGCGACGTTGCGATTGAGAACTTCACTGAACCCAAGGCGGTGTGGCTCGCTATCGATCAGTAGCGTTAAAAAAGGATCGAACGCGCGCGGCGTTCGATCCTTTCTTGTTTGCGTTTGACGATATGCGAGAGAGAGCGAGTTTCTGATCGCTCTCTCTTTTGAGCCTCAAGCCCCCTGCAATGCCATCCGTTCACGCAGTTTAATGAGCGCCAGCACGACATCGATAGTCGGCGTGGGCTCCGCGACGAGGCGGCCCATTTCCTGCACGACCGTCAGCAGCGGATCGATCTCCATCGGCCGACGATTCTCCAGGTCGACCAGCGTCGAGGTCTTGTGCGCGCCGACCGCGCCCGCGCCATCGATACGCTTTTCCACGTCGACGCGAAAGTGCACGCCGAATTGATCCGCAATGCGCTTGGCTTCGAGCATCATCGTGCGCGATACCGCGCGCGTGCCGGGGTCACTGGTGAGCACGTCGAGCGTGGCATGCGTCAATGCGCTGATCGGGTTGAAGCACAGGTTGCCCCATAGTTTCAGCCAGATTTCGTCGCGGATATTGTCGCGAATCGGCGCCTCGAAACCTGCCGCCTGCATGATCTCGTGCAATTGCTGAATGCGCGGCGTGCGTTCTCCGCTCGGCTCGCCGATCGGGAATTTCTTGCCATACACGTGTTTGATCACGCCCGGTTCGACGATTTCGGCGGCGGGGTACAGCACGCAGCCGATCGCCCGTTCGGGCCCGAGCTTCGTCCATTGGCTGCCGTCCGGGTCGACGCTGGCGAGACGCGTGCCGGCGAATCGGCCGCCGTGCTGATAGAAGTACCAGTACGGAATGCCGTTGACGCCCGTGACGATGGCCGTGTGCTTGCCGAGCAGCGGCTGCATTGCATCGACTACGCCGGGCAGCGAATGTGCCTTTAGCGTAATGATCACGAAGTCCTGCACGCCGAGCTCGCGCGGATCGGACGTGCAGCGCACAGGCGCGCTGAACGTCTCGCCGTCCATGATCAGACGCGCGCCGTGCTCGCGCATTGCCGCGAGATGCGGACCGCGCGCGACGAAACTCACATCCGCACCGGCGCGTGCAAGTTGCACACCCATCAAGCCGCCGATCGCTCCCGCTCCGAAGACACAGATCTTCATGATGCCGCTCCTCTGATGATGAAAAGTCGCTTGCCCGATGCCGTATCTCGCCGTGCACGGTTTGCGGGTCATTGTTCGAGCATACGGGGGCGGGACGATTGCAGATAGTTAAAGTTTGTCGACGAATGCATTAGGGATGGGTTATGGATGACGCGACGCCAGAGAACGCGGGAAGGAAACTGTACTGAACCGGAAAGCAAGGCGGGAAGCGGACGAATGCCGCAATTGATTGGGAAATCTCTTAAGCCTAGGAAATTTACGTGGGCGCAGAATGCGACTTCTTTGAGAAGTTACGCATGCAGGCGACATCGCAAACAGAATGTTGAGAGTGGCGCCAGAAAGTCAAAGGTTGATGTGAGCTATCCCGTCGTGTTCTTGTGTGTGGCGCCCGTGTGGATAACTTTTCAACTGTTCAAAATACCGGCGAATGGCGGTCGCACGTGTTGCCACAAATTAGCCCTGTTAAACACATTGGCGTGGCTCTATTTATTTGCGGAGGATGCCCGCCGATGCGGAATCGGCAGCGGCGGACGCCTTTCCAAACACTTCCGCACTCTCCTTGCGACGACACCGACCGGGTATCGTTCGTTCAAGCGAAAAACATACAAACTGTCGCAACGAATCGTTTAAGGGGCGGGTGGTGTTGAGGCGGTTGCGGCACGTGCGCTTCAAACCAGCTTCCTTGTTGCGGGACATACGATCCTGGCTCGTACGTATGGCGGCTTCACGGCACGTTTGGGTTCTGTCGCATCATCTGCGTCCTGTGCGATGCGCTCGAGCGAAACGGCGTGATTGGCCGCGCCGAGTGCTCAATGTCCAACTCCCTCACCCCCGCCTCACCATCAAAAACCCCACCCCAATCGCCGCCAGAAATCCCCCACAGCAGCGATTAAACCACCGCCTTACCCTGGCACGCACCAGCCACTTCCCAAGATACATCCCGGCCCACGAATACAACGCAATAGCAAACCACTCCAGCACGAGAAAGCTCGCCCCGAGCACCGCAAACTGCGGCAACATTGGCTTCGCAATATCAACAAACTGCGGCAAGAACGCGGTAAACACGAGAATAGCCTTCGGATTGCCGGCGGCCACGAGAAACTCCCTTCGCGCGACCCGCCCAAGCGACGCCTCTTCCTGCTGCGTCGTGTCGATCGTAGGCGCATCGCTCCGCCAGAGCTGAATGGCCAACCAGATCAGATAAGCCGCGCCGGCCAGTTTGATCGCGAGAAAGAACCACTCCGAGGCGTGCAACACAACCGCAAGACCGGTTGCGGCAAGCACGAGCATCACGGCGAAGGCGACCAGGCGCCCCATGCCGCCGACGAACGCGGTCATGAAACCGTGACGCGCCGCTACATTGATCGACAGTAGATTATTAGGCCCAGGCGCGAGATTGATCGCAAAGCAGGCAGGCAGGAAGAACAGCCAGGCGGTGATGGACATGACGGCTCGCACGAAGAACGCGGTTGCCACGGAGCGCGGCACGCTATTGCAAATTGTAGCGAACCCGGCCGACCCGATGTCGACGATGCGCTTAATTCACCGCTTTGACAAACCCCGGATCGCCGATCAAAGCGTCGACGCTCAACTTGACGGTATCTTCAATAGCAATGGTGCTGCTGGTGAACTTGGGCGACTTTTGCTTGACCGTCTTGGTGGTCGAATACACGACCTTCTGGGTCGCGGCGTCGGTCACCACATAACGCATTTTCAGCGTCCACAACGCCGGCGAGCGTGTGTCGTCCACAGTGAATTTCTCGATGCTGCCGCTGAGAACGCGCTCGCCTGCGTCGAGATGAAAGCCGGCGATCCGTAGACTGGTCACAATGCCGTTGCGCACGGTTTCATTGATATCGTCCTTGAGCACGATGCCCGTCATCGCCGTGTTTTCAATGCGGTTCGGCGACACTTGTCCGCTGCGAGCGGGCATATAGGCGAAGTCACGGGCAGGGGCCACGCTGAGCCAGCCGGTCGGATGCGCTACCGCGCGCGGCGAGCTATTCAGGCCGAACCAAGACCACGAGCAGGCGGAGAGCATCAACGGCAGCGCGATCGTCCCGCATCCCTTGAGCACGGTCGATGTCAAAGGTGAACGCGTGGAATTGAGCGACTGCGGCAGAGACGCGCTCCGATGCGGCGACTCAGTCGCTGTGCTGGAAAAAGCGGCGGTCGAGGTCAGAGGAGTTGCCCTTTTAGATTGAATCAAGCCGGGGAATAAACGACATGGTAACAGCGGCCCGGACTCGCGCATCTCTTATTCAGGGAGCGCTCTGCCTCTCGCAAGGAAGAAACACGTCAAGCCGTCAGAAGAACCCGGCTTTTCCTTGAGTCATATCCACCAACGCTCGCTGGGCATCATCGACCGCGTTGATGGGCAAACGGATCGTCATTTTCACCAGCATCGCGTAGGCGCTGTCCACGAGCGCATAGCCTTCGGCATCGATCCATCGGCGCACTTTCGCCTCGTCGGCGTAACTCACCTCGACGATCAGCGAAACCTGTGCAATCCGCTCGACGCGCGGCGCATCCAGCAGCGCCGAAGCGATCGCATCGGTGTATGCGCGCACGAGGCCGCCGGCGCCGAGCTTCACGCCGCCGTAATAACGCACGACGGCGGCCAGCACGCCGTCCAGATCGTGATGCCGCAACACTTCGAGAATCGGCCGGCCCGCAGTGCCGGAGGGCTCGCCGTCGTCGGACATGCCGGACTGGCCACCTGCCAGCAGCGCCCAGCAGACATGCGTCGCGGCAGGATGCTCGTCGCGCAGGCGCCGCAATTCGGCCATCGCGGCGTCGCGGTCGGCGACCGGTAGCGCGTACGCAATGAATCGGCTCTTGCGAATCTCGAGTTCCGCGCTCAACGGCGCGGGCAGGGTGTAAGTGGGCAAGGCAAAGACTTCGGTGAATGGAAACGCTGACCGCGCGCGGTCTTACGCCCGCCATGGTAACGGATCGACGGCTCGCTAATGGACAATCTCCGAGACGGCCATGCACGGCTTGCGCGGCGGGTTTGCGGCGTGCGTTGTGCCGGCCCACTCGCCGCGCGTTTATCGCGTAAGTCATGGCGATGCGCCGGACGGCACGCACGGCGCGCGCCAGTCAGAAATCGCCCGTTCGTCTACAATCTTCCGCTAAACACGCGCGGCTGTCCGCCGGAACCAGCGCGTCAAAGGAGACGACATGCTTGACCTATCCACGTTAGGGACTTTCGTAGCCGTTGTACTCGGGCTCTTTCTGATTCCGGGTCCGGCGGTGCTGCTGGTGTTGACGCGCACCGTGCATGGCGGCCGCAAGGCCGGCATTCTCACCGGCCTCGGCATTGCGGTTGGCGATTTCATTCATACGCTGGGCGCGTCGGTCGGCCTCTCGGCGCTACTGATGACCTCGGCGCTGGCCTTCAACGCGGTCAAGTTCGTCGGCGCGGCCTACCTCGTTTATCTGGGCATTCGCGCGTTGCGCGAGAAGCAGGCGAGCGCGCATATGCCGACCGTCGCCCCGGTGTCGGCCTCGAAAGCCTTCTTTCAGGCCATTCCCGCCGAAGTGCTGAATCCCAAGACCGCACTGTTTTTCCTCGCGTTTCTGCCGCAGTTCGTTCGTCCCGAACACGGTTCCACGTTTCTGCAGTTCACCACGCTGGGCCTCATCTTTGTCGGCATGAGCGCGCTTTACACGACGCTGATCGTGTTGACGATTCGTCCGCTGGGCAAATTCGTCAAGCGTCTGACGTGGCTGACGCGCTGGCAGAACAAGATCATCGGCGTGCTGTTTATTTCGCTCGGCCTGCGCGTGGCCACGCAAACGCGTTGATCGATCCGCGCGGCCTCGCTTCGTCACAGAGGCAGCGAGGCCGCATTCCCGCTAGATATTGCGGCGCTGGCGCCTGAGACGGCCTTCGCGCGCGTACTCCATCTGACCTTCCGTGCGGACCGCGAGCCTTTCCTGCTCGGCGCGGCTCATCTGCCGCGTATCGTCGATGTCGCCGACACGCAGCACTTCTTGCGCAATCCTGATGCGCAGCGTCATCAACGGTTCGCCGCGTTCGACCAGCGTGCGGTCCGCGGTGCGCGCCTGCTGAACGCCGCAGTCGATCAGGTTGCGCAGTTCCAGCAGCGTAAGCCGCTGCCGCTGGATTTCGAGGATGAGCCGCTGGACGGCCTGCTCGTCGCGCGTGCGCCACCAGGCGCGCAGCTCGGCGAGCGTGGGAGGTTCGAAGGGTGGAAGGCGCATTGCTCAGACGAAAAAGTACTGTATATATGTACAGTATATCCCGTCTTTTTACGGAGACGCGTAGAGCGCGTTCGCGGGTTTACCGGCTCCGCGGGAGAGGGCGTGAATAGCTCAGGACAGCGCGAGCATGATGGACGTGGACACCACGATGATGAAAAGACACGCGGCGGTGAGAATGTCGTAGGGATAGTTCATGTTATGAGCATCTGACGTAGCGGTGTGAAGGGCCATCATAGGGATAAGCGCGCGGCACGACTGTTAAGCTTTGCAAGACCTAGGCGCTGTCCGGCTACGTATGACTGGAGGGAAAGATGAACGAGGCAGCAACGCGCGTGCCTACGCATGCACCGGAGATCGAGTTCTGGTTCGACTTCGGCAGCAACTACAGCTACCTCAGCGTCATGCGCATCGAAGCTGAGGCTGCGGCGCGAGGCGTGCGGATTCTCTGGCTTCCGTTCTTGCTGGGGCCGGTCTTTCGCGACCTCGGTTTCGACAATTCGCCGTTCGTGCTGCAGAAGGAGAAGGGCGCATATGTGTGGAAGGACATGGAACGGCAATGCCGCAAATACGGCATCGCCCTGATGCGTCCCACCACGTTCCCGCGCGCGGCGCTTCTTGCAATGCGCGTGGCGCTGCTCGGCGCGGATCGCGAATGGATTGCCGCCTATTGCCGCAAGATCATGCAATTGAACTTCGCGCATGACCGCGATATCGGTTCGATGGAGGTGGTGAGCGAAGCGCTCGATGAACTGGGTTTGCCGGCGCGGGAGATCATCGCCGAAGCGCAAAGCGACGCGAACAAACTGCGCTTGCGTGAACAGACCGCGGCAGCCGTGGCCCGAGGGATTTTCGGCGCGCCGACGTTCTTTGTCGGCGATGAAATGTTCTGGGGCAACGACCGGCTGGACGATGCGTTGGACTACTGCGCATCGCTCGCCACGCGCGGCTAGCGTGACGAATGCGCGGCGCGCGATCGGCGCGCAAGCGTGTTATTCGTTGCCGTCCTGACAAAAACGCCGGCCCGGCACGTGCGAGACGACAGCCTGAGCGATTTCAAGCGGCGTACTCTCGGCGGGCACCACCCGGCGGCTCGATTCGGGCGTGTGCTTCATGGTCCATTCGACGAGCCGGTATGAGCGCCCCCAAGGATGCTGCAGCGGGTCCGAGACCTTGCATGAGTGAATCTGGCTGACCCATTCGTTGCCGGGCATGGTGCGCAGATGCTCGAATACCGTGTCTTCAACCATGGTTTGACTCCTTCTTCGCGGGCCTGCAGCCCATCTTCTGGCGCGTCGTCGACACCCCGGGGAAAAAGCGCCGCCGATGTTCTGGCGGCTTCAACAGGGGATGTTGTGCCTCATGGTTACAGCAAAGAATTAAGCCAGACTTAAGAAGGCGCAAAAGCGGATCGCGTGAAAAAGCGTGGTCGCCGCGATCGGGCCCTCAAGACCTCGCGAAATCCGCCGTTATTACAGCGATTGGGGGCCGCCAACCCCGCTTCGCCTTCGGGCCCGCACCTATAAAGTGACGAACCTCGCCCAAACGCCGCTTTCCGAGCGCCTTCGTTCGCTCGTCGATACCGTGCAGCACAACGAGCGCACGCTGCGGCGCTTCCAGAACGTCGAGTTGCGTTTGATCGGCGCTCAGGACTTCGCATCGTTTCTCGACACGCTGTTCACCCAGTTGCCGCGGGAATTTTCGCTGACGGGCGTGACGCTCTGGCTCGACGACCGCGCGCCGATGCTGCGCGAGCTGCTCGAACCGGTCGCCTTGCGCGCACTCGATCAGTCGAAGCTGCGCACCTCGCGCGAAGGCGGTCTTGCCGCACAAGGTCTGTGCGAGGAGGGCCGGCCGTGGCTCGGTAAGCCGCACGACATGGATGACGCGGCGCGACGCGCGTTCTTCGGCGACACCGAAGCACCGGCAAGCGCGATCCTGTTGCCGCTTGCCGCGGGCGACACCGTCAGCGGCTATCTCTGTCTCGGCAGCGACGACCCGGCGCGTTTCGGCCAAGGCATGGCCACCGACATTCTGGAGCGCTTCGCGAGCATCGTGACAGCGAGTCTCGACAACGTGGCGCATCGCGAGCGGCTCAAACAACTGGGCATGACCGATTCGTTGACGGGCCTCGCCAATCGCCGCTATTTCGACGAGCGGCTGCGCGAGGAGATCATGCGCGCCGTTCGCTATTGCGTGCCGGTGGCGTGTCTGTTCATCGATATCGACAGCTTCAAACGGATCAACGACACCTACGGCCATCAGACCGGCGACCGCGCGTTGGCGGCGGTGGCGGCTTGCGTGCGGCAACAGGTGCGCCTGGGCGATACCGTGGCGCGTTATGGCGGCGAAGAATTCGCCGCGCTGCTACAGGGCGACCGCGCGGATGCGCTCACGGTCGCCGAGCGTGTGCGCCTCGCGGTCGAGCGACTCGCTTTGCAGGACGATCATGGCGAGCGCATCGCCTTGACGGTGTCGATCGGTGTGGCGGCGCGCACGATCAGCGGCACGCCGACCGAGGCGGCCAAACTAGGCGGCGCGATGATGGAAGAAGCCGATCGCGCGATGTATCAGGCCAAACGCAACGGCCGCAATCGCATCGAGGCGCTGGTGAATGCGGGCGGCGAGCAGATGGCTCGTTGATGTGAGCCGCTGAAGCTCGCATCGAACTTGCGTGACCGGCTGCTCGGCGCGCATGCCGCTTAGAGCGCTCAAGTGCCCGGCGCATCCGGCGGCACACCCAGCAACTGCAGCGCTCCGCCCGTCACACCACTGAACACCGGACCGGCCACCGTCCCACCATAAAACGCCTTGCCCGCCGGGTCGTCGATCATCACGGCGACGATCAGGCGCGGGTCGCTCATCGGCGCCATGCCGACGAACAACGCGCGGTAGCGGTTTTTCGCGTAGGTCGCGCCGACCTGTTTGCGCGCCGTGCCGGTCTTGCCGCCAATCCGGTAGCCTTCCACTGTCGCCGCTCGTCCTGTGCCGCCCACGCCGGTCGCCATTTCCAGCATTGAGCGGATGGCGCGTGCGGTGGTCGGCGTCGTAACCGCCTGGCCCTTGCCGTCGGATTGCGCGGCCGCGCCCGCTCCATTGCGCAACAGACTCACGCGAGGCATCGTGCCGTCGCCGGCATAGGCCGTGTACACCTGCGCCATCTGCAGTAGCGACGTGGACAGCCCGTAGCCGTACGCCATGGTCGCCTGTTCGATCGGCCGCCAGCGTTTGTACGGACGCACCTTGCCCGACGCCACGCCCGGAAACGTCAGCTCGGGCCGCAGGCCGAGCCCGTATTCCTGATACTTGCTCCAGATCTTCTCGGCCGGCAGATTCAGCGCGAGCTTGGCGAGCGCGATATTGCTCGACTTCTGCACGGCTTCGGCGACGGTCATCACGCCATGATTCGAGGTGTCGTGGATGACGGCCGGCCCGATCTTGTACCAGCCAGGCGCGGTATCGATGACACTTTGCGGCCGCACCTTGCCCTCGTCGATCGAGAGCGCGACGACCACCGGCTTGATCGTCGAACCTGGCTCGAAGGTGTCGACCACCGCGCGATTGCGCAACTGGCGGCCGGTCAGGCGGGCGCGGTCATTCGGATCGAAGCTCGGGTAGTTGGCGAGCGCCAGAATCTCGCCATTGCGCGCGTCGAGCACCACCACGCTGCCGGCTTCGGCGTGATGTTTGGCAATCGCGTCCTTCAGTTGCGCATAGGCGAGCTGCTGAATCCGCCGGTCGATCGTCAGGTGGATGGTCTCGCCGTTCTGCGCGGGCACGAGCGGCCGGGTCTCGGACACCACGCGGCCCAGACGGTCGCGGATCACTTCGCGCTGACCGGGCACGCCGAGCAGTTGCTCGTTGGCCGCGAGTTCGACGCCTTCCTGGCCGTTGTCCTCGATATCCGTGAAGCCGACCACGTGCGCCGCCGATTCGCCTTCAGGATAAAAGCGCTTCGAATCGGCGATCTGCGTGATGCCCGCGAGGCCAAGCTTGGACAGATGCCCGGCGGTCTCGGCGTCCACCTGGCGCTTGAGCAGGACGAAGGTCTTGTCGCCGTTCAGACGCCGGCGCAGTTCCGCCAGCGGCAGATCGAGCAGCATCGAGAGCGGCGCGATCGCGGCTTCGTCGATCAGTTTGGGCGAAGCCCAGATCTCGTAAGTCGCGAGGCTGACGGCGAGCATCGAGCCATTGCGATCGACGATCCGCCCGCGCGTCGCGTCGAGTTCGATGGTGCGCTGATAGCGCTTTTGCCCTTGGTCGACGTAGAAGTCCTGGTTCACCACCTGCACCCAGAACGCGCGCCCCGCGAGCGAGGCGAACGCGCCGAACACCAGCAGGACGATGAATTTCGAACGCCACATCGGCAGGCGCGCGGCCAGCAACTGGTTCTTCGCGACGGGCGCGTAGGGGTCGTGCGGCTGCGATTTCTTCTTCTGGATCATTGGGTGCGGATAACGAACAGCTCGATTAACTTGCGCCGCCCGAATCGGCGGCGGTGAATACCTTGAGTTGCCAGCGGAATCGCACGGCCAGCATGCGCACCGCGAAACCGCCTGCGAGCACCACGACCGACGCCGGCCCCGGCGCCACGCCGCAGGCTTGCAAGGCCACATACACGGCGCCGGCGCCGAGGGCGATGCTGGCGTACAACTCCTGACGCAACACCAGCGGCATCTGGTTGCACAGCACGTCGCGCAACATGCCGCCGCACACGCCGGTGATCGCGCCGGCCAGCACGACAAGGGCGGGGCTTACGTCCAGCGTCGCGGCCACGTCGCAGCCGATCACCGTGAAGGCGATCAGGCCGATCGCGTCAACCGTGACGAAGAGCCTCTGCCAGTTGCGCAGCCACTTCGCGCACGCCGCGGCAACCGACGCCGCCCCGATTGTAATGAGAACGTAATCTGGATGCGAGATCCACGCAAGGGGATAGTGACCGAGCAGGACGTCGCGCACCGTGCCGCCGCCGAGCGCGGTGACGGTGCCGACGAGGCACAGACCGAAGCGATCCATGCCGCGGCGCATGCCCATGAGCGCGCCGGACATGGCTTCCGCGACGATCGCGAGCAGGTAGAGGAGATGGAGCAGCATGACGGCGAGCCTCGATGAACGGCGCTCGCGGACGGCTCCGACGTGGAGCGCATCTGCGCGGCGGGCGTTAAAAAAGCGGCCATTATCGTAAGCGTGCCGTTAGCATGAAAATGCCTTAAGCAAAATTCGGCGATGCCAAATTCGGCTTAACCTGGTTGCAGTTTGGCGCGTGGTAAGCGTTTGCTGAGCAAGGCGACACCAGGTGCGCCAGAGGTGGTCCAAGGTGGACCGAGGCGCGCGCGGGCGTAAAAAAAACCGCGCGGACTTAAAAAATCCGCGCGGCTCTTTCGTTCGATTAATGCGTCGACTCCGACGCGGCGTGTTAAAGAGGCGCTCCCTGCCTGTTGAGCGCCTTCTTTTTTGTGTGCTGCTTGCTCCGGTTTCGGCCGGTCTGAAAACGCTCAGGCCGGCAGCGCGAAGCTCGAAATCGCTTCGCGCAACACACCCACCTGGTCCTTCAGCGAATGTGCCGCGGCGGCCGCCTCTTCGACCAGTGCCGCGTTCTGCTGCGTGACCTGATCCATTTCGCCGACCGCGCGATTGACCTGCTCGATGCCCGCGCTCTGTTCACGCGAGGCGTTGCTGATCTCTTCGAGAATCTCGTTCACGCGACGCACCGACTGCACGATTTCGCCCATCGTCGAACCGGCGTTGGCGACCAGCGACGCGCCGGCTTCCACCGTATTCGTCGAGGTTTCGATCAAGGCCTTGATTTCCTTCGCCGCCGTGGCCGAACGTTGCGCGAGGCTGCGCACTTCGGCCGCGACCACCGCGAAACCGCGACCCTGTTCGCCCGCGCGGGCCGCTTCGACCGCCGCGTTGAGCGCGAGAATGTTGGTCTGGAAGGCGATGCCGTCGATCACGCCGATGATGTCGCCGATCTGCCGCGAGCTGGCGGTGATCTCGCCCATCGTGCGGACCACGTCGTCGACCACGCGGCTGCCGCGCGTGGCGACATCTGCGGCCTGGCCGGCGAGGTGCGCGGCCTGCAGCGCGCTGTCCGCGTTCTGCTTCACGTTGACCGTCATCTGATCCATGCTCGACGCCGTTTCGACGAGCGCGGCCGCCTGTTCTTCCGTGCGTTGCGAGAGATCCGTGTTGCCGGCGGCGATTTCGGTCGCGCCGATATTGATGTTCTCAGTGCCGAGACGCACGCGCGACACCGTCTCGACGAGACCGGCCTGCATCGTCTGGAGCGCATGCAGCAGGCTGCCGGTGTAGTCCGACTGAACCGGCACGCGCGTGGCGAGATTGCCGCGCGCCATCAGCTGCGCGTGTTCCACGGCCACTTCGAGATCGCCGCCGAGCGTGCGGCGAATGCTGCGCAGCACCAGCAGCATGACGGCGGTGGCGATCGCGCCGAGCGTGACGGTGATGACGAGCCAGCGCAGCAGATTGGCGTAGAACGCGCTTTGCACGTCGTCCATATACATGCCGGTGACGAGATACCAGTCCCACGGCGCGAAGTGAATCGAGTAGCTGGTTTTGGCGACCGGTTTGTCGCTCCCCGGCTTGGACCACAGGTAGTCGACAAAGCCGCCGCCCTCGCGATTGCCCGCGTTGACGATATCGACGAACAGATGGTTGCCCGCCGGATCGGTGAACTGCGCGAGATTCTTGCCGACCATTTCCGGTTTGATCGGATGCATCAGCATGGCGGGCTGCGAATCGTTGACGGAGATGTAGCCGTCTTTGCCGTAGCGCATGGCCGCGAGGCTTTCCAGCGCCTGCTTCTTCGCTTCGTCTTCGGTAATGGTGTGCTGCTGCGCGAGCGTGTAGTAACGGCCGACGATGTGGTTGGCCTGGTCGATCAGCGATTTCAGCTGATCGCGGCGGTCCGAGATCATCGAGGCACGGTTTTGCCATGCGCCGAAGCCGCCGATCAGGATCAGGCCGATCCAGAGGACGGCGATCATCGAGGCCAGTTTTCTGTTCAAAGTCATAGCGGTTTTTGCTTTCGCACAGTGGTCGGTCAGGGATTGGATTCGCTTGTGGCGAGTGGCTTGTCGCTGACTGTGTTTACGGCGCGGCGGCATGGGGTCCGCAGGGCAGGGGAAACCCGCTGTTAAACATTTCTATTCGTCTGACTAAAGAGACCTTTTACCGTTGGAACGGCATTTTTTATGTTTCGGTAAGTGGATTTATTCATTTTTTGCTTGTTCAATCAGGCTTTCTCGCTATTGCCAATTAAAAATGTCGGTGTTGATGAATCCGCATTAATAATTAAGGCTTTCCGTAATTAAAGAACGAATATTAAAACCTCAACATCGCCACAACTGTTGACGACCAAAACGAAGGGACGCACCGCCCATCAAAGCGCCGCCATGTGATTGCGTCAGGATTCCACAAAACGCCAATAAAATCCAAGCCACCGCGCGCATTAGTGAATCGCAAAAAACGACACATTTTTCCACTTATCCGCAAATGGAGATAACCGCTGCCACGAAAAAGACGAATAAATAAAAATTCCGCTATAGTCGCCATTTTCCAGTCGTCAGTCGGGCAAAAGAAGAGCACCAATAAGCCCGCCACCAGGAGTACATAAAATGAACGCCCGCGAACCCGCTTTCGTTTCCGCTTCCCGCAGCGCGCGCCTGCGCCAGATGCTCGTCAGCAACGAACTCGAATTCATGATGGAGGCCCATAACGGCCTGTCCGCGCGGATCGTCCGCGAAGCCGGCTTCAAGGCGATCTGGGGCTCGGGCCTCGCGATCTCCGCGCAGTACGGCGTGCGCGACAACAATGAAGCAAGCTGGACGCAAGTCGTCGACACGCTCGAATTCATGGCCGACGCCAGCGATCTGCCGATCCTGCTCGACGGCGATACCGGCTACGGCAACTTCAACAACGTGCGCCGCCTCGTGCGCAAACTCGAACAGCGCGGCATTGCCGGCGTGTGTATCGAAGACAAGCAATTCCCCAAGACCAACAGCTTCATCAACGGCGAAGCGCAACCGCTCGCCGATATGGACGAGTTCTGCGGCAAGATCAAAGCCGGTAAAGACTCGCAGTCCGATGAGAATTTTTCGATCGTCGCGCGTGTTGAAGCGTTGATCGCCGGCTGGGGCATGGACGAGGCGCTGCGTCGCGCGGAAGCCTATCGCCAGGCCGGCGCGGATGCGATCCTGATTCACAGCAAGCTCTCGCGTCCCGACGAAATTCTCGAATTCGCGCGCGAATGGGCCGGCCGCGGTCCGCTCGTGATCGTGCCGACCAAGTACTACAGCACGCCGACCGAGGTCTTCCGCGAAGCCGGCATCAGCACGGTGATCTGGGCGAACCATCTGATCCGCGCGGCGACCTCGGCGATGCAGGCCGTTGCCAAGGAAATCCACGCGAGCGAAACGCTCGTCAACGTGGAAGACAGCATTGCCGCCGTCAACGAAATCTTCCGCCTCCAGGACGCCGACGAATACTCGGAAGCCGAAGACCGCTACCTGTCGAGCGGCCGTGCGGCCGGTTCCGCGGTCGTGCTCGCGGCGAGCCGCGGCAAGGGCCTCGAAGCCGTCACCGAAGACCGTCCGAAAGTGATGCTGCCGATTGCCGGCAAGCCGCTCTTGCGCTGGCTCGTCGATGCGTTCAAGAAGCAGGGCGTGAACGACATCACCGTGGTCGGCGGTTATCGCGCCGATGCGATCGACACGGCCGGCATCAAGCTCGTCGTCAACGAACAGCATGCGCAAACCGGCGAACTCGCGTCGCTCGCCTGCGCGATCGACAAGCTGGCCGGCGACACGGTGGTCTCGTACGGCGATCTGCTGTTCCGCAGCTATATCCTGCGCGATCTCGTGGAGAGCGAAGCGGCGTTCAGCGTGGTAGTCGATTCGTCGCTGACCGACGCGGAAAACGCCAGCGTGCGCGATTTCGCGTGGTGCTCGGCGGCCGACGACCGCGGTTTGTTCGGCAACAAGGTCGTGCTGCGTCACGTGTCGAGCGGGCAGGACGCCACGTCGGCCATCGCGTCGCAAACGCCGCATGGCCGTTGGGTCGGTTTGCTGAACGTGCGCGGTGAAGGCCGTGAGCGTTTGCAGGCGGTCATGAGCCAATTGCAGGCGCGCCCGGATTTCGCGTCGCTTGACATGCCCGCGTTGCTGAACGCGCTGATCGAAGCAGGCGAGTCGATCGAAGTGCAATACGTGCACGGCCACTGGCGCGGCGTGAACGACCTCGAGGACTTCCGCCGTGCGGGCGACTTCGCGCATGCACAAGCGCCGTTCGCGGCCGCGGTCGGCCGTGCGGGCAAAGGCGCGGCGGACGCAGCGAGCGGAGCCGCGCAATGATCGAGGCAGCACAGTTCGTCGAGGCGGCGCGTGAACGCGGCTTCGACTGGTATGCGGGCGTGCCGTGCTCGTATCTGACGCCGTTCATCAACTACGTGTTGCAGGACGAGTCGCTGCATTACGTGTCGGCGGCCAATGAAGGCGACGCCGTCGCGTTGATCGCGGGCGTCACGCTCGGCGCGCAAAACGGCCGGCGCGGCATCACCATGATGCAGAACTCCGGGCTCGGCAATGCCGTGAGCCCGTTGACCTCGCTCACGTGGACCTTCCGTCTGCCGCAATTGCTGATCGTCACGTGGCGCGGCCAGCCCGGTGTCGCTGACGAACCGCAGCACGCGCTGATGGGTCCCGTCACACCCGCGATGCTGGAGACGATGGAGATCCCCTGGGAAACCTTCCCGACGGAAGCCGACGCAATCGGCCCGGCTCTCGATCGCGCCATCGCGCATATGGATGAAACCGGCCGCCCGTACGCGCTCGTCATGCAGAAGGGCAGCGTGGCGCCGTACGAGTTGAAAGACAACGGCGCGACCGAGCGCCGCGCACCCGTCGCGCCGCAATCGCAGTTCACGAACGTGGCGGCGAGCGAACTGGCTTCGCGTCACGACGCGCTGAACAAGGTGATCGCGCACACACCGCTCGACTCGACGGTGGTGCTCGCGTCGACCGGCTTTTGCGGGCGCGAACTCTACGCGATCGACGACCGGCCTAACCAGTTGTACATGGTCGGCTCGATGGGTTGCGTGACGCCGTTCGCGCTGGGTCTTGCGCTCGCGCGTCCCGACCTGCACGTCGTCGCGCTCGACGGCGACGGCGCCGCGTTGATGCGCATGGGCGCGTTCGCCACCATCGGCGCGTACGGTCCGTCGAATCTCACGCACGTGCTGCTCGACAACGGCGCGCACGATTCCACCGGCGGTCAGGCGACGGTGTCGTCACAGGTTTCGTTTGCGGGCGTGGCCGCGGCGTGCGGTTACGCGTCGGCGGTCGAAAGCGACGACGCGAACGTGATCGACGCCCTGTTCGAAGCGGCGCCGCTCGACGGCCCGCGCTTCGCGCGTCTCATCATTCGCCGCGGCACACCCGACGGGCTGCCGCGTCCCACCATCACTCCGCCCGATGTGAAGACGCGTCTGATGCGCCACATCGGCGCCGCTTAAAGTCAAGGAGCGCTCATGCTGCTGCTCAATCCCGGCCCGGTGACGCTCACCGAACGCGTTCGCAATAGCCTGTTGCAGACGGATCTGTGCCACCGCGAAAGCGAGTTTTTCGTTTTGCAGGAAGAGGCGCGCACGCGCCTCGTCGATCTGTACGGTCTCGACGCGAGCGAATGGCAAGCGGTGCTGATGACCGGCTCCGGCACGGCGGCCGTCGAAAGCATGACCGCCGCGCTGGTGCCGCAAAACGGCAAGCTGCTCGTGGTGGAAAACGGCGTGTACGGCGAGCGTATTTCGCAGATCGCCACGCAATACGGCATCGCGCATGAATCGCTGAAGCACGACTGGATGCAGGCGCCCGATCTCGCGAAGATCGCCGAACGCCTCGACGCGGATAAGGCGTTCACGCACGTCGCCGTGATTCATCACGAAACCACCACGGGCCGCCTGAACGATCTGGCCGCGCTCGGCGCGTTGTGCCGTGCACGGGGGCTGCGTCTGCTGGTGGACGGCGTGAGCAGCTTCGGCGCGGAAACGATCGATTTCGCCGACACCAGTCTCGACGCGGTGGCCGCCACGGCGAACAAATGTCTGCATGGCGTACCGGGCGCGTCGTTCGTGCTGGTGCGCCGCGCGGCGCTCGCGCAGGCGGCGAGCCGCACGTACTACCTTGACCTCGGCCGTCTCGCGAAATTGCAGGATCAGCGCAACACGCCGTTCACGCCGTCGGTGCATGCGTACTACGCACTGGTCGAAGCGCTGCGCGAACTCGCCGACGAAGGCGGCTGGCGCGCGCGTCACGCGCGCTACGCGGCGCTGGCTGAACAGGCGCGGGCGGGTCTTGCCGAGCGCGGTATCGGCAGCGTGCTGCCGCCGGAAGGGTCGTCGGTGGTGCTGCGCGCGTACCGCTTGCCGGCAGGCATTGCGTATCCGCAACTGCACGACGCGCTGAAGGCGCGCGGCTTCGTCATCTACGCGGGGCAAGGCGGTCTGTCGGCCGAACTGTTCCGCATTTCGACGATGGGCAACATTCACGCCGCCGACATCGACCGCCTGTTGCAGGGCTTTACCGAACTGACGCGCTGATTCGCGCGTCCGGTGGCTGGCCGCGCAACGCGGTCACACCGGGTCTTTGTCCGGCGGCCCATCGGGCCGTTGCGGCTCCTCGGTGTGATGGCCGGGCGACGGCGGTACTAGCGGATCGGCTTCCGGGTCGCGATTCGGATCGGCGTTGGGGTCGGGAATCGGACTGGTATGCATGTCGTAGCTCATGGCAGCACCTTTGAGTGGAGAAGAGGCCGGTGCGGCGACGGCGTCGAACTCGCGCCGGCCGTGCTCTTCAAGCGTAGGCCTTTCCGGCGCGCCGCGTCTCCTACTTTTTCACGCGACGACCCACGCTGAGCTGCCAGTAACGCTCAGTCGCGAAGATGTCGTCGTAATTGCCCGCGCCGAACGCGCGCAACTGGCTTTGGTAAGCGTTGACCGCCTCGCGTTTGAGTTGCGCGCGGCGCTGTGCATCGATCGTGTGGCCGGCACTCGGACTGGCCGGCGTCGCGACGATGCCGCGCTGCGCGAGATCAGCGAGCCGCGCCTGCACCACGCCGGGCGTGCGCCGGTGAATCGCTTCCTCGTAGCCGAACCAGGTCAGATGCGACAGGCGTGGCAGGATCTCACAGCAGGCTTCGAAGACTCGCACGTGATCGTCGTGATACAGGCCGAGCGGCATCAGCAACGTGTTGGCGGTGCTGCGGTAGATAGTTTCCTCGAGCGCCGCCGCCATTTTGCTGATCGAGGGCGAGTCCAGGTACTGGCTGTCGCGAAACGGCATGCGCAGCGGAATTGCGTCGAGTACTTCGAGTGCGCGGTTGTCTTCCAGCGTGCGTTCGTGGATGGCCTGATGGGCGTCCGTGAAGCCCGACTTTTCATCCCATTCGGTATGCATCGGCTGCTCGGGTGGGGCGGCGAAGACCGTGCAGACCGCAGCGTCGGGATGGGCGGCGAGCAATGCGCCGCAACTGAAGACGGCGTCGTCGAAATGGGGCGAGACAATGAAAAGGCGTGGGCTGGTTTCGCTCATGGGACGTGTGATGGGTTCGCAACGCGCGGGCCGTTGGCGAGGCCGTTCGAGGCTCGAGCGTCACGCCGGTGCTTGGAAAAATGCGGCGTCACATCAGCTTAGGCGGAATCGTCGCGGCTTGCGCGGCGCGTTTGTGGTACGCAATCCGCGTGCCTGATCGCGCTGGTCGAGTGGAGGGTTCCCGTAGAGGCTCACCCTGGTGGGACGGAGGCTTCCTGAATTGGCTCACCATTCGAGGCAAAAAAGCTACGCTCCTTCCGCCGTCAACCCCGCCGCGCGGCTGAACGCCGCCACCATGCCCGCGACGATATCCTCGCGCAGCCGGCCGTCCATCATTTTCAGCGCATACGACGGATGCCACGTCGGCACGATCAGCCGCCCGCCGTGGTCGATAGTCTGCCCCAGATATTCGGACAGATTGACGTGCGCGCCCGTCAACGCCTTCAGCGCCGTCGCGCCGAGCGTGACGACCACGCGCGGCGCGATTTGCGTGAGTTCGTGTTCCAGCCAGTACTGGCAAGCTTCGACCTCGCGCCGCGCGGGCGTGCGGTGGACGCGCTGCTGCTCCAGCGTTTCCCACTTGTAATGCTTGACGGCATAAGTCAGATAGAGCGCCGCGCGGTCGAGGCCGGCGCGCGCGAGCACCGTATCGAGCAGTTGACCGGCGGGCCCGGTGAAGGGCGCGCCGTGCTGGTTTTCGTGCTCGCCGGGTTGTTCGCCGACCACCATGAGCGCCGCCTGAGCCGGACCGGCGCCCGCGACGGCCTGCTTCGCGTTGCGCCACAACGCGCAGCGCCGGCAGGTAGCCAGCGGGCCGGTGGGCTCGCGCAGCGGTGGCGTCACCGCCGAATATTCGAGCGGAGGCATCTCCGGAACGGTGACCGCGCGACTCTGCGCGCCGAGACGGCTACGCTCGCGCGCAAGCTGTGCGGGCAGCGGCGGACCCGCAGGCGGCGTTCTCCAGTAACGCAGCGGCACGGGCGCCGGCGCTCCATTGAAGGCGCTGGCGTAATACGCGAGCCAGAGCGCCTCGGTGGGTTCGCTGGTCGTGGCTTCGCCGGCCATGGCGCCGGGTGGTAACGCCTCGGTGGTTAGCGGATTCTGCTGCTGGTGCTCGGGGCAAGAGGTCTCGCCGTCATCCGCTGCCAGCCGGCTGATTCGCAGCAACATGCCGTTCCAGAAAACCGCGCCTTGCGGCGTCGCCAGCATCCAGGTGGAATCGCCCATGCGCTCGGCAAAGCGCTCGGCGGCCTGCGCCAGCAGATCATGATGCGGCTCGTACCAGCCGACGAATTCCGGCGCTCCCATGGACGGATCGCGCCGCCTGAACAGGGTGAGTGTCACCAGATCATTGGTTTCGTGCTCGACCGACTGGATGCGCTGATCGAGCAGCGCGCCGTCGGCGTCTTGCGGATCGAGGACGTGGCGCTCGCCGTGTGTCCAACGCCACAGGATGCGGTAGAGCAGGGACCAGCGGTCCGGCGCGCAAAAGCAGGCCGCCGTTTTCAGCCAGGCGAGCAGTTCGCGAGGAATGGCGGGCGTGGCGACGACCGGGGCGGCGGAGTTGCCGGGAGCGGCGACGCTGTTGATACCCGTGTCGACTGAATCGAATTCAACCCACTCGATCCGCTCCGGCTCGACGCCTTGCCGCAGCAGTTCCCGCGCCGCGCGGCGCCAGGCGGCAAAAGACGGTTCGATTGAAATGCGTTTCATGCGGACGCGCCGCGGCCATGCGCAACGTAACGCGCCAACCCATGCGGACAAAATACTGTATGGATGTACAGTATGCGCCTGAACACCAGTCCGGATCAAGCGTGTCACGTCACGACTGCCAGGCCAGGGTCACGCAACGACTACACGTTGCGCAAATCCTCCGGCGTGTCCACATCGCGCAAGATGCCCGCATCGTCGACGTCCAGCCGCGTCACGTGCTGCGACATGAGCAAGGACCTGGCGCCGGTATCGCCGTCGAGCGCCAGCAGCGCGTCGCGATGCTCGACGCCGAAGCCGACCGGATGTCCACGCTGCCCCTGGTAAAACGGCGCGACCAGCGATGCGCCGCCGTCCAGCGCGCGCGCCACGTCTTCGATCGTGCTGGTGGCGATGCGCGGCATGTCCGCGAGCGCGACGATCCAGCTCTCGGCGCTCTCACTGGCTTCGACGCCGGCGGCGAGACTCGCGCCCATGCCGCGTTCGGCGTCCAGCGCGAACACCACGTCGCAACCGGCATCGTTCAGGAGCCGCGCGAGCGCGTCCGAACCCGGCCGCACCACGGCCAGCACGCGCGTCACGACCCGCAGCAGCCGATGCGCGGATTCATGCGCGACCGGTGTGCCATCCGGCATGCGCGCGAGCAGTTTATTGTGCAGGCCGTCCGGGTCGAAGCGCGAACCGAAGCCGGCGGCGAGCAACACGCCAGTGGCGAGCGAGGCGTAGGCCATGGGCGGGCACCGATAGAAAGGATGAGATCGATTGTGCGATGCAACGCAGCCACAGGCAAGCGCCAATGTCGATTCACGGCGCGGGACTGCCAAGGCCACGCCGCGCTCGCTGCGAAGCAGAACGCCATGCGTGCACGGGCCCGATCCGCCTTGAAAGCAATGGCGAAGATAGACGTGAGCGCGTCCGCCACCGCATCCGCGCTAAGCGCACGCGCCAACGAACACAAACCCGAACGCGACCGCGTCGCCATGAAACGCACTGGCGAACGCGAGTGCGTCAAACCTGCATCGTCTGCATCACCTTGTCGAGCGTGATGGGCAGATCGCGCACGCGCACGCCGGTGGCGTGATACACCGCGTTCGCAATCGCCGCCGGCACGCCCGTAATGCCGATCTCGCCGATGCCGCGTACCCCGAGCGAGTTGATATACGGATCCGGCCGGTCGATAAAGCTAATGTCGAGCGACCCGATATCGGCATTCACCGGCACGTGATACTCCGCGAGATTCGCGTTGGTGAAGCGGCCATAGCGCGTATCGAGCGAGGTCTCTTCCTGCAGCGCCGCCCCGACGCCCCACACGATGCCGCCCATCAACTGGCTGCGCGCCGTCTTCTGGTTGAGCACGCGACCCACGTCGTACACGCCGACCACACGCGCCACGCGGATCGTGCCGAGATCGGCATCGACATGCACCTCCGCGAACACCGCGCCGAACGAGTGAAGCGAGTACTTCTGCTTTTCGTCGCCGGGCTTGACGGTCGCGCTCGCCTCGATCGGCTTGCCGCCCGAGCGCGCGATGATCGCCGCCGCCGGATCGCGCTTGCCCGGTTGCGAGCGGCTCATCACCCAGCCGTTTTCCACGGTGATGTCGTCGAGCGCAATGCCATGCACGGGCGAAGCCTGATCGGCGAGCGCCAGCGCGATCAACTGGCTGCGCGCCTGACTCGCCGCGTCGCGCACGGCCGGCGACACGCTCGCGGCCGATTGCGAGCCGCCCGACCCCGGCGCTCTGGGCAGCGACGAATCGCCAAGCGCGAAGCGAATGTTTTCCGGCGCGAAGCCGAGCGCGTCGGCGGCTACCTGAGTCATCACGGTGTAGGTGCCGGTGCCGAGATCCTGGGTGCCGGAGGCGACCATCGCGGTGCCATCCGGCAAAATTCGCGCGATGGCGCTGGCCTCGCTGCGATTGGCCGGATAGGTCGCGGTCGCCATGCCCATGCCGATCAGAGTGCCGCCGTTGCGCATCGAGCGAGGGGCGGGCGGGCGCCGCGACCAGCCGAATTTCTCGGCGCCGATCTGATAACACTCGCGCAAGGACTTGCCCGACCACGGCTTGTTTTCCTGCGGGTCGGCCTCGGCGTAATTCTTGATGCGCAGCGCGAGCGGGTCCATCTTCAAGGCCGCAGCGAGTTCGTCCATGGCCGATTCGAGCGCGAACGAACCGGTCGTTTCACCCGGCGCGCGCATGAAGGTCGGCGTGCCGAGATTGAGCGGCACGATGCGGTGTGTGGTCACCTGATTCGGCACCGCGTACAGCATGCGCGTGACCATGCAGCAGGTCTCGGTCCAGTCTTCGATCACCGAGGTGTTCGAGATGCTGTCGTGGCGCATTGCGGTCAGCGTGCCGTCGTGCCGCGCGGCGAGCACGAAGTGCTGTTCGGTGCGCGGTCGCGCGCCGACCGGCCCGAACATCTGCGGCCGTTCGAGCACGAGCCGCACGGGCCGCCCAGTCTGCTTCGCCGCCATCGCGCACAACGACACATGCGACCACGACGAGCCCTTGCAACCGAAGCCGCCGCCCACGAACGGCGAAATCACGCGCACGTCGCCGGGCGACATGCCGAACGTCTTCGCGATTGCCTGCGCCGCGCCGCTGACGCCTTGCGTCGAATCGTAGAGCGTGAGTTGCGGACCGTCCCAGTGCGCCATCGTGGCGTGTGGCTCCATCGGGTTGTGATGTTCGATCGGCGTGGTGTAGGTCGCGTCCACGCGCACTGGGCCGCTTTGCAAGCCGTCGTCGAAGCTGCCGCGTTGCGTGTCGGTCTGGCGGCCTTGCGGTTTGTCCGGCGCGTGCGCGTTCGGCTTGGCTTGCGCGAAGTCCACGGTCGCGGCGCTGCTCTGATACGCGATGCGCAACTGGCGCGCGGCGTCGGTGGCGTGTTCGAGTGTGTCGGCGACCACCACGGCGACCGGCTCGTTGCTGTAGTGAATCTGGTTGTCCTGCAGCAGCGACAGGCGGCGTCCGGCCGGCGGCGCCAACGTGGGCTTGCCACCGTTCGGCAGACGCGGCGCGTTCTGATATGTCATCACGAGCAGCACGCCGGGCAGTGACTGCGAGCGGCTTGCATCGATCGAGGCGATGGTCCCACGCGCGATCGTGCTGGTGACGAGCACCGCATGCGCGAGACGTGCTTCAGGAAATTCGGCGGCATAGCGCGCTTCGCCGGTGACTTTGAGCAGACCGTCGGTGCGGTCGATGGGTTGACCGATCAGATTCATGCGACACCTCCCGCGCGGCCGGCGGCCTGGTTCACTGCGCGCACGATCGCGCGCTGCGCGAGCTGCACCTTGAAACGATTGTCGTGTTGCGGCCGCGCTTCACGTAAAGCGGCCGCGGCGGCGTTGGCCAGCGTCGCTTGCGTGAGCGGCTGGCCGTTGAGCATCTGTTCCGCGCCGCTTGCGCGCCAGGGTTTGTGCGCGACGCCGCCCAATGCGATGCGCGCGGTCTTCACGCGATCGCCATCCATCTGCAATGCGGCGGCAACCGAGACCAGCGCGAATGCGTAACTGGCGCGGTCACGCACTTTCAGATAGTGGGAGTTCGCGCTGAAGAGCGGCGGCGGAAGATCGACGGCGGTGATCAGTTCGCCCGGCTGCAAGGTGGTATCGACATCGGGCCGGTCACCAGGCAGCCGGTGGAAATCGGCGAACGCGATAGTCCGTTCGCCTGCGGGGCCGCTCACGCGCACTACCGCATCGAGCGCGGCAAGCGCCACGCTCATATCCGATGGATTCACGGCGATGCACTGCGGACTCGCGCCGAGAATCGCATGCGTGCGATTGTGGCCGTCGAGCGCCGCGCAGCCGCTGCCCGGCATGCGCTTGTTGCACTGAGTGAAGGCGGTGTCGTAGAAGTAGCCGCAACGCGTGCGTTGCAGCAGATTGCCGCCGACCGTCGCCATATTGCGCAGTTGCGACGATGCGCCCGCCAGAAATGCTTGCGAGAGCAACGGGTATTGCTCGCGCACCAGCGCGTGATTGGCGGCATCGCTATTGCGTACCAGCGCGCCGAGCCGAATGCCGCCATCAGGCAGCGTCGTGACCGTATCGAGTCCGCGGATGTGCGTGATATCGATCAGCCGCATCGGCCGCGCTATGCCGCCCTTCATCAGATCGAGCAGATTGGTGCCGCCGCCGATGAATACCGCGCCCGGCTGCTGCGCCGCCCGCACTGCGCCGGCGACATCGCCGGCGCGTTCATAAGAGATCGCATCCATGCTGTCGCTCCGTCAGGCGTTGGGGTTGTTGCCGCCGCTGTTCTGGCCGCCGCCTTCATGCACCGCGCGTACGGCGGCCACGATGTTCGCGTAGGCGCCGCAGCGGCAAATATTGCCGCTCATGCGTTCGCGGATTTCATCGTCGGAGAGTTGGGCGGGGCGGCTGCGCACATCGGCCGTGACGGTGCTGGCGGTGCCATTACGGAACTCATTCAGAAGGGCAGTCGCGGAACACAACTGCCCCGGCGTACAGTAACCGCACTGAAAGGCGTCGTGTTCAATGAATGCGCGCTGCATTGGACTCAATGCGCCATTGGCGGCAAGCCCTTCAACCGTCGTGATGTTCTCGCCTTCATGCATCACGGCGAGTGTCAAACAGGAGTTGATGCGGCGGCCGTCGGCGAGCACCGTGCAGGCGCCGCACTGTCCGCGGTCGCAGCCTTTCTTCGTGCCCATCAGGCCCGCGTATTCCCGCAACGCATCGAGCAAGGTCACGCGCGGCTCGAGTTGCAGCGTGTACGCGCGGCCGTTCACCGTCAGCGTGACCGGGCGCGGCGGCACGGCTTGCTGAACCTGAGCCGGTGGCGCGGTTGGGGTTTGAGTCTGCGCGCGCAGATGCGGCGCCGCGCCGACCGTGGCGGCAGCGGCGGCCGATTGAAGAAAGCGGCGGCGTGAAGGTTTGGGTGGGGTGGCGGCTGAGACGTCGCCCGGATCCTGACTTTCGTTATGCTTGGACATGACGTTCTATTGACTCCATTGAAAGGTCAATGCAGGCTAGCGATGCGTCGGTATCCGAAGCGTCGCGATCCCTTGGACAGCGGGCAGCAAATTCGGTGCCGTTGCATTCACAACGGTATTAGCAAATATCGGAGACAAAAAACGTGAAGTCCATTTTCAGAGTCCAGCCTGCGCAACGACCGGTGCCGATGGTGCAAACCCTGGCGATCGTGATGGCCGTGGCGGTCGTGCTGACCGCTTGCCACGGCGGCGGTGACAGTGATTCGCCGCCGCCGCTAGCCAACACGCTGCCGGGTTTCATTACCGCTTCCTCGGTGAGGACCCAGGCCTACGACGGCAACACCGACGACCTGCTCACCGCGGGCCTCGGCAAAACCGGCCTCGGGTCGGCCACGGCGCCGGCCATTGCCAACGCTGCGCAACCTACTGCCGCCGAACTCCGGCGCCTCGCCATCTGGTCGAACTATCGGGCGCTCGTCGACATGACGGCGACCGGCGGCTATGGACGCTTCTGGGGGCCAAACGTCGACCTCAACGGCAACGACACGCTCGGCGAAGGCAAGATCGCCGGCAAGGAATACCTCGCTTACGCTGACGACGGCAGCGGCACACAGAACGTCACCATGCTGGTGCAGATACCGGCAAGCTTCAATGCGGATCAGCCGTGCATTGTCACGGCAACGTCATCTGGTTCGCGTGGCGTGTACGGCGCGATTTCCGCAGCCGGCGAGTGGGGCCTCAAGCGCGGTTGCGCGGTGGCGTACACCGATAAAGGCAGCGGCAATGGCGCGCATGAGCTGTCTTCCAACCTGGTCACGCTGATCGACGGCACGTTGCAGGATGCCACCGCTGCAGGCAAGAACAGTTTCTTCACGGCCAACCTGGGCAACACCGATCTCGCGACTTACAACAGCAAGTTTCCGAATCGCTATGCGTTCAAGCACGCGCACTCGCAGCAGAATCCGGAGCAGGATTGGGGCGAGGATACGTTGGAGGCGATCCAGTTCGCGTACTGGGCCCTCAACGATTCTTTCGGCACGCTGAACGGTTCGACCCGCACGGTGCGTTATGCAAGCGGCAGCATCACGACTATCGCGGCCTCGGTGAGCAACGGCGGCGGCGCATCGCTCGCGGCGGCGGAACAGGATACGTCCGGTTGGATCACCGCGGTCGTCGTGGGCGAACCGCAGATCAATTTGCGCTTGCCCGCCCAGGTGTCGGTGGCTCAGGGCGGCGTGCCGGTCGGAGCATTCGGCAAACCGCTCGCCGACTACATGACGCTTGCCAACATGCTGCAACCGTGTGCGGCGCTCGCGCCCGCCGCGGCCGGCGCGCCGTATCTGTCGGCATTGCCGGTCGCCACGACGACGGCGATTCGCACCGCGAGATGCGCGTCGCTGGCAACCGCTGGTGTAATCGCGGGTGGGAACTTGACGACCCAGGCGACCAACGCGCTCGCGCTTCTGCATCAGAACGGCTATCAGACCGACTCCGATCTGCTGCAAGCGCCGATGTGGGACTCGCAAGCGGTGCCGGCCGTCGCCGTGACCTATGCGGATGCGTACGCGAAAGCGAGCGTCACCGCCAACCTCTGCGACTTCAGCTTCGGCACGACGAGTTCGACGGGAACCGCCGGTGTGACGCCGGCCGTGTCGCCGATGCCCACGGTGTTCGGCAATGGCAACGGCGTGCCGCCGACCAACGGCATCAACCTCGTCTTCAACTCGGTCGGGGGCGCGGCGGACCACCGGCTGGCGACCGCCGACGCCAGTTACCAGGGTGCCTCCTGCCTGCGTACGCTGTGGACGAACGGCACGCTGACCAACAGCGTCGAGGCCATTCGCGTGAATGCGAATCTGCATGGCAAACCCACCATCATCGTGCAGGGCCGCGCTGATACGCTGGTGCCGATCAATCACGCGTCGCGACCGTATCTCGGCCTGAATCAACTGAGCGAAGGCGGCGCGAGCAAGCTATCGTTCTATGAAGTGACGAACGCCCAGCATTTCGACGCGTTCCTCGGCGTGGCGGGTTTCGATTCGCGCTTCCTGCCGCTGCATTACTACAACCTTCAGGCGCTCAATCTGATGTGGAGTCATTTGAAGAGCGGTACGCCGCTGCCGCCGTCGCAGGTGATTCACACGATACCGCGTGGCGGCGCGCCCGGCGCCGCGCCCGCGCTGACCACGGCCAATCTGCCTGCGATCGCGGCGAATCCGGGCGTCAATGCGATCATTGTGAGCAACGGCGCGGTGAACGTGCCGAACTGAGTCGCGCACAACGGAAGCACCGGCTCGCGGCTGCGCTTCACGCACGCGAGCCGGCGTGCGTGAAGCGCCGTCGGTGAGCATGGCTGATCGGGAATAAACGATGCTATAGCAGACGAAGTGAAGCGCGTTCAAAGGAGAGCGAATGCAGTTCGACTACAGGCATTTCCATATCGATTGCCGCGCCCGCCACGCAGACGACGGCCTCTACTATGCGAGAGCGAAGATCACTCGCGTACCGCGGAAAAAAGAACACGTGCAGGCGCACGATTCCGGCGACATCGACGCCTTTCCCAGCCAGGCCGATGCCATTTCATGCGCGAGGTCCTGGGCGATCGAGTGGTGCGACGCGGCAGCGCAATAGGGCGCATTGCAGGGAGTGCAGGGAGGACATGCCGTGGCCAGGCTTCGAATCGCGACCTTCAACATCAACGGTATCCGCTCGCGCCTGCCGGCGCTGCTGCAATGGCTCGAACGCGAGGCGCCCGACATCGTCTGTTTGCAGGAACTCAAGGCGGTGGACAGCGCGTTTCCTGTCGAGCAACTGCGCGACGCCGGCTATAGCGCGATCTGGCAAGGGCAGAGCGCCTGGAACGGCGTGGCGATTCTGTCGAAAGGCGAAGCGCCGCTGGAGAGCCGCCGCGGCCTGCCCGGTTTCGAGGACGACACGCATAGCCGCTACCTCGAAGCGGCAGTCGGCGGCGTGCTGGTGGCGTGCCTCTATCTGCCGAACGGCAATCCGCAACCGGGCCCCAAGTTCGACTACAAGCTGGCGTGGTTCGATCATTTCATCGAGCACGCGGCGAAACTGTACAAGAGCGCCCATCCGGTCGTGCTGGCGGGCGACTTCAACGTGGTGCCCACCGACGAAGACATCTATAACCCGCGCTCCTGGCTAAAGGACGCGCTGCTGCAACCCGAGACCCGCGAGCGTTACCAGCGGCTGCTCGCGCAAGGCTGGACCGACGCGCTGCGAACACATTTCGGCGACGAACGGGTCTACACGTTCTGGGACTATTTCCGCCGGCATTGGGATACCAACTCCGGCTTGCGCATCGACCATCTGCTGCTGAGCGCCGACCTCGCGCCGCGCTTGCGCGATGCGGGCGTCGACCGCTGGGTACGGGGCGAGCCGCACGCGAGCGATCATGCGCCCACGTGGGTCGAACTGGAGATGAGTGCGGGGCGCCGCAAGAAAAGCGGCGCATA
Organism: Paraburkholderia sp. RL17-347-BIC-D; assembly: GCF_046027915.1. Taxonomy (NCBI): domain Bacteria; kingdom Pseudomonadati; phylum Pseudomonadota; class Betaproteobacteria; order Burkholderiales; family Burkholderiaceae; genus Paraburkholderia; species Paraburkholderia sp. RL17-347-BIC-D. The sequence goes on from NZ_JARESS010000012.1 coordinate 54,041, forward strand.
GGAGTGTAAAAGCGGGCGTATAGCGGGCGCATAAGCGCGAAACGGGCGATCGCTCATCGCGGATCGCCCGGCGATCAACCGCGTCGAAAATCAACGGCGATAGTCGCGTCCAGCGGCACCGTGTGCCCACAGCGCACCGGCCACGAAGCCGGCGAGCGCGACCACCGCGATCGCGGTGAAGGGGCTTTCCGCCGTGGTTTCACGCACGAGGCTCGTGGTGCTCGCGGCTAGTTGCTGGGCTTTGCCGCTGAGTTCTTTCGCCTTGCCGGCCAATTGCGTGCCGGTATCGCCCAATACATCGCCGACCGCGCCCTGAACCTTGCCCGCGACTTCCTTCACTGCGCCTTCCGCTGAGTTAGCTGCCGAATTGGTGTCCATACGTTTTTGCTCCCATTGTCATATTTACGTGTGAGCCATTGCGATCGCAACGCGGCCACACCAGGGTGTCGCGCAGGCCGCGCCGAGAAGCGCGGCTTACGTCCACCAGACAGGGCGCAAGAAGCGCGCCCGACGGAAAAAGCAAAACCGGTGGCGCCGGACTGGAGCGTCAGTGCCGCCGCCGGGAATTGATCCCCACGAATACGGCCATCAGCATAAGGAAGCCGCCGAACAGCAGCGCCGAATTCACCACGGCGTGCGTAAACCCGAGTCGCTCGACATTGATGAACGGATAGGGGTAGAAATCCGACAACGTTCCGCGCCAGAAGGTCACGCCGAGATAGGTCAATGGATACACCAGCCACAACAGACAATGCCGCAGCTTCAGGTGAAAACGCGGCACGAACAGCACCCAGTAAAGCGCGGCGAGCATAGGCAAGACACTGTGGAGCGATTCGTTGAGCAGGAGCCGGAATGCCGTAGGTGTCCAGTAACCTCGCAACAGCAGGTTGTAGGCGATCCCGACAAACGCCATGTACACCACCACGGCGGTGACGACGGTGGGTTGCCGGAAAAATCGCGCGGGCGTCGACCGGTGGCCACGCAACGCCACGCAGGTAAAGCAGATCGCGCAGGCGAGAACCGTCAGATTGGTGAGGTAACTGCTCATGCGGGCGAAGCCGTCGAGCACGGTCAGCCCGCGGGCGAGCGTGCGATCGATCGTGACCTCGGCTTGCGCGACGATGGAGATCCACGCAATGACGGCGATGATCGCCGCCAACGTCACCGACGGAACACTAGGCGTATGCAGCGGAAGCTCGGGCTCCCGTTGCTCGGAAAGGGCAGGGCGCATGCGTTCGATTCTATACACACTGCATGGGCTTTGCAGTGTGCGCTATCGAGCGCACGCGCTGAATCGATCATGCGGAGGTCCGAAAAAATACTACGGCGTGCTACGCGAACCGGTCACCGCCTGCAAGCCCCCGACCACGGCGGGAATGGTCGAACTCGCCGGAGTGGTTTCGTCGATCGCGGTGCGTCCGCCGTCGTGGAAAAACGCCAGTTCCGCGGCTTTGTTCAGCACCAGGATGCTGATGCGACGATTGGTCGGCTCGTCGACGACATGGCTGTTCAGCGGCAAGACGTCCGCCAGCCCGCGCACCTGCAGCAGCTTTTCGCCATGCATGCCGCCGGCGACCAGCGAGCGGCGCGCGGCGTTGGCGCGTTCGGACGACAGCTCCCAGTTCGAATAGCCTTCCGGGCCCGCGGTGTACGGCACCGCATCCGTATGGCCGGCAATCGAAATGCGGTTGTCGACGTCGTTGAGCGCGGCGCCGATCTGCGTGAGGATCGTCACCGCGTAGGGCTGCAGCTTCGAACTGCCGGAAGGGAACATCGGCCGGTTCTGCAAATCGACGATCTCGATACGCAGCCCTTCGTTCGTGATCGAAATGCGGATCTGATCCTTGAACGCCTTCAATGCGGGGCTTTGCTCGATCAACGTAGTGAGCTTCGCCTTCAGTTGTTCGAGACGCGCCGCATCGGACGGCGCCACGGTCGGCGCGACGGTGGCGGGCGGAGTGGGCTGGGTCTGGCTCTTCTTGCCGTCGCCGGGCCGTGTATCGGAGATGTCGCGGCCGCCGCCTTGCACCACGCTCGGACGCGCGGCGGCGGTGCCTTCGTTGCCGCCGAGCAGGCTCGACAGGGGCGTGTTGAAATAGTCCTCGATACCCTGCTTGTCGTACTTCGACGTGGAGCCGAGCAGCCACATCAGCAGGAAGAACGCCATCATCGCGGTGACGAAGTCGGCGTAGGCGATCTTCCATGCGCCGCCGTGATGCCCGCCGTGGTCATCGCCTTTTCTCGAACGGCGCACGATCACCGGCGCCGGCGCCTGTTCCTCCTGCGAGGCGCGCGATCTTCTTTCGCTCATCATGCCGCTCCGCGTCAGGCCGACTTCGGCATCTTGGTGGCGCGCACGGCGTCGTCGAGTTCCTGGAAGCTCGGACGGTCGGCGGTGAACAGCACCTTGCGGCCGAACTCGACGGCGATCGGCGGCGCGTAGCCGGACAGCGACGCGAGCAGCACGGCCTTCACGCACTGGTACGGCTTGGCCTCAGCGCGGCCCTTCGCGTTGAGCAGATCGGCCACGGGGCCGATAAAGCCATACGCGAGCAGAATGCCGAGGAACGTGCCGACCAGCGCGCCGGCAATCATCTCGCCGAGCACGGCGGGCGGCGCGCCGACCGAACCCATGGTATGAACGACGCCCATGACCGCCGCGACGATCCCGAAGGCGGGCAAGCCGTCGGCCATTTTCTGAATGGCGTTGGCCGCGACCGACGCTTCCGCGTGATGTGTGGCCAGCTCCTCGTCCATCAAGTCCTGCACTTCGAGCACGTTCACATTGCCGCCCGACATCATGCGCAGATAGTCGACGATGAAGTCGAGCAAATGATGGTCCTCCAGCACGTGTGAATACTTCTGGAAAATCACGCTTTCTTCCGGCGCGGTGACGTCCGTTTCGAGCGACATCATGCCTTCCTTGCGCGCCTTTTGAAGCAGTTCATAAAGCAGCGCGATCAGCTCCAGATATTTTTCCTTGGTGTAGCCGCCGCCTTTAAAACATGACGGAATCGCCTTGATGGTTTTCTTCAGCGTGGAAGTCGGATTGCTCACGACAAATGCGCCGATTGCCGCACCGAAAATACAGAGTAATTCGAACGGCTGAACGAGCGCCGGCAGGTGCCCACCCACGCCGACAAAACTCCCGATCACAGAACCGATTACTACAACCCAGCCGATTGCGACAAACATACTCTCTCCGATTATCTTGCGCGACGCACGGCCGATCAGAGCAGGTCCTATTTCAAGGCCTTTTCTTGTGCGTCATAAAATTTTTGCATGTATGGGTAAACGGCTGGATTCGTTGTTGCTGAAGTGCTCGGCTGGGTGAAACACTAAAAATTTCACCAATCGGTTAGTTTATTGAATGGGTGCCGGTAAATTTGTCCGCTCAGTGCGATCGTTGCAATTGCAACTTGTATTCGCCCAGTCCGGTAAAACCCCCGTGTCAATCTGCCGCTGATGCAAACGGATACGTAACCTTTTTACCGATCGGTCTGCTAGCATGACGAACAGTTTGTATCGACGGCCATTCCCCTGGGACACCTCGCCACAGCGCCCCCGTCGACCACGAATACCGGCAGCGCTAGCGACTCACCCGGAGAACAATGCCGCATGCGGAATCTGACATCTGCTGCTCGATATTGGCTGGTTCGCAAGGCGGCCGCCTGCATGACGGGTCTCGGCCTGCTGTTCATTTCCACTCTCAGTCACGCTCAGGAGTTTTCGCTATTCGGCGGCGGCTCGCGCGCGAGCAGTATCAACACCTATACGTGGGCCTTCAACTATCAGGAAGGCCTGGGGCAATATTTCGCCGCGAGCTTCACGTGGCTCAACGAAGGGCACATTCCCGATCATCATCGCGACGGGCAGATGATCCAGTTGTGGGCGCGCCTTCCCGTGGGCAGCCCGCAGTTCGTCGTGCAAGCGGGCGTCGGCCCATACCGCTACTTCGATACGACCACCGCCGAGCAGGGCGGCAGTTATTCCAACACCCACGGCTGGGGCGTGGTGTACAGCGTGCGCGCCGCGTATTACGCGTCGAACCGGTGGATCACGCAGTTCCAGTTGAATCGCGTGCACGTTCAGCGTGGACCGGATTCGACCGGCGTGATGTTCGGGGTCGGCTATCAGCTCGACGCGCCTGGTTCGCCCGGTCCGCGCGACTGGGCGATCGGCAGCACGCACAAGGTCACCAATAACGAAGTGGCGGTGTATCTCGGCAAGACCATCGTCAATTCGCCCAGCTCACCGAACGCAGTGGGCGGCGCGATCGAGTACCGGCGCGGCCTCGCGAAATATCTCGACGTGACGGTCGGCTATCTTCACGAAGGCAGTACCAAGGTGGCGCGCCGCGACGGGCTAACGAGCCAGTTGTGGGCCACACGCGCGTTCCTCAACGATAAGGTTTCGTTGGCGGTCGGCTTCGGCGCCTACTATGCGATCGACGAGAACGAACATAGCGAGACGCCCGGTCCGGGCGCCGGGACGTTCTCCGGCCTCATCACGATTACGGGCTCGTATCGCATCACCGAGCACTGGGATGCGCGGCTCGCATGGAACCGCGTCATGACCCGTTATGATCGTGATTCGGATGTGATATTCGGTGGCGTGGGCTACCGTTGGTGAAGGCTTACTCGACCCACGCAGGATGTTGTCGTGCCAGCAGAAGCAGTCTCTCGAGCCGCTAATCAAGACCCGGAAAAACGGAGAAGAGCATGAAAGCCAGCACCATCGCCGAACGGGAGGCCCGGGGCCGCGCCGCCCGCGAGCATTCGAAACGGTCGAGCCATAAGGCGGTAGGCGAGTTGCATCGCAACCCGATCGAGTTGCTCAAGCAAAGCAGCGAGGGCCGGGTGCAGAACCTCGTGCCGCTGCGCTATGGGCGCATGGCCGCCTCGCCTTTCACGTTTTTTCGCGGCACCGCAATCCTGCAGGCGCACGATCTCAGCCAGGTGCGCGACTCCGGCCTGACCATGCCGATCTGCGGCGACGGCCACTTGATGAATTTCGGCGGCTTCGCCACGCCCGAGCGGCAACTCGTCTTCGATCTGAACGACTTCGACGAGGTGTCGATCGGGCCATTCGAGTGGGACCTGAAACGGCTGACCGCAAGCTTCGTCGTCGCGGCGCGTCACATGCGCCTGAGCCGGGGCGCCGCTGAAAACCTGGTGATGACGGCGGTCACCGAATACCGCGACCGCATGGCGCAGTATGCGCAATGCGGCGCGCTCGAACTCTGGTATGACCGGATCACCTTCGACCGTATGGCGGAAACGGCGTTGACACCGGAACGCCGCCGCACCGTAAGGCGCGGCATGGAAAAAGCTGCGAACCGGACGCACGAAAGCCTGCTCGAGAAAATGGCCGAGCACGACGGCGACCACTGGACGATCCGCGATGCGCCACCGGCGCTGTTTCATGTGCTGGGCGCCAGCACCCTGTTCACCGCGGAAGAGACCGAAGCGTTCCGAGGCGCGAACTGGCGCAAGTTGCTCGAACGCATGTGGGGCGAGTATCTGAAGACGATGTCGCATGACCGGCGCGAACTGCTCAGTCATTTCACCGTGCAGGATCTGGTGTTCAAGGTGGTGGGCGTGGGCAGCGTCGGCACGCGCTGCATGGTGCTGCTGTTGGTCGATCACATGGGCAAGCCGCTGTTCCTGCAGTTGAAGGAGGCGCGGCCTTCGGTGATCGCGCAGTTCTACAAATCGCCGGTCATCAAGCACGAAGGTGAACGCGTCGTGCAAGGACAGCGCATGCTGCAGGCCGCGAGCGACGTCTTTCTCGGCTGGGCGACGGGGCCGCTCGGGCGGCAATTCTATTTCCGCCAGCTGCGCGACATGAAGCTCTCGGCGAACATCGAGTTGTTCGACATCGACCTGCTGGAAGGCTATGCGCGGCTCTGCGGCTGGATCATGGCGCGCGCGCATGCCAAGGCGAGCGGGCAGGCGATCGAAGTCAGCGCGTATATCGGCCGTGGCGACCAGTTCGCGGAAGCGCTCACCGGCTATGCCGCGACCTACGCGGATCAGGTGGAGCGCGATTACGACGTGTTCCTGAAGGCGTGCCGCAGCGGACAACTCGAGGCGCGCACGGACGAAGAGATGGCGGCGGATTTCCGCGTGTAGCGGCGGTGTTGGCGCGGCTCTCCGCGTTGGACTGCATGCGAGCGGTGTAACGCGCATGGACTGAGCGGCCTACGCGCGTACGCGTGTGCGCGCCTCAGTCTCTGCTGTCTACGCGCGCCTCGCGCAACGTCACGAAACGCAAGCGCCGTTGCCGAGCCGCGTCGATCACACGCGGCAGCACCGCGAGGATCAACGGCGTGCCCTCGATCGTGAGCGCGGCGTTGCCGTCGTGGAGTAGCAGAATGTCGCGCGGCGCGAGGCCGTCGAGCAGCCGCCGCGTGACCACGCCTGGATCGCGCTCGCGCGTGTCGTAGCCGCGCCGTGTCCACGCTGCGAGCCGCAGATCGAGCTTGCGCAAGACCGGTTCGAGAAAGATGTTGCGCAGCCCCGCCGGCGCGCGGAAGAACATCGGCCGTTCGCCGCTTAGGGCTTCGAGCGTGCGTTGCGCGGCGTCGATCTCGCGCGTGAGGGCGCCTGGTAACGTCACGGAAAACGTGTGGACGTGAACCTGCGAATGGTTTTCGAGCGCATGGCCGCGCGCGACGATCTCGCGTGCGAGTTCCGGATAACGCTGCGCCTTCGCGCCGATGCAGAAGAACGTGGCGCGCACGCCGAAGGCGTCGAGCAGATCGAGCACTTGCGGCGTGACGAGGGGATCGGGACCGTCGTCGATGGTCAGCGCGATCGCGTCGGCGTTGCGCGCGGACGCGGGCAGGCGGGTCCAGTTCGGACCGAGCAGCGAGGTGCGCGGCAACAGGCCGGCCACCGTGAAAATGGCGTGATTCACGAAGATCGCGGCGAGCCACCAGGGCCACGCGGCGGGCGCGACCAGCCATCCTGCCAGCACGAATACGTGCCATGCGGCGGTGGTGGTGAGCATCGCGGGATAGCCGGTTTGCGGCCAGCGGCGTGGCGGCGCGTGGTGGACGCCATGCGGCGGCGTGGGGAGTTCTTTCATAAAGCGTGCTTCCTGTCTTCCTTCCTCCTTCCTGGGAAGGCCTTGAATCGCGCGCGCGGCGCGCAACAGCAAACGATACCATTGATGCGCGCCGCGACGCGCCCGCGGACAGGAACGGCAAATAATGAAAGCGCGCTGAAAGACGTTATGCTTCGCGACGGCCGGGCCTTCAGGGCGGCCGCTCGTCCAACTCACTGTGCCTAATTCGCCGGTTCGTGCCGGTCATGCGTCCATGCGTTTGCGTCACATCGAAATTTTTCACGCCATCATGCGCACGGGGTCGCTGTCGAAAGCGGCGGAACTACTGTGCGTGTCGCAGCCCGCCGTGAGCAAGGCGCTCGCGCACGCCGAGCGTAGCCTCGGTTTCGCTTTGTTCAACCGCGTGCATGGCCGCTTGCAGCCGACGCGTGAAGCGGAGCTGCTGTTCTCCGAATCGCAGAAGCTGCACGCGAATCTCGACGGCATTCGCCATCTGGCGCGCAATCTCGCGCTGCAACCGGAGGGGCACCTACGCATCGGCTGTCTGCCGAGTCTCGGGCTGAGTCTGATTCCGCCGGCGGTGCAGGCGTTTCGCCGCGACTTTCCGCGCGTGTCGCTGAAGATTCAGACACGGCATACGGAGGAGTTGCTCAACGCGTTGCTCACGCGCGATCTCGATCTCGCGATCGCGTTGAATCCACCGGCGCGGCCCGGCATCACCGCGGTCGAGCTGGGCCGCACGGCGATCGTCTGTGTCTGTCCGCCCGACGATCCCGACGCGCGGCAGCCGATCGATCTCGCGGCCTTCCTCGCGCGCGACTGGATCAGCATCGGCAATACCGATCCGCTTGGCGAATTGATCGGCAATGCGCTCGAAGCGCAGGGCCTCGATGAAAGCGTCGCCGCCGTCGAAGCGCAGACCTGGTATGTGGCGCGTGCTCTCGCCGCACGCGGCATCGGCTATGCGCTGCTCGATGAACTGACGGCGCGCAGCGGCGCGGAGCCGGTCGCGATCCGGCCGGTGACGCCCGCCCTGTCGGCGGGCGTGTTCGCGCTGTGGCGCGACGGCGGCATGGACTCGCAGGCCGGCAACGCGTTTCTCGACGTGTTGCGCGCGCCCTTCGCCTGAGCCGTCCCTCGGCTTCGAGCTCTTAACCCTGGGTTATGGAGCCGTGCATCTGCTCATTTGCTGCGCGCATTTCGTCGCGCCACACTCATGTGGATGAATCTTCGAAGGCGTGATGTTTATGCGGGTATGTGTACTCGGTGCGGGCGTGGCGGGTTTGACGAGCGCCTATCAACTCGCGCGAGACGGCCACGAGGTAACGATTCTCGAAGGCCGCGACGGCGCGGCGCTCGAAGCGAGCTTCGCGAACGGCGGCCAGTTGAGCTATAGCTATGTCGCGCCGCTCGCCGATCCATCGGTTCTGCCGCATCTGCCCGCATGGCTGCTGCGAAGCGATTCCGCGTTGCGTTTCGTGCCGCGTCTCGATCCGCAGCAGTGGCGCTGGTGTCTGTCGTTTCTGCTCGCCTGCCGCGGCGAACGCGCGCGTCAAACCGCCATTGAGATGCTGCAACTGGGCGCGTTGAGCCGCGCTACGCTGCACGATCTCGTGCAACGCGAAGCGATCGACTTCAACTACGTGCGCAACGGCAAACTCGTCGTGTACCGTGACGCGAATGCGTTCGATGCGGCACGTCGCAAGATGGCCTATCTGCAAACGGCCGGCTCCGATCAGCGTGCACTCGACGCCGCCGCCTGCGTGGCGCTCGAACCCGCGCTCGAACGCGCGCAGCCGTTGCTGGCGGGCGGGATTCATACGCCGTCGGAAGAGGCGGGCGATTGCCACCGCTTCAGCGTCGCGCTCGCCGATGTGCTGAAAGCGCGCTACGGCGTGACGATTCACTACGTGACGCCGGTTCACTCGTTCGTCACCGAGCGCGGCTCTGCGGTGGCCGTGCGCACGCCGCAAGGCGAATGGCGCGCGGATGCCTTCGTGGTCGCGTTGGGCAACGGCAGCGCGCCGTTGTTGCGCGAGCTCGGCATGCGGTTGCCGATGTATCCGCTCACCGGCTATAGCCTCACCATTCCGGGCGCGCCCGGCCAGGCGCCGCGCGTGAGCGTGACCGATCTGCATCGCAAGGTGGTGTATGCGCCGCTCGGCGAGCGTTTGCGGATTGCCGGCATGGTCGAAATCGCCGGCATGCATGTCGCGCAACGCGAGCGGCGTCTGGCCTTGCTCAAGCGCCAGGCGCAGGAGATTTTCCCGAATGCCGGCGACTACGCGAAGGCGCAGACATGGTGCGGCCATCGGCCGGCCACGCCGGACAGCAAGCCACTCATCGGCGCCACGCCTTATCGCAATCTGTGGCTCAACACGGGACACGGCGCGCTCGGCTTCACGCTGGCGTGCGGCAGTGCGCGTGTGATCGCCGATGCGATCGCGGGCCGCACGCCGCCGCTCGACCTCGGCGCCTATGCATGGCAGCGCTAGCGCACAGTGCGTTGCATTACGCCGTCTTTACAGAACCACCACAACACGCCGCTTCGGCGCCACGAAAGGAGACCTCATGAAACTCGCTGTAGCCCTCACCACGATCGCCATCGCCACGACGCTTGCCGGCACCGCGCGGGCCGAAGAGACTAGCGCCACGCTGAAAAAAATCCGCGACACCGGCGTGATTTCGCTCGGCGTGCGCGAATCGTCGGTGCCGTTCTCTTACTACGATGAACAGCAGCAGGTGATCGGCTACTCGCAAGCCATCGCGCTGAAGATCGTCGACGAGGTGAAAAAGGGACTGAACCTGCCGAATCTGAAAGTGAAGGAAGTGCCGATCACGTCGCAAAACCGCATTCCGCTGGTGCAGAACGGCACCGTCGATATCGAATGCGGCTCGACTACGCATACCAAAGACCGCGACAACCAGGTGGCGTTTTCGAACAGCTTCTTCCAGTACGGCGTGCGCATGATCGTGAAGAAAAGCTGGGGCGTGAAGGACTTTCCCGATCTCGCCGGCAAGACCGTGGTGACCACGGCGGGCACTTCCGAGGAACGCCTCTTGCGGCAGATGAACAACGACAAGGGCATGAACATGCGCCTGATCAGCGCGAAAGACCACGCGGAATCGTTCCTCAATGTGAAGACCGGCCGCGCCGTGGCATTTGTGATGGACGATCCGCTGTTGTATGGTGCTAAAGCCAAAGAGGCGGACGCGGACGACTACCTGATCACCGGCACCTCGCCGATGTCCGAAGTGTATGGTTGCATGTTCCGCAAGGAAGACCCGAGGTTCAAGAAACTCGCCGACGGCGTGATCGCCCGGCTGCAAACCTCGGGCGAGGCCGCGACCATGTACCAGAAGTGGTTCACGCAGCCGATTCCGCCGAAGGGCATCAACCTGAACTATCCGCTGTCGGCGGATATGAAGTCGCTGTTCGCGAACCCGAACGACCGCGCGCTGGATTGAGCGCTCGCTGGGCGTTTCCCGTGGCGCTTTCCACGCCGTCCGGTCCGGCAAGTTCGTGTGCAGCGGTCCGCATCATGCATCAACTGCACAAACGAGGAGACGTGCCGTGACGGAAACGGGAGTCAAGAAGGTCGCGCTGGTGACGGGCGCGGGCAGCGGGATCGGTCGCGCGTGCGCGCTCAAGCTGCTGGAACACGGTTATAGCGTCGTACTGGCCGGCCGTCGTCAGGCGCCGCTCGATGCCGTCGTTCAGGAGGCGCAGCCACTCGGCGGCGACGCGCTCGCCGTGGCGTGCGACGTCACCAACGCCGATAGCGTCGCCGCGTTGTTCGAGACGATCCGCGCGCGCCGCGGCCGGCTCGACGTGCTGTTCAACAACGCAGGCCGCAACGGTTCGCCAGTCGATATCGACGAACTCGATATCGACGAATGGCGCTCGGTGGTCGACACCAATCTCACCGGCGTGTTCCTTTGTACGCGCGCGGCCTTCGGTCTGATGAAAACGCAGAGCCCGCGAGGCGGGCGCATCATCAACAACGGTTCCATCTCGGCGCATGCGCCGCGGCCCAATAGCATTGCCTACACTGCGACCAAGCACGCCATCACCGGCCTCACGAAAGCCGTGTCGCTCGACGGCCGCAAATACGACATCGTGTGCGGGCAGATCGACATCGGCAATGCGGCGACGGAAATGGCCGAACGCATGGCGCGCGGCGTGCCGCAGGCCAACGGCGAAATCGCGGTCGAGCCGCTGATGGACGTTCAACACGTGGCGGACGCCGTGCTGCACATGGCGGAGCTGCCGCTCTCGGCGAACGTGCAGTTCATGACGATCATGGCGAGCAAGATGCCGTTCGTCGGGCGGGGGTGACGGCTGCGCGCGCGCCGGACGCAAAGAGCAAGCGGCGCGAGATCAACTTATACTGATCGCTTCCCGCCTCGATGGAAAGCGATTCGCCGTGCCCCGAGCCACACCCAAGGACGACCCGCAACCGGTGCCGCCCGTGCAGCCCGATCTCGACGACTGTTGTCATAGCGGCTGCAATCCGTGTGTTTTCGATCTCTACGACGACGCGCTCGAACGTTATCGAACTGCGCTCGCCGAGTGGCAGGCGCGGCAAGCGCAGCAGACGCCACATACGGCAACGCGGCAGAGCAAGCCGCGTTCGCACCGTTGAACGGCGCTCGAGATTTAGCCTTGAGACCGCCGCAGCCCTTCACCATGCCCCGTCATGACCGACCTTCAGTCCGCGCCTCACGAACCCCTGAATGATTCGCACACGCTGGACGACCTGCATCGCTTCGTGCAGCGTTATCCGCGGCTGTTCGTGCTGACCGGCGCGGGCATCAGCACCGACTCCGGCATTCCCGGCTATCGCGACGACAAAGGCGAGTGGAAACGCTCGCCGCCCATCACGGTGCAGGAGTTTCTCGGCACGCTCGCCATGCGCCAGCGCTACTGGGCGCGCAGCATGGTCGGCTGGCCGGTGGTCGCGCACGCGCAGCCCAACGCCGCGCATACCGCGCTGGCCCGGCTCGAAGCGGCCGGCCACGTGCCGACGCTGGTGACGCAGAACGTCGACGGCCTGCATCAGCGGGCGGGCAGCCGCGAGGTGATCGAACTGCATGGCGGCATCGATGGGGTGACGTGTCTGGACTGCGGCATGCAACACTCGCGCGCGTCGATCCAGCAGACCCTTGAAGCCGACAATCCCGCGCTCCTGAACGTGACCGCCGAAACCGCCGCCGATGGCGACGCGCATCTCGAATGGCACGATCTCGGCGGCTTCCGTATTCCGGCGTGCTCGAACTGCGGCGGCTTGCTGAAGCCGGCGGTGGTGTTCTTCGGCGAAAGCGTGCCGAAGGAGCGCGTGGAGGCGGCCTCGCACGCGCTCGACGCGGCGGACGCCGTGCTGGTGGTCGGCTCGTCGCTGATGGTCTACTCCGGCTATCGCTTTTGCGTGTGGGCGCAGAAGCAGGGCAAGCCGGTCGTCGCGGTCAATCTGGGGCGCACGCGCGCCGACCCGCTCTTGTCTCTGAAAATCGCCGCCCCGTGCGCCGCCACGCTGACCGCGCTGGCCGGCCGCCTGGCGCTGGATTAAACCGGTCACACCGATATAAAAAGGAATGCCGATGTTGACGACGATCGCACAGCTCGAAGCCCTCTACGGTCAGCCGCACGAGCGCGCCGTGCGCAAAGAGATTTCATACATCAACGAGGACTATCGCGCGTTCATCGATGTCGCGCCGTTCGCCGTGCTCGCGACCGCCGGACCGGAAGGCCTCGACTGTTCGCCGCGCGGCGACGCGCCGGGCTTCGTGCGCATCGTCGACGAACGCACGCTCGCGCTGCCGGACCGGATCGGCAACAACCGCCTCGACAGTCTGCGCAATATCATCGTCGAGCCGCGGCTCGCGCTGCTCTTCATCATTCCCGGCGTCGGCGAAAGTTTGCGCGTGAACGGCCGCGGCCGTATTACCAACGATCCGCACTGGCTGGACAGTTTCGCCGTCGAAGGTAAACTGCCGCGCACCGTGCTGCTGGTCGACGTGGACAGCGTCTATTTCCACTGCTCGAAAGCGTTGGTGCGCTCGAAACTGTGGGACCCGGCGCGGCACGTCGAACGTTCGCGGCTGCCGAGCGCCGGCGAGATTCATCGGCGCATCAACGGCGCGCAGTTCGACGCGGCCACCTACGATCGCGAACTCGCCGAACGCGTGCGCACGACCCTGTACTGAAACTGAAACCGAAGCTCAACCGAAGCTGAACATGACAGATTCCCAATCGGCGTTGCGGCAACATTCGCCATCCGCTGAACGCAACCGCGAACCGATCCTCGCGGTGTTGCGTGCGGCGCTGCCGGTCACCGGCCGCGTGCTCGAAATCGCGAGCGGCACCGGCCAGCACGCGATCTGGTTTGCCCGCGCCATGCCCGGACTCGACTGGCAACCGAGCGACGCAGATGCCAGCGCGCGTGATTCGATCGCCGCGTGGACCGCGCACGAGGGGCTCGCGAACGTGCGCGCGCCGCTCGCGCTCGACGTGCATCAGCCGGACTGGCGCGTGGACACGCTCGACGCCGTGGTGTGCATCAACATGATTCACATCTCTCCGTGGAGCGCGGCGCAGGCGCTGTTCGCGGGCGCGAGCCGCCGTCTCGTCGATGGCGGTGTACTGTATCTGTACGGTCCTTACAAACGCGGCGGAGCGCATACTTCTCCGAGCAACGATGCGTTCGATCAGCAGTTGCGCGGCCGCGATCCGGAATGGGGCGTGCGCGACATGGAAGCCGTGGTGGCGTTGGGCGCTTCAGTCGGACTCGTGTGCGACGAGCCGATCGCGATGCCGGCCAACAATTTCAGTCTGGTGTTCAGGAAACGCGCGGACGCGGCGCGGGTCTGACGAACGTCAATGCAGGTTAAGCGCGGGTTGGACGCGGATTCAACGCACTGAAAAGCGCCGCCCGGTGTCCGCCAACGAGCGGCAAGCTGGCATTTCTTTTATTCTTTCACCCTCGACGTTGCACTGACGTTCTTCCCGGCGCGGCGTCACGACATTTTTTGGACTCTGGAGAATTCACATGGGCAAACAGGCAATCGGCGTGGTGGGGCTAGCGGTCATGGGCCGGAATCTGGCGCTCAACATCGAGAGCCGCGGCCACGCGGTATCGGTGTACAACCGTAGCCGCGAGAAAACCGACGAACTCATCGCCGAATATCCGGACAAGAAGCTGGTGCCGGCGTTCACTTTGGAAGAATTCGTGGAGTCGCTGGAAAAGCCGCGCCGCATTCTGCTGATGGTCAAGGCAGGCGAAGGCACCGACGCCACGATCAACCAGTTGAAACCGCTGCTGGACAAGGGCGACATTCTGATCGACGGCGGCAACACGCATTTCACCGACACCATCCGCCGCAACCAGGATCTCGCGAAGTCAGGTCTGCACTTCATTGGCACGGGCGTGTCGGGCGGCGAAGAAGGCGCGCTGAAAGGTCCGTCGATCATGCCGGGCGGCCAGCGCGACGCGTACGACCTCGTGGCCCCGATCCTCACCGAAATCGCCGCGAAGGCGCCGGACGGCGAGCCGTGCGTCGCTTACATGGGGCCGGACGGCGCGGGCCACTTCGTGAAGATGGTGCACAACGGCATCGAATACGGCGACATGCAACTGATCGCGGAAAGCTACGCGGTGCTCAAGCAGGTGGTCGGGCTGTCGAACGAGGAACTCGGCAAGGTCTATACCGAGTGGAATCAGGGCGAACTCGACAGCTACCTGATCGAAATCACCTCGAAGATTTTCAGCAAGAAAGATGACGAGACCGGCAAGGATCTGGTCGACGTGATTCTCGATCGCGCCGCGCAGAAGGGCACCGGCAAGTGGACCAGTCAGAACGCGCTCGACCTCGGCGCGCCGCTGCCGCTGATCACGGAAGCCGTGTTCGCGCGCGTGCTGTCGTCGCTGAAGACGCAGCGCGTGGCGGCGAGCAAATTGCTGGAGGGGCCACAGGCCAGGCCGCTCGGCGTCGAACGCGACGCCTTTATCGAATCGGTGCGCCGCGCACTGTATTTCAGCAAGGTGATTTCGTACGCGCAAGGCTTCGCGCAACTGCGCGCCGCCTCGGAAGAGTACAAGTGGGATCTGGACTACGGCACGATCGCGAAGATTTTCCGCGCCGGCTGTATCATCCGCGCCCGCTTCCTGCAAAAGATCACGGACGCTTATACGAAGGACAAGGCGATTGCCAATCTGCTGCTCGATCCGTATTTCCGAGATATCGCCAGGAATTATCAGGCGGCGTTGCGCGAGGTCGTGGTGGCAGCGGTCAACGCGGGCGTGCCGGTGCCGGCGTTCGCGTCGGCGATCGCGTATTTCGACGCGTATCGTTCGGAACGCCTGCCGGCGAACCTCGTGCAGGCGCAGCGCGATTTCTTCGGCGCGCATACGTTCGAGCGTATCGACAAGCCGGGCAGCTTCCACGCGAACTGGAGCTGAGCGTTTGAATCGCCGTCCGGCGCGCCCTTGCAGCAAGGCGCGCCGGCTTGTGAAAGCGCTTCAAACCCAGTTGGTGAATTATTGCTGAAAGGCAGCGGACAGGTAGTGCGGCGGTTCGGTCCGTCTGCTACTGTTGCGAAATTCGAAATAGAGTTTCGTCGTTTTAGGGGTTTCCCCTAGGTGTCGACACTCCTAAACTTCTATTTAAGCGCTACGGCACAACAAGCCCACAGCGAATTAAAAAACAAGTTCTGGAGGTTTACATCATGAAGGCTCTTATCTCTGCAGTTGTCGTCGCCGCCGCTCTGGCCGCTCCTGTCGCTTCGTTTGCTCAATCGAATCAGCCGGTGACGCGCGCTCAAGTCCGCGCTGAACTGGTTCAGCTGGAAAAGGCCGGTTACAACCCGGTGGGCGATCACTTCGATTACCCGGCTAACATCCAGGCCGCCCAGGCACGTGTCGATGCGCAAAACGGCACCGCCCAGGCTGTGAACAGCGGCTACGGCGCACCGATCGCCGGCAGCTCGCAAGCTGGCCGTCCGGTGAGCAGCAACGACCGTAACTCGGTTTACTTCGGCAACTAATTTGCGCCGAAGCTGATGGAAATGCCGCCTGGCTGATAGGCGGCAAGCAAATAAAAACGCCGTCCGGATTGCCGGGCGGCGTTTGTCGTTTACGGCGCGGCGCGGGCGCCGGCATCCGACACGATGTCGGTGCGCGCTCGTCGACCCGCGGTCCTCAACGATTGGGCAAATGCGGGATCGCTTCGTTGCTCGTCAGATTGAGCTGATGAATCTGCCGATGCGCCTTGTTCAGATGCGCCTGCGCGGCCACGCGCTGCGCTTCCAGTTGCGACACCTCTTTGCGCACCTGATGCTGCCGGTTCGACACCGCCTGCTCGTGCGTGCCGCGCCTTTGCAGATCGCTGCGCAGCCGCTCGGCCTGCGCCTCGGAGCGCGCGATCATGCGCGCGAGCTGTTCGTTCTGCGCCTCGAGTTGGGCGCGGCGGGTTTCGCCGTCCGCGAGCCGCGTCGCCTGCTCCTCGAAATGATGGAAGGCGGTTTGGGCGGCTTCGAGATCGGTGGCTTTCAGTGCGCGCCATAGCGAGCCGTCCTCATACAGGGCGACGTAGTAGGTCAGTTCCTTCGCATGGAAGAGCAGGCTGACCGAGTAGTCGAAGCTGCGGAATACGCGAAACGGCGTCAACGCTTCCTCTTCGGCGAGCCATTCGACTTCGGCGATGTCGGCAATCTGCACGCCGCGCACGCCGACCTGTGCCGGCACCACCGGTACCGGCCGCAAGGTGCTCACCGGACGAACCGGCCTCGGTGCCGCGTCCAGCGCCGCGGAGCCGGCGGACGAGTCGTCGGCCGCTGCCGGTTCGTCGTCGTCGGACGAGGCGGGATCAGAGGCGCTCGCGCGCACGTCATGCACGAGATGCGACGGGCCTGCCAGCACGTGGCGGCGGTTCAGGAGACTTTTCACGGCGGTCCTCCGGTTGAGTCGCCCGAAATCCGCAAACGGCGCCGACAGTGAAGCGTGCCGGTTAGTCTGGCAGGCGAGCGGTGAGCGAAACATGGCGGACCGGCGGCGTTGGTGAACGGACGCCGGGGGTGCGCGGCAATACGGATGCAGCCCGGATGCAATCCGCGTGCGTGGCTCTAATGCAGCGTGCGATGCCGGCGGCCTATTTCATCGAATAATGCGCGGCTCGGTTCGAGGGCGAGCAGCCAGGATTCGTCGTAGCCGCTCAGATTGTCGAGCGCCTCGCGCAGCCGCTCGATCGCCAAAGCAGGAATCTCGACGCTCGCCTCCACGCCGCTCGACAATCCCGCAATGCTGGCCAGTTGGACGAGGGCGTCGGCGGCTTCGGCCACGTCGGCGGCGAAGACCAGGTGCGTGTTCAGCAACTCGACCAGACCAGGCGACGCCGCGACATCGTCGACGTGGAGTTGCACGGCCAGAAAAGTGGCTTTGTTCATTCTCAACCCCCTCGCGGAATCAATCGTTTTGCTTACGGCGCGTCGCGGCAGCATGACTGAGTATAGGCGAGGGCTCAAAGGATTCAATGCTCACACAAATCGGCCGCGCGGCCTGCTGACGACGGGCGAGCGGGCCAGCGCACCTATAATGGGGCCAGCCGGGAGGTGGTTCGCCCAAGGCCTGGCGGCCCGCTATGCACAATGGATCGCATGACTGGCCGGTGTCGTTTTTCTCAACTGCCTCGTGACCATGAAGATCATTCGCAGCAAGAATTTCACCGCGACGCGTGCCTGGGGCGCGCTCGATATCGCCAACATGGGCGGCATCACGACGCGCCTGCATTGGACCGATCAGCCTTATAAATGGCACGTCAACGACGGCGAGGAAGTGTTCGCCGTGCTCGATGGCCGCGTCGAGATGCGCTATCGCGAAGGTGGCGTCGAACAGTCGGCCATTCTGGAGACCGGCGACGTGTTCTACGCAACGGTCGGCACCGAACATGTGGCGCATCCGATCGGCGCGGCGCGCATTCTGGTGGTCGAGGCGGAAGGCAGCGTCTGAATGTTGGCGGACGGCCGATGCCATGCCGGCGCGGTTGTCGCCGCGCACGGCGGCATAATGGATAACCGTCGCCGCGCCCTCGAGACGAGCGGCACGGCAAATGCTTGGGCATCGATTGAATCCGATTGATTGAACAAAGTGTCGAGGAAAATCACATGACAAGACCATGGCAATTGACGGGGACCCGGTTGCTAACAGCGGCCGCGCTCGGCGTGATGTTCAGCGGCTGTACGACGATGCCGTGGGAGAGCACGCCGTTTTACAGCAGCACGCCTTCCGGCCCGACCACGCTCAGTACGGTTCCGGTTCCCGCCGGTTTCTACCGGGTCAATCCGGGCGACACGATCGGCGGGATTGCTTCGGCATATGGCCGCAAACCGCAGGAGGTCGCGGCGTGGAACGGCCTTGCGGCCAATGCCGCCGTTACGCCGGGCCAAGTGCTGCGAGTCTCTCCGCCGATGGCCTCGGGCAGTGTCGTGACGCCGCCGGTCGCCGTCGGGCCGAACGGTCCCGCTACGCCCGGCGCGCCCCCGGCATCCGCCGGACCGCAGCAAGGCGTGTTGCAATGGCCGGTCCGCGGCCCGGTGCTGAGAGCCTTCGCGCCGGGTAAATCGAACGGCATCGTAATCGGCGGGCGTGCGGGCGATCCGGTCAAGGCAGCCGCTACCGGCCGCGTCGTCTATGCCGGCTCGGGTATCGAGGCGTACGGCCCGCTCATCATCATCAAGCACGACGACTCGCTGATCACCGCCTACGGGCAGAACAGCACGCTGCTCGTCAAGGAAGGCGACGCGGTCGCGCAGGGGCAAACCATCGGTGAAGTCGGAGTGGATAGCCGCGGTGTCGCGTCGATCCAGTTCGAGGTCCGCCAGAACGGCCAGCCGGTCGATCCGCTCGCGTGGCTGCCCAAGTCGGGCGGCTGAAGCTTCTTTTTAGCGCGATTTCAGCGCCGCGTTAATTGAATATACTGTGTGGCTAAACTGCCGGCGCCGTGTCCGCCCGTCGATACCGACGGCGCGGTGCGTCGACCGGCTGTCATAGGCTGTCATTCACAGGCGCACAGGAACACACAATGATCGATTTACGCAGCGATACCGTAACCCGTCCAACGCCGGCGATGCTCGCGGCCATGACGGCCGCCGAAGTCGGCGACGACGTCTGGGGCGACGACCCCACCGTGTTGCGTTTGCAGGCCACGCTCGCCGAACGCACCGGCAAGGAGGCCGGCCTGTTCTTCCCGAGCGGCACGCAAAGCAACCTGGCGGCCTTGATGGCGCACTGCGCGCGCGGGGACGAATACATCGTCGGCCAGTTGGCGCACACCTATAAGTATGAAGGCGGCGGCGCGGCGGTCCTCGGCAGCATCCAGCCGCAGCCGCTCGAAAATGCCGCGGACGGCTCGATCCCGCTGGAGAAGATCGCTGCCGCGATCAAACCCATCGACAACCACTTCGCGCGTACGCGGCTGCTGGCGCTGGAAAACACCATCGGCGGCAAGGTGTTGCCGGCGGGGTACGTTGCCGAGGCGGTGCAACTTGCGCGTCAGCACGGCCTGTCCGCACATCTCGACGGCGCGCGTGTCTACAACGCGGCGGTCGCGTCGGGCAAGCCGGTTGCGGCGTTGTGCGAGCCGTTCGATTCGGTCTCGGTCTGTTTTTCGAAGGGGTTGGGCGCGCCGGTCGGCTCGGTGCTGGTCGGCAGCCGCGCGCTGATCGACGTGGCGCACCGCTGGCGCAAGGTGTTGGGCGGCGGCATGCGTCAGGCCGGCGTATTGGCGGCGGCGTGTCTCTACGCGCTGGATCACAACGTCGAGCGCCTCGCCGACGACCACGCACACGCCGCGCATCTGGCCGCAGGTCTGGAGGCCATCGACCAGGTCAAAGTGCAGTCGGTCGCCACTAATATGGTGTTTGCGCAGTTTCCGCAGCAGCACTGCGCGCCGCTCGAAGCATGGCTCAAGGAGCGCGGCATTCTCACGCAGATGCTGTATGCGTCGCGATTCGTGACGCACAAGGACGTGTCGCGTGGGAATATCGATACGTTTATCGCCGCGGTGAAGGGGTATTTCGCGGCGCGGTGATGTTTGGGCGGAGCGCGGTCGAACTTGAGTTTTTAAGC
Source organism: Paraburkholderia sp. RL17-347-BIC-D (assembly GCF_046027915.1). Classification (NCBI taxonomy): domain Bacteria; kingdom Pseudomonadati; phylum Pseudomonadota; class Betaproteobacteria; order Burkholderiales; family Burkholderiaceae; genus Paraburkholderia; species Paraburkholderia sp. RL17-347-BIC-D. The sequence goes on from NZ_JARESS010000012.1 coordinate 74,233, forward strand.
GGCCGCGCTCGCAAAAGTCTGGGCGCAAAGTTGGCCGGCAATGCGCGGCGAAGACTGAGGCACGGGAACGCCGCGTATCAATGCCGCTGGCAACAGCCGCAAAGCCGGATCGCAAGACGAGGCGCCGAACAAAAGCAGCAACGAGAATCAGCAAAACAAAGCGGACGCACTGTCACCCCAGCGCGCCCGCTTTTTCATTTCATCGACGCTTTCGCATGCGCCCCCGACCGATGCGACGGCGCCAGCAAACGCAGGCCGCTCGCGAGGCTCGCCGCGCCCGCGAAGAAAGCGCCGGTGCTCAGCGCCAGCGTCGGCCCATGCCGCCCGGCAATCCCGAAGCTCAACGCGACGAGCGCCGCGCCGGTGGTCTGCCCAAGCAGCCGCGCGGTCGCGACAATGCCGCTTGCGCCGCCGCTGCGCTCGGGCGGCGCGCTCGCCATCAACGCCTTCAGGTTCGGCGACTGGAAGAAACCGAAGCCCGCGCCGCAAATCGCCATGCGGATGCCGATGTCGAGAACGTGCGGATGCACCGGCAGGAGCGCCAGCGACGCCATCCCCGCCGACATCACCGCGAGACCGATCGCGCCGAGCAGTCCCGGCGGATAGCGGTCGGACAGGCTGCCCGCCAGCGGCGCGGCCAGCGCGACCACCACGGGCCACGGCGTCATCAGAAAGCCGGTTTCGACCTGGCTGCGATGCAGCACGTCCTCGAAGTAGAACGGCAGCGAGACGAACGCCAGCCCTTGCGCGGCGAACGAGCAAACCGCCGTCACCGCCGACAGCGCGAACACTGGCCGCTTGAACAGATCGACGGGCAGCATCGGCGCCGGATGGCCCGCTTCGCGGCGAATCAGCAGCAGACCGAACACCACGGCAATCGCCGCCGCGCTCAGCACCAGTTGCGTCGAGGCGCGCTGGGCCGCCTCGCCGAGCGCGAAGATCAACGCGGCGAAGGTGATGACGTTCAGCAGCGCGGCGACCGGATCGAAGTTGTGCTTGCCGCGCTCGGTGTGCGGCAACGCCGGCCACGCGAAGCCCAACGCCAGCAGGCCGAGCGGCACGTTGACCGCAAACAGCCACGGCCACGCGGCCACGGACAGAATCAGCGACGCCACCGTCGGCCCGACCGCGAACGACACGCCGACGATCAGCGCGTTGGTGCCCAGACCGCGTCCGAGCCGGTGCGGCGGAAACAGATAGCGGATCAGCGCGGTGTTCACGCTCATGATCGCGCTCGCGCCGAGGCCTTGCAGGACGCGCGCGGCGGCCAGCAGCGGCAGCGTCGTCGCTAGCGAGCACGCCAGCGAAGCCAGTGTGAAAAGCGCAATGCCGCCGATGTAGATCCGCCGATGCCCGACGATATCGCCGAGCGCGGCGAGCGGCAGCAGCGTCGCGACCATCGCGAGCTGATACGCATTGATGATCCACACCGACGCCGCCGGTGCCGCATGCAGGTCCGCGGCAATGGCGGGCAGCGCGGTGTTGGCGATGGCGGTATCGAGCGTGGCGAGCGCGACGGCGAGCATGATCGCGGCCATCGCGCGGCGGTTGGCGGCGGACATCGGAACGTCCGCGGGGAAGGGTTGGGCGGCGGTGGCGCTGGGTTTGTCGGACAAGGCGGTGGTTCGTCGGGTTGAGCATGCCCGCGCGCAGCCGGACGAGTCGAGGCGCGCGGCGCGGGAGTGGCAGGAGTTGCGAGGCGTGTGGCGCGTTGGCCCGAATCCAGCGTTTGACGCGTTTCAGGCGGGGCGCGCAACGAATGTAGTGATTGTTACAGAGACGCGGAAATCGTGCTGGGACCTGGGCGGAGAGGGTGCTGATCACGCGGGCATTAATGCAACTAACGGTCAAGCCCGCCCCCATCCGCGAACTGCTGCGCGCTCGCGGTGTCACATGCCATTCCGGCACAATCGCTTAGCAGACGAGGCGCTTCCATTTGACCACGCACCGGCCCATCGGCTCATTCATCCGCGCGTCACGCGGCGAAAAAATAATGGCGTTGCCTTCCATTCAATGCGCATTGGACGATTCGCAATCGTTTGCCTGTTTTGCGCAACCGATGCACGCGCGCAGTGCCACGCACACGTGGCTTGCACCTCGCGCGTGCGAAAAAACGCCGCGCCGGCTGATGTCGGTAGGCATGGCATGTGCGTAACCAAGCGCTCGCGCTCGCCAGTGTCCGGTGGTCGTAAAATGTCGTACTCTGCTTCTTAACCCGCCTGACCGGCACGCGCCTCCCGCCCGTCATCTGTGCGGTTCGCGTATGTCGCGTCTTTTTTCCCGGAGGCTTCGATGACAGCCGTCGATCTGGAATTCGACCAGCTCAACAGTACCGTCGACGCGCTACGGCGCTCAATTTCCAATCGCATGATGTACGGCGTCGGCAAGGACGCCGTCACCGCGCATCCGCATGACTGGCTGCACGCCGCGGCGCTTGCCGTGCGCGACCGGCTGGTCGCGCGCTGGATGAAGACCACGCGCCTGCAATACGAACAGGACGTGAAACGCGTCTACTACCTGTCGATGGAATTCCTGATCGGCCGGACGTTTACGAACGCCTTGCTCGCTCTCGGCATTCATGACCAGATGAAGGAAGCGCTCGCGAGTCTCGGCGTCGACATGGATGCGCTGACCGATATCGAGCCGGACGCCGCGCTCGGCAACGGCGGCCTCGGCCGGCTGGCGGCCTGCTTTCTCGATTCGATGGCGACGCTCGGCATTCCGGGTTTCGGCTACGGCATTCGTTACGAATACGGCATGTTTCGTCAGCAGATCGTCAACGGCGAGCAGGTCGAAGCGCCGGACTACTGGTTGCGCGCGGGTAATCCGTGGGAGTTTCCGCGGCCCGAGATCAAGTACATGGTGCACTTCGGCGGCCGCACGGTACAGCGTGGCGAGCATGTCGAATGGATTGACACAGAGCACGTGAACGCCACCGCGTACGACACCGTCATTCCGGGTTACGCAACCGACGCGACCAACACGCTGCGCCTGTGGTCCGCGCGCGCGACGGAAGAACTCGATCTCGGCGCGTTCAATCGTGGTGACTACCGCAACGCGGTCGACACGAAGAACATGTCGGAGAACGTCTCGCGCCTGCTGTATCCGGACGACTCGACACCGGCCGGCCGCGAGTTGCGTCTGCGGCAGGAATACTTTTTCGTCTCGGCGACCATGCAGGATCTGATTCGCCGCTATCAGCGCACGCACAGCACGTTCGGGCGCTTCTCCGAAAAAGTGGCGGTGCATCTGAACGATACGCACCCCGTGCTGGCGATTCCCGAGTTGATGCGTTTGCTGGTGGATGTCCACCATCTGCAGTGGGACAAGGCATGGAAGCATGTCACGCAGATCTTCTCGTACACGAATCACACGCTGATGCCCGAAGCGCTCGAAACGTGGGACGTGGAGATGCTCGCGCGCCTGTTGCCGCGGCACCTCGAGATCATCTTCGAGATCAACGCGCAATTTCTCAAGCACGTCAGCGAGCAGTCGGGTCATGACGCCGAGATGATCCGCCGCATTTCGCTCGTCGACGAATACGGGCAGCGGCGCGTGCGTATGGCGTATCTGGCGATCGTTGCGAGCCACAAGGTGAACGGCGTCTCGAAGCTGCATTCGCAACTCATGACGCGCGATATCTTCGCCGACTTCGCGCGCATCTATCCGGACCGCTTTACCAACGTGACCAACGGTATCACGCCGCGCCGCTGGCTCGCGCAGGCGAGCCCGTCGCTGTCGTCGCTGATCGATCAGCAAATCGGCAAGCATTGGCGCAGCAATCTGTTCGAACTGGAGCAACTGCGCAACCTGCGCACGGACAGTGGCTTTATCGAGGCCTTCCGCGAAGCGAAGCGGCAAAACAAATTGCGGCTCGTGCACCGTCTCGCGCATCACACGAAACTGCATTTCGATCCGGATGCGCTGTTCGATCTGCAGGTCAAGCGCATTCACGAATACAAGCGGCAACTGCTCAACGTGCTGCACGTGATCGTGCGGTACAACCAGATTCGCGCGAATCCCGAGCGCGACTGGGTGCCGCGCGTGGTGATGTTCGCCGGCAAGGCCGCGTCCGCGTACCGGATGGCGAAGACGATCATCAAGCTGATCGGCGACGTCAGCGAGAAGGTCAATCACGACCCGCTAGTGGGCGACCGCCTGAAAGTGGTGTTCGTGCCGAACTACGGTGTGAGCGTGGCGGAGTTGATCATTCCGGCCGCCGATCTGTCGGAGCAGATTTCGATGGCCGGCACGGAGGCATCGGGCACCGGCAACATGAAGCTCGCGCTCAACGGCGCGTTGACGATCGGCACGATGGACGGCGCGAATATCGAAATCTGCGATGCGGTGGGCCGCGAGAACATCTTCATCTTCGGCCACACCGCCGACGAAGTGGACAACCTACGCGCCACCGGCTACCGGCCGCGGCAAATCTACGAAGAAAACGCGGAACTGCGCACGGCGCTCGACCAGATCCGCACGGGCTTCTTCTCACCGGACGATCCGCTGCGCTTCTCGGATATTTTCCACACGCTGGTCGATTGGGGCGATCACTACATGGTGCTCGCCGATTTCGCCGCGTTCGCCAAGGCGCAGGACGAGGTGGACGCGCGCTTCGTCGACAAGCGCGCGTGGGCCGAAAGCGCGATCGAGAATGTGGCGGGCATGGGTCAGTTTTCGTCGGATCGCACGATCGGCGAATATGCACGCAATATCTGGCATGTGAATCCGCTGAATATCGAATAGCAGACGCTTGCCTCGTTTCAGTCTCGGAGTGGAAAGGCCGTGCGATTGTTGATGAATCGCACGGCCTTTTTTTACTGGCTGCAGCCAGTGTGGCTACTGCGCGAACTGCTCGACGCCGTTCGCGGCACGCAGGCCCATCTGGCCATGCGGGAAGTCGAACAGCACGTCGATATTCTGCATGCCCATCAGGCCGATCACGATGCGGTCGGCGCCCGGTTTCGCCTTGACGATCGTCACTTGCGCGCCTTCATAGCGATGCACCCATTTGCCCGTGCCGACCGCCGCGTTGTAGTTGCCTTGATTGAGCACCTTGCCCGCTTCGTCGTCGCCGGTCCAGTTCGGCGCCTTGTCCATTTCGACGCGGATCATATCGGTGCTCGCCGTGGCGAACACCAGCGGCGCGCAAAAGGTCATCTTGTCGCCGACGTTCACGCAACCTCTCGGCCATTGCGCGGTGCCGTCTTGCGGGACAGTCAACGGCACCATCGTGTAGTCCTTCGTGATCGCGCTCGACGGACTCAGCACCAGGTAAGGTTTCGCAAAGTTCGAGTGCACCAGATAGCGCTGGCCGATATTGCCGGGCAACGCGCGCAGCGGTTGCGTGCAGCACGTGTCATCAGATTGCGCCGCGCCGACGCCGAACAGACCCGAGAACGCCCAGCCAAATTCACCGGTGTAGCCGTCCATGCCTACGCAGCGCCGGGCGTTGGGCTGACAGTTCACCATTTCGACGGCTTGTACGTCGATCTGCGCCGGCTTCGTGCTTGCGAGACTCATTGGCAATTTCACGGCTGCGCCGGAAACTTGCGCGCCGTTCGCCAAAGGCAGCGAACTCGATGGCCCGGCGTTCGGATAATTCGTGGCCGGCAAGACCGACTTCAGCACGCGCACGCCCTGCGTGCCCGTGTCCAGTGCGACATACACCGGCTTGCCATCGAGCTGGATCGGCAGGCCGAGGCGCGCGTGACCTGCGTCGACGCGCTCCACTTGCAGCGGAATCAGCAGACCGTCCTGGCCGCCGTTGATCAGGGAGGCGGTTGGCGCGGGCGGCGTGGGCGTGGGGAAGGTGACGGCGCAGCCGCTGAGTGCGGCGAGCGCCCCGGTCACGACAAGCGCGGCCGCGCTGGAATGACGCAGGGCGAGGCGTAAATGCCGGCGCGCGGTATCGAGAGGTGACAGGAACATAGATCACACGCTTTGCAAAAAGGCGGGTCCCTGACGAAGGCGAGGCATCGCACGCTGTGAGGCGGACAGCACGAGCGGCAATCTCGCTGGATTGGCCGTGGCGTGGGCGGTGAAACCGGGACGCTTGCGAACCTGCGGAAGGGAACACGCGATAACAGGAGCGGCGACTCTACATGGCCGCTCGAGTGCAATTGCAAAGATGTGTGAAGGCGCGGGCGCGGCAGGCAACCGGCCCGTGCAAGTGTCGATCTAGATCAATAGTCGCGCGGACGCCGGATCACGGTTGATTGCGCGCGGCCGAGCGTGGCGCGATCGAGTTTGACGGTCAGCAGGCCGATCACGTCTTCGAGGGTGCGCGAGGTGACTTCGACGCGGAAGGTCACGCGCTCGCGTTGCTGGTCGATGGTGACGACATAAAGACGCAGGTCGTCGCCGAGCGCGGCGTGCAACGCGCGCCGTCCGTCGGCCGACGACCTGCCGGGCACGGTGACGTCGATAATGACGAGTGGCACGACGATATGCGTGCGGCGAGCCATGTGCGGCGCTTGCGGCGCGCGCTGGGTGCGCGAGGAGGTGCGCGTGATGGGGAGATCGGACGTGGCGACGGAGGGGGGCATAGGGTTGCGCCGACCCGGCGGGCGGCGCGCGTTGTTGGCACCCGCCCACAATAACGGCGCGCGTCTCAAGGAAGCGCAAAAGCTGCCGCGCGGCGAATTAAAATTGTGTTAACGCGCGAGCTGCGTGTGGTGTGGTAACGCGGCAAACAGCGGCGAACCGCGGCATCAAACCTTCGGCGCCACAGCCGTGGCCTTCGCCTCGTTCACGGCCACGCCGACGCGTTCGACGAAATCGCGATCGGTGCTCGACAGCGCTTCGCGATCGCCGTTCGCCGTTCGCACCATCAGACGATGCGTGATGTCCTGGGTCAGCCAGGTGAGCCAGCCGACCACGACCAGCATCGTGCCGCACACCATGCCGACCGGCGAGCGCAATATCGCGCCGACAATAGCGCCGGCGAGTCCAAGCAGCGAAATCGTGAGCGGCAAGACCTTGTTCTTCGGCACGGTGACGACCCGCACGTCCACGATATCGCGCAGCGGAAAGACCTGGCCGGCGGACGAGAGTGCGTTGCGCGTGACCGACACGCCACGATCATTGAAAGGGGTTTCCATCGAGTCGAATGCAAGCGGTAGCAAAGGCCGCAGCGTACCAGACTTCGAATGTCGAAAGTTACGGGGCCTTTCGCCGGCTCACAGGCTGACTGCGCAAGGGGAGCGTGCGCAGTCGGCTCAAACCTGCAATCACTGGATTTTTCTGCCCGCATGGTGCGGGCGATCTTCGAGCGCTGCTGGCAATTAGTCGCAACTAGTCGTTATCGTTTCACGCTTCGGAAGTAAGGCTCCCTGGGCGACCATTAGTCACGGGCTACGTAGACGATCGGGCGTACATCCCGGATTCCCATATGCAAAGCGGCGCCATTCCACCGATGGCGCCACTTGCGGGCGTGAAGTCGTAGGCTTGCTTATCGCGCCACGTGCCCGACGTGATGACCCAGCCGAAGCTCGAAGTCGCCTTCCTTCTGCAGACCTTTCTCGTACATTTTGCCGATCAGAGCCTGCGTTTCCGGCCAGGCGGTCGTGCCGATGAAGGCCTGATTCGAGGACCAGCGCTCCGCTTCAGACGGAATCCCGGCGCGGGCATTGACGAGCTTCTTCGCCAGTTCGAGCGCGCGCTTTTCGAAGCTCGCGACACGCCGGGCAAAGTTATCGACGAAAGCGTCCAGCTCGGCGTCAGGAATCGAGCGATTCACCCAACCATATTTCTCCGCGGTGTCCGCGTCGAAATCGTCCGCGCCGCAGATGATTTCCAGCGCGCGTGAGCGACCGGCCAGAGCGGAGAGCCATTCGGTTGCGCCGCCGCCGGGGACCACCGCCACGCCAACTTCGACCTGCGCGAGGACGGCCTTTTCCTTCGACGCGAAACGCATGTCGCATGCCAGGGCGAGTTCCGAGCCGTGGCCGCGGGCGCGCCCACGAAGCTTGGCCACGCTGACGACCCGCGATTGCGCCAGCCGGGTGACGAATTTCGGCCACGCGCTAAATTCAGCGGCGCCCGGTTGTTCCGGGATGACCTCGCCACGATCGAGATCGTAGTGCGCAACGAAGTAGTCGGGGTTGGCACTTTCAAAGACAACAACCTTCAGATCACGGTCGGCGTCGATCTTGTCCATCAGGACATTGAGTTCCGCGAACATCTCCGGGTCGTAGAGATTGATTGGCGGATTCTCGATGATCACGCGCCAATAGCTGGGGGTCACAGTGTCGATCGACAGTCGGTTCTGGTTGGAAGTCATGTGTTTCTCCAAGTGATTTTACGGCCGAGCCACGTTGGCAAGAGGTCCGTTATCTGGTTTCGTTATGAAACCATGTGGAGGAGCGTAACAACAATGGTTTAGTAACGCAACCAGTTCGTAGGGGAAATTCTGGAATGGTATGTTGTCGATTGGGAGGGTGGTAACCGTGGAAAAATGGGGTAATTAAAGGACATTAGATCTATTTCGTGCATAATGGTCATGCACGAAAATCATCTCGTTGTGGTTGTATAACAAGACTAGATACAATAAGATCAAACCGAATTGATCGATCATGCACCGAGAGGCAATCGATCCGACGCTGGATTGGCTTCAGTGATTTTTTAGCTTAGAGGAAGAGAGCAATGTCACTTCAACAACACGTTTCAGACGACAACACCCAGGAGTATTCATGGCCTGGCGTGTTGGCCATTGCGCTTGGCGCGCTCTCGCTGGTTGTCACCGAGTTTCTGCCGGTTGGGTTGCTGTCGGGAATCTCCCGCGATCTGGGCGTGGCCGAAGGAACAGCCGGGCTAGCGGTCACTGCCACCGCGGTACTCGGCTTTATCGCCGCGCCGGTAACGGCGATTGCAATCGGCAAAGCCGACCGCAAGCTCGTCCTGCTTGGTCTCACGGTCTTGCTCATCATTTCCAGCGTATTGTCGTGGACTGCCGGAAGCTTCGCGACGCTACTGATCGCCCGCATCATCCTCGGCATTGGGGTAGGTGGGTTCTGGGCCATCTCCATTACCGCGGCAGCGAAGCTTGTTGCGCCGGAGAAGGTGCACGCGGCGTCGTCGCTCGTGTTCGCCGGCATATCGATCGGTTCTGTGATCGCAGTTCCGGCCGGCTCCTACATCGGTGCTCATGCCGATTGGCGTGACGGATTTCTTGGCGCGAGCATCCTGGCCGTTGTTTGCTTCATCTTGCAGCTCGTTTTTCTTCCGACGCTCAAGATGAAAGAAGGGGTAAGCGTCAGTGACTTCTTTGGCTTGCTGAAGGACCCAAAGATCCGGGCGATCTTCTTGACCGTGATCTTCATCGTTGCCGGGCAGTACGCAGGCTACACTTTCGTCACGCCTTACCTGGAACAGATCACTCATCTCGATGCCGCCATCGTCAGCGGCCTGCTGTTCGCGTACGGCGTGTCTACTGTCGTCGGGAATTTTGCCGGCGGTGCCTTCGCCGGACGGAACCTGCATAGCACGGTGGTCGCCACGGTGTGGATCTTCGTGTTGTCTCTCGCTGCGATGGCCGTCTTCGCAACCAGCCCCATCTTCGCTGGCGCGGCGTTGCTGATATGGGCTCTTTCGTGGGGAATGGCTCCCGTGGGAACTCAGCTGTGGCTCTATAACGCTACCTTGCATGCGCCTGAAGCCGCGCAGGCGATGAACACGAGCGTGTTCCAGCTGTCGATAGGATTGGGCTCGCTGGCCGGAGGCATCGTAGTCAATAACGTTGGATTGCGCGGTTCGATGTGGCTCGGTGTCCTGATCCTGGCCCTTGCGGTCGTGATGGTCTACATCGTCGGCCGTACGAATCCGCAGGCTGCCGTCGCGTGAGATGGATACCCTTCTCACGCTAGTAACGAACGCCGAACTCTTTTCGATCGTGCTGTGCTCGATGTGTTGACTTGACAGGAGATGAAGATGCAACCAACCGCAGTAGTGGTGGGCGTTGGCTCGGAGGAAGGCCTTGGCGCCGCAGTTGCGCGCCGATTCGCGCACGGTGGCTTTCATGTGCTAGTGGGCGGCCGTACTATGAGCAAGCTCGAACAGGTAGTGGCGGGCCTCGCTGACGGAAATGGAACGCCGGTTCAGGTGGATGCTACGAAGGAAGAGGATGTCCTGCGGCTATTCGAACTGGCGTCGTCTCCTGGTGTCGGGCGCTCACCAGCCAGTGTCGTCGTCTTCAACGCCGGAAACAACCAGCACATCCCGTTTCAGGAAGTGTCCAGCGCTCAATTCGAGGACTTTTGGCGTGTGGGCTGTCTTGCCGGTTTTCTGGTCGGCAAAGAGGCGGCGAACCTTATGTTGCCTCAACGCCAGGGTACGATCATCTTCACCGGAGCGTCAGGTAGCTTGAGAGGAAAGCCCGGCTACGCGCATTTTGCAGCGGCGAAGGCGGGACTTCGCATGGTAAGCCAGAGCATGGCGAGGGAATTCGGACCACAAGGCCTGCATGTCGCTCATGTGGTGATCGATGGTGGCATCAACGGAGCCAGGCTGAAGAACCTGCGTCCAGACGCCGTTGCCCAGCGAGGAACGGATGGTCTGTTGAACATCGATGCTATTGCCGAGACTTACTGGCAACTGTATCTGCAACACCCCACTGCGTGGACTCACGAGATCGACCTGCGGCCGTTCAAGGAATCGTTCTGACGCGTCTGGATGAGTCCATTCTTTAAACCGATGCGGTCATCGCCGCCGGCTAGTTCATGAAGACGATGCGGGGCACCAGGACATCCTTCGGATGGAGATGGCGCCCGTCTTCCGACACCATCGCTAGCCGCTTGAGAGGCCGCTTTTTCTTGGCATCCAAAGGGATGGAGCCGCGCTCCCCGGGTTCGAACAGATATTCAGCGCCCCACTGACCGAGCGCGACAAGCACGGGGAGCAAAGCCTCCCCTTTGCTGGTCAGTGCATACTCCTGGTATGCGCTGCCATCCGAGGCGGGGACAATTTCCATTACCCCCTGTTCGACCATTGATTTCAGACGCGCCGACAGGATATTTTTGGGGATTCCAAGGCTGCGCTGGAACTCGCTGAAGCGGCCTATGCCGGCCGTAGCATCGCGGATGATGAGCAGCGACCACCAGTCGCCAATTTCATCGAGCGCCCGGGCGATCGCACAGAGATTCCCTTCGAGACTTTTGCGTTTCATGGCTGATCCTGCTTGACTATGCCCTAGCATATCATATCTGGTATCTTTATTGAACCAACATGATGGAGGCATGAGAGTCTTCGCGGTGACTATCTCGTCATTGCACCCGCCAGGAGAGGCTCTGTCGCAGGGCTGCGATCGGCTCGCCCGGACCGGGCCTGCCGCGATGGTTATTGCTGGTGGGAGGCCTGTTCTGCGGGCGATGGATTGTCTTTCTCCGCCTAGTCAATGCGCAGCGGCTGCCTCGACCAGAGCGACCACGCCACTGAGCGGCTTCATCAAATCATCCGGAAGTCCATGACGTTGGCGGAGATACTCGATCGAGTTGAACGACAACCATGTACGGCCATCGGCATCCTCCCAGACGAGTACCTTAAGCGGAAGATCCAGCGCAGCAGTAGGCGCGCATTGCATCAATGGCGTACCAGCCTTGGGGTTGCCGAAGATCACGAGTTGACTGAAGCTTAGCGCGAGCCCGGCTCGCTCGGCGTCGCCACTGAAATCGATGCAGCTGAAAAGCATCAGCCCCCGTTCCCGGATCAACTGTTGGAGGCGCTCGGTTGTTGCGGCACCGGAGCGCGCGCTTGCAAAGGTGACGATGCCGTTATCGGCACTCTCAGTAGTTGAGTTGGTGGTCATGGTGTCTCCAATGCGGACGGTACGCGTTCGACGTAGTCCAGACGAGCGCACCAGCTCAGTTTAGGTGTTCCCGGAACCAGCGTGGTCGATTTTTTGCCCAGTCTCAATCAAACGCCTTGTCGTTCGGCGCTGCGTACATTTTTTCCAGTCCCTCGCTCATGGGAAAGTCAAAGTTGATGCCTTTCGGCGGTACCGGCTTCATGAACCACTTGTCGTACATGGTTTTGATATCGCCGCTTTTCATCTCGTGAATCATGACGTCGTCGACCAGCTTCCTGAACTCCGGGTCGTCCTTGCGGAGCATGAAGCCATACGCTTCGGACGATTGAGGCGTTCCCACAATGACCCAGTCGGCGGGCTTGGCCGTCAGCGAGCGCGCGCCGGCAAGCAGGACGTCGTCCATCATGTAGGCCACGGCCCGGCCGGTTTCGAGCGTGACACGGCCTTCACCGTAATCTTTCGCGCTGATGATCTGCATGTTCATCTTTTTCTCCTCGTTCATTTTCCTGAGGAGACGTTCTGACGTGGTTCCCTGGTTGGTCACGACGGTCTTGCCGGCAAGGTCGGCGAAATCCTTGATGCCGGAGTCTTTGCGCGTCAGGAGACGCGTCGTGGCAACGAAGAACGTGTCGGAAAACGCGACCTGGTTTTGCCGGGCCGTCAGGTTTGTCGTCACCCCGCATTCGAGGTCGACTGTGCCGTTCTGCACGAGTGGAATGCGGTTCTGCGAAGTAACCGGTATGAAGCGGACGTGCAGATCGGGGTGGCCAGTCTTGGCCTTCACCGCGTCGATGATCCTGTTGCAAATATCCTGGGAAAATCCGATCACCTGATTATTCGTATCAACGTACGAAAACGGCACGGATGTTTCGCGGTGGCCGATCGAAATCGAATTTCCGTTCTGGATTTTTGCCAGAGTCGACTGCGCCTCCTGCGCCGAGGCGGTCGTCGAAACAACGGCAAAAGTCGCGAGGGCCATCAACAGCCTGTGTTTCATAGCAATTTCCCCATCGTGGTAAGAACCCGTCTCTGCGCGTGTGCGCGGCCGATCTGATACATATGTTGCCAGAAAAATATTTAATGCAACATATGTTAACCACTGATACGCCAAACATTTGGCCGCTTTGGTTGCACGAGCGGCACAGGGGATCGACGGGTGCCTCACAAGGGCCAGTCACGCTGCGCTGCAATCCACGTCTGCGAATGCGTGTGATTTCGCCTGTCGGCATCGCGGCCGGAATCCGCTCGGGGGAGGGGAACGTTAAATGCTACTTCGGTCGACGGAGTCGCGCGGCGGCACGAACGAATACAGCCGCGCGAGTTGCACATCGACCCTGGAGACAAACAAAATGAGCACTCGGCCCACCAATCCGCCTGATCCTGCACGCCGGAAAATTCTCGCTGCGCTGGCAAGTTCTATTGCGTTGTCGGCTTGCGGCGGAGGTGGCGGCGGCAACTCCGGGTCAGGCGGGTCGACCAATCCTGCGATCGGAGCGATCCCGCCAGATCGCGCCAATCTTCCGCGTCCTCCGTTGCCCGATCCGTCGACTTCCGGCATCGACCATATCGTCCTCGTCACGATGGAAAACCGTTCCTTCGATCATCTGCTCGGCTGGGTGCCGAACGCCGAAAGCGCGCAGGCTGGGCGCACGTTGACTGATGCGTTCGGCACGGCCCGCGCGTCGTTCGCGCTCACGGCAAATGCGGCCTATGGCTTCCAGGGCTGCGCATACGCGGACCCGGATCACGCGTACGACGCCGGGCGCACCCACCTCGCAAACGGCGCAATGAACGGCTTCCTGCTGACGCCGGCCACCAGCCTCACGCCTGGCGACTTGCTGCCGATCGGCTATTTCCAGGCCACGGATCTGGAGTTCTACCAGGGGGCTGTCGCGCAATACACCGTCTGCGACTATTACATGAGCGGCATTCTTGCCGACACCTACCCGAATCGCGTCTACCTGCATAGCGGTGAAACGGACCGCCTTTCCGACACGCTCGACACCTCGTCATTGCCGACCATCTGGGACCGTCTCGACGCGAAGAACATCTCGTCGACGTACTACTTCCACGACGTGCCGTTCACGGCGCTCTACGGAACCCGCTATGTCGGCCGTTCGAAGTTGTTTGCCGATTTCCTGACCGATGCCGCCGCGGGCACCTTGCCGTCGTTCTGTATGGTCGATCCGAGTTTCGGCGGCGAAGCACAGGGGACGTCGAACGACGACCATCCGCATGCCGACGTCCGCAACGGCCAGGTGCTGTTGGGGCAGATCTACGATGCGCTGCGCACCAGCCCGAACTGGAGCAAGACGCTCGTGATCATCGTCTACGACGAGTGGGGCGGCTTCATGGAACATGTCGCGCCGCCGATAAGGACGGTGTCGGCCGCCGAAAGCGCGTTGGGCAACGACGGGCGGCTCGGGTTTCGCGTGCCTTGCGTGCTGCTGGGACCGCGTGTGCGGGCGAACAGCGTGTCGCGCTATCCGTTCGATCCTAGTTCGATCCATCAACTGCTTGCCTGGCGCTTCGGGCTCGACCCGCTCGGCGTGCGGGGAAGCGATCCGGGAACGGTCAACCTCGCGTATGCGTTGGATCTGGCGGACGCGCCACGTACCGACGCGCCTGCCATCGCCGTCACGCAGGGTGTTTTCGGCGCGGCGTGCGCGGCGTCGGCGTCCACCGGCGCTTCGGCCGTGACCGGCATCGGAGAACTGGACAAGAGCCAGGTCACGCCAGGAAGCACCGTCCCCGATACGGCAGTGAGCCCGGTGGGCGGCCGTTTCGCGGAGCTCAGAACGAAGGCGGACGCTCTTGGGTTCCCGAGCCCGAAGTAACCTGGCGTCAAGCGTGATCGGCTGGATTGCCTTGACCCGCCTTCGGCGCTCCGGCGTCCTGATGATGATCGGCGGCGAGAAACATATACATCGCGGGCACCACGAACAACGTGAAGAGCGTACCGATCGACAGCCCCGTGAAGATCACGAGGCCCATCGCATTGCGGCCCGCGGCGCCTGCCCCGGAGGCGACCACGAGCGGCAGGACGCCGAGCACCATCGCCGCCGTGGTCATCAGAATCGGGCGCAGCCGCACGCCGGCCGCCTCTTCCAGGGCTTCGCGCTTCGATCTGCCGGCATGTTGCAGTTCGTTGGCGAACTGGACGATCAGAATGCCGTGCTTGCTGACGAGCCCCATCAGCGTGACGAGCCCGACCTGCGTGTAGATGTTCAGCGTCGTCAAGCCGATGTTGATGAAGATCAGCGCGCCGAAGAGCGCCATCGGCACCGAAATCAGAATCACGATCGGGTCGCGGAAACTTTCGAACTGGGCCGCGAGCGCAAGGAACACGATGATCGTCGCGAACATCAGCGTGATGACAAAACCGCCGGACTCCTGCACGAACTGCCGCGATTGCCCCGAGTAGTCCGCCGAATAGCCTGCTGGTGCTGCCTGTGCGGTCGCCTTGCGCAGAAAGTCGAGGACCTCGCCTTGTGACACGCCCGGCACGATCACGCCGGAGATCGTCGCCGAGTTGAGTTGCTGGAAGTGGTTGATCGATTCCGGCACGACGTTGTGTTCGAGATGCGCAATCGTCGAAGCCGGCATGACACTGCCGTCCGGCGTGCGCAGGTAGTAATCGAGCACCTGTGAAGGATTCAGGCGGTCGGTCTGCAATACCTGCGGAATCACCTTGTACGAGCGCCCGGCGATCGAGAAGTAGTTGACATAGCCGCCGCCGAGCGCCGACCCGAGGGCCTGCCCGACGTCGCTCTGCGAGAGGCCGAGCGAGGCGACCTTGTCGCGGTCGACGACGAGCGTGGCTTCCGGCTTGTCGAGCTTGAGATCGCTGTCGACGAAGAAAAACATCCCGCTCGCGCGGGCTTGTTGCAGAACTGCCTGCGATACCTCGTTGAGGTTCTCGAAAGGCTCGGTCGTGCTGATGACGAACTGCACCGGCAAGCCCTGCGAGCCCGGCAGCGGCGGAAACTGGAATGCCGCGACACGTGCCCCGGCAATCTCATTCCATTTCTGCTGCAATTCCTGTTGCAACGCGGTCGCGCCCTTGCTGCGCTGATCCCATGTCTTGAACAGCACCCCGCCGATTCCCTGGTTGAGTGTCGGTGAGCCCGTGAGCTGGAACATCTGCGAGTATTCAGGCAAGGCCTTGGATATGTCGAATACCTGGTCCGCGTACGTCTGCATCTGCTGGATGGTCGCGTTCGGCGGCCCCTGGATCTGCGACAGTACGATGCCCTGATCCTCCTGCGGCGCGAGTTCCGATTTCGACGTCATGAACAGGTAGACCGTTCCGCCGAGCAGCAGCGCGCCCATCACGGTGAATACGGGCCAGGTGTCGAGCGTCGCGTGCAACAGACGGCCGTAGCCACGATGAAGGCGTTCGAACTGGCGGTCGACGAAGCGCGCGAAGCGTCCCGACTCCTGGTCCGCGCGAAAGAAGCGCGAGCACATCATCGGCGACAACGTGAGCGCGATCACGCCGGACACCGTCACCGCGCCGGCCAGCGAGAACGCGAACTCGGTGAAGAGGGCGCCGGTCAGGCCGCCCTGAAAACCGATCGGCGCATACACGGCGATCAGCACGACGGTCATCGCGAGGATCGGGCCGCCGAGTTCGCGCGCGGCGATCAGCGCGGCCTCGAATGGCGCCTTGCCTTCCTCCTTCATGTGGCGATCGACGTTCTCGACGACGATGATCGCGTCGTCCACCACGAGCCCGATCGCGAGCACGAGCGCGAGCAGTGTCAGCAGATTGATCGAATAGCCGAGAAACTGCATCACGAAGAACGTGCCGATGAGCGACAACGGCATTGCGATCAGCGGCACGACGACCGCGCGCAAGCTGCCGAGGAACAGGAAAATCACCGCGGTGACGATCAGCAGCGCCTCGACCAGCGTCTTGATGACTTCGACGATCGCGGTGTTGATGAAATCGGTTGCGTCATAAACGATCTCGCCCGTCATGCCGGTCGGGAACTGCTTCTGCAGCCCCGGAAAGATGGCCTTCACGCGCTTGGCGACATCGAGAATGTTGGCGTCCGGCGCGACCTTGATGCCGATGAACACCGAACGCTTGCCGCTGAACGCGACATTGAAGTCGTAGCTGTCGGCGCCGAGCACGACGTTCGCGACGTCTTCGAGGCGCACGATCGCGCCGTTCTTCTGTTTGACGACGAGTTGCTTGAAGTCGTCGACGGTATGCAGGTCCGTGCCCGCGTTCAGATCGACGCTGACCATTTGCCCCTTGGTCGTGCCGAGCGTCGCGAGATAGTTGTTGTTGCCGAGCGCCGTGAAGACGTCGGCTGCCGTCACGCCGTGGGCGGCGAGCCGCGTCGCGTCGAGCCACGCGCGCAACGCGAACTGCCGGCCGCCGAGGATTTCAGCCGTCTGCACGCCTTCGATCGAATCGAGCTTGGGCTTGATGACGCGTAACAGGTAGTCCGTGACGTTGTTGCTCGGCAGCACGTCGCTGTAAAAGCCCATGTACATCGCGTCGGTGGTCTGCCCGGTCTGTATCGTCAGCACCGGCTGCTGCGCCTGCGGCGGCAACTGGTTGCGCACCGAGCCGATCTGCGTATTGATCTCGGTCAGCGCGCGGTTCGCGTCGTAGTTCAGGCGCAGCGTTGCGATAATGGTCGACACGCCGGTGCTGCTCGTCGACGACATGTAGTCGATGCCTTGCGCCTGGGCAATCGCCGACTCGAGCGGCTGTGTGATGAAGCCGGCGATGGTGTCGGCGCTCGCCCCGTAGTAGGCCGTGGTGATCGTCACGATGGCGTTTTCGGTCTGCGGATACTGGCTGACTTTCAGCGCGGCCAGCGAGCGCAACCCGAGCACGAGGATCAGCAGGCTGACGACCGAGGCAAGCACGGGCCGGCGGATAAAGAGATCGGTGAAGGTCATCGCGCGGTCTCTCTATTGTTCCTGGGGCGCCGGGTTCGGATTGTCCGACGGCTGCACGCTGTTGTTGATGACGAGCGGCGTGCCGTTCTTCAGCTTGAGCTGACCGCTCGTCACGACCTGCGTGCCGGCCTCGACGCCTTTGAGGATCGCGACCTGATCGCCGCGCGTCGGGCCAGGCGTGACGAACACCTGCTGCGCGACGGGCAGCGCCTTGCCCTGTGCATTGGGTTGCGTGCCCGGCTTGACGATGAACACGGTCGCGCCATAGGGGTTGTAAGTGATCGCGGTTTGCGGGAGCGTCAGGTAGCGCTGTCCGGCGCCCGCGTCGATCTTCACGTTCGCGTACATGCCCGGCAGCAGCTTGCGCTCGTGGTTGTCCACGCTGGCTTCGATCTGCACGTTGCGCGTGGTGCTGTCGACCTTCGGGCTGACCGACTGGATCTTGCCCTTGAACGTTTGCCCGCTGTAGGCATTGGTGTCGACCACGATGGTCTGGCCGATCGCGAGCTGGCCGAGCTGCTGCTGTGGCACGTAGAAATCGGCGTAGATCGGATCGATTGCCTGCAACGTGACGATCGCATCGCCCGGATTGATGTACTGCCCCGGATTGATCGTGGTGATGCCGAGACGTCCCGCAAACGGCGCGCGAATGATCTTCTTGTCGACAAGCGCAACCTGTTGCGCGACTTGCGCCTTCTTGCCCTTGAGGTCGGCGGCGTCCGCGTCGAGCTGCGCCTTGGCGATCGCCTTGATGTCGTACTGCGCCTTGTCGCGCGTGTAGACCGTCTGCGCGAGTTCTGCGGCTGCCTGGAGCGACTGGAGCAGCGCCACGTCGCTGTCCGCGTTGAGCCTGACAAGCACTTGTCCGGCTTTCGCTTCCTGTCCCGAACTGAATGCCACCTCGCGCACGAGGCCCGCGACTTCGGTGGTGACATCGACGCCGCGCACGGCGCGCAGGCTGCCGACCGCCGCAAGCTGCGGCTGCCATTGCTGATAACCGGCGACGACTGCCGAGACGGTGGCGGGCGGCGCCGAGTTGCCCGCCATGAACTTGGCGAACATATGCGTGCGAAACACGTTGAAGCCGACGAGCGCGGCCAGCAGCAGGCCGACACAGATCAGCATGATCACCATCCGTTTTGTCAGCGGTTTTCTTTCGGTCATCGTGATGTCCTTGCACGGCATTGGGCGAAAGCGCCGGACGGTTCGTCCTTTCGTTCCTTCGTTTCTGACGGCGCGTGTTGCAAAGAGCGGTGAAGCGAGTGTCCCGTCGGGCTATGGCAATGCGTCAATGCGTGGTCGCGGCGGTGGCCGGCGCGGCGGCGTTCCACCAGCCGCCACCGAGCGCCTGGAAGAGGGCCGCGGTGTCGGCGTAGCGGGCTGCCTGAGCCTGAGCGAGGCTCACCACGGTTTGCTGGTACTGGCGTTGGGCATCGAGAAGCGATAGATAGCTCACGCCGCCGACGCGGTACTGCCCACGCGTGAGTTCCAGCGAGTCGTTGGCGGCATGCCAGGCATCCGTCTGCGCTTTCAGGCCGGTCGCGTCGTGATCGAGCGCGCGCAGCGAGTCCGCGACGTTCTGAAACGCCAGCAGCACCGTTTCACGATATTGCGCGTCGGCCTGCTCGTACGCCGCCTCGGCTGCGCGCTTCTGCGCGCTCAGTTGCCCGCCGTGGAAGACCGGTTGCAGCAGGCCGGCGCCGATGCTCCAGATCGTGCTGCCGGCCTTGAACACCTGTGCCGGCGTCAGAGCCTCGGCGCCGTAGCTGGCCGACAGCGTGATCTGCGGATACATCGCCGCGGTGGCCACGCCGATTTGCGCGCTGGCCTGATGCAGCACGGCATCGGCGGCGAGAATGTCGGGCCGCTGTTGCACCAGGGCCGACGGCAGGCTGACAGGCAGCGTTTCGGGTAACGAAAACATCTCGAGCCTGAATTCGGGCAACGCGGTGTCGCTGGGCAGTCTGCCGGCCAGCACGGCGAGCTGGTGACGCACCTGGTCGAGTTGTTGTTGCAGCGGCGGCAGCGTAGCGCGGGTCTGCGCCAACAGGGTCTGCTGCGCGAGCACCGTCGTACGGCCCACGCCCCCAAGTTCGAACTGCTTGCCGAGTACGCCGAGTTGCTCGTCTTCTTGCGCGGCGATCTGCTCGGTTGCCTCGATCTGGGCGCGCAGCGACGCCTCCTTGACGGCCGCGGTCACGATGTTCGCCGACATCGCGAGATAGGCCGCCTGCAACTGGAAGCGCTGGTAATCGACTTGCGCGTGCACCGCTTCGAGTGCGCGCCGGGTGCCGCCGAACACGTCGAGTTTGTACGACACGTTCACCGATGCGTTGTAGAGATTGAACTCCTCGACGAGTCCGGGCTCGCCGAATGTGACGCCGTTGAATTTTTCGCGCGTGGCGCCGAGTTGCGCGTCGACGCTGGGCAGAAGGGTGCCGCCCGCTTGCGCCGAGAAGTTTTCGCGCGCCTGCCGCAGGGCCGCTTGTGCCGCCGCGATGTTCGGACTGTTGACGAGAGCCTGACGGATCAGCGTGTCGAGCGGCTCGCAATGAAAGAGCGCCCACCAGGCGGCGGGAATGTCCTGTCCCGGCACGAAGCGCTGCGGCAAGCCGGCGGCTCCCGGGGAAGAGGCCGTCTGCTCGGGCAGCGGCGAGGCGGTGTAGGTGTCGGTAGCGGGCGCGGGGGGAGAGCGGTAGTCAGGACCGACCATGCACCCGGCCACTGCGGCGCAGCCGCATAGGGCGACGCACAGGCGCCGCTGCCGGACAATACGCGGGTTAACGTCGGTCATCGATCCACCTTATATCGCCTGCGTTCTGACTAAACGAGCGAGCGGACGCGGATATTCGGGCAACGTGAACGTTCGGTGTTTCTTTTCCTGCCTGACGCCGGAATTTACCACGCGGGACGATAGCTACGCGTAGCCTAGCACGGTCGATTGCTGCGCTCGCACACGAGATCACGTAGGCAGTGCGCTTGACCTGCCGCCACCGGAATCTCCCATCGCGCAAACGGTCTATACTGGAATATCGCCCTTTTTTTCGGGGGATCAAATGGCTGCCACGCAATCCGGGGCGACGCCCCTCTCCGATCAGGACGCTCGGCGGCAGTTACGCCGCGCCGTCATCGCCAGCACGATTGGCACTACGATCGAATGGTATGACTTCTTCCTCTACAGTACGGTCACCGGCCTGGTTTTCGCGAAGCTGTATTTTCCCGGATCAGACCCACTCGTCGGCACACTGCAAGCTTTCCTGATTTACGCCGTCGGCTTTATAGCGAGGCCGGTTGGCGCGGCTATTTTCGGCCACTACGGAGATCGCATCGGACGTAAAGCCACGCTCATCGTCACGCTGTTGCTGATGGGATTCGCCACGTTTGCCGTGGCCTTTGTTCCGACCTATGCGACGATCGGCATCTGGGGCGCCGTCGCGCTCACGGTGCTGCGTTTCATCCAGGGCGTGGGCGTCGGCGGCGAATGGGGTGGCTCGGTCCTGATGTCGATGGAATGGGCACGCACCAACGCGCACCGCGGCTTCGTCGCCTCCTGGCCGCAGTTCGGGGTGCCGGCGGGACTGTTCCTGGCCAATCTCGCCGTGCTGGCCATGAGCGAGATCTCCGGCAGTGCTTTCCTGACGTGGGGCTGGCGCGTTCCCTTCTTTCTCAGCATCGTACTGGTCGCGATCGGCCTCTACATCCGCCTGAATATTCTCGAGACGCCGATCTTCGCGCGGCTCCTCGCCGAACACAAGATCGAGAAGACGCCGATGCTCGAGGTATTGCGCCGCCAGCCGAAAGACATCCTTCTCTCGGCCTTTGCGCGCATGGCGGAACAGGCCCCGTTCTACATTTTCACGGCCTTCGTCTTCACCTATGGCGTCACGACACTGGGCGTGACACGCGACCTGCTGCTGACGGCGGTGCTGGCGGCTTCCGTGCTGGAATTCGTCACCATCCCGCTGTTTGGCCATGTGTCCGATCTGATCGGGCGGCGGCGGATGTACATGATCGGTGCCGCCGCTGTCGGCGTATTCGGCTTCCTCTATTTCGGCATGGTCGACACCAGGAATCCAATGTGGATCTTTGCGGCCATCGTGCTCTCGCTGGTACCGCATTCAATGATGTATGGTCCGCAAGCTGCATTGATCGCCGAATCGTTCACGGGGCGGCTGCGTTACAGCGGGGCGTCCATGGGCTACCAGTTGGCTTCGGTCATTGCGGGCGGCCCCGCGCCGCTGATTGCGACCGCGCTCTTCGCTTACTACCATTCGGGCTATGCGATCGCCGGCTATGTGCTGGTGTGCTCGGTGCTCAGCCTGATCGCCGCTTCGCGGCTGGGTGACTACACGAACAAAGACATCTCGCAGGAATACGACGATGCGCGGACGATGGGCGATAGCGGGCACGCCACTCCAGCCGCATGATTAGTCGGCTTGCCGCGGCTTCCATCAATAGGCCGCGGTCAGAGCGGGTCGGGTTCGCATTGCCTGTCTTCATTTCCACCACGCTAATTCCCGTTACCTCTGGTCCTACATACCTCGACAACATCCGCGGGCGCGCGACCTGACCGGTGCCTCATTGCGCCCATTGGCCAGATTGCCAGCGTGCCCCGTGCCATGCCCGACGCAATGTTCCTTCACATGCGTCGAATCTGATCAGGCGTTTCAGTCATATCTTACGGCGACCTGATCATAGAACCTCGCGTCTCCCAATCGTACATTTGAGCCACCGGAATGCCAGGTCAGCCGCCTGCCTTCAGGCCGGTAGATGAACGCTCACGGCCCCGCCGCATGACGATCCATATTGGGAGAAATGCTATGAATGCAGTATCGCGACTCACCGACCGCGATCGTTACGCGCGGTGCATTCGCGCTTCAAAGATGGTCAGCTGGGACATCGACCGTGACGTGATTCGAGGCCGCACCTTTGACACGTCGCAGAAGTATTTGCCAGACGGACTCTCGCTGGCTCCGAATTTCATCACGCTCTCGGATAGCGAGAAGCTTTTTGTCAGCCAGATTCAGGGACGCACGTATGCCAACGTGTTCGGACTGGTGGAGCGCTTCATCAACGCCAAGGTGCTGGAAGTCAGCCGTGACTATTGGCTTGGCGACCAGGTGGCGCTCGAGGCGCTGGTCCGCTTTAGCGACGAGGAGCTTAAGCATCAGGCGCTGTTTCGCCGCATCGACATGCTGGTCGGTGAAACGCTGCCCGCTGGCTATCGCTTCAACGTCGACCCTGATGCCATTGCCGCCGTGGTCCTCGGCAAGAGCACCTGGGCCGTGCTGGCGCTGACGCTGCATATCGAACTGTTCACCCAGCTTCACTATCGCCATAGCATTGATCCAGACGGTCAGCTTTCCGAACTATTCAAGAATGTATTCCTTTACCACTGGAAGGAGGAGAGTCAACACGCCATTCTCGACGAGCTCGAATGGGGACGTCACGACGCCACTGTCACGGCTAACGATCGCGACAAGGCTGTTGACGAGTTCATCGAACTGGTCGTCGCGATCGACGGCATTCTGCAGGCGCAGGCCGTAGCCGACGCGCGTTACTTCGTGGCCAACTGCGGCCGCGCGGTCTATGAAGCGGAAACGCTGTCGATCGAAGCGAATTTCCTCGAGGCCTACCGGTGGCAATACATCCACTCGGGTGTACGTCACCCTCATTTCAGGGAGGTGCTTTATAGCCTTATTTCCGAAGACCAGGCCATGCGCATCCAGACTGCGCTCGCCACCCTGCAATAAGACTTTCTGAAGCTGAACAACCCACGTTTGTCCAGGAGATGGAACATGAATGCCAATGCACAGACCCATGAAACTAACATCGTCAACGGCCTCAACGTCGACGACCTGTTCTCCCTGATCGAAGGCGTCAAGGGCGATGCGTCGAAAGCCAACACCAGTTGGCGCGTTGCCACGACCTGGAAGGGCCAGGCCCGGAGTCACTCCGAGGTAAAGGGGTTCGCGATCGGAGGGCAGGACGTGTCGCGTCGATTCACGATCGATATCGATGAACCTCTCGAACTCGGCGGCTCGAACCAGTTCGCCAATCCTCAGGAGCATCTGATCGCGGCGCTGAACGCTTGCATGACGGTGGGTTACGTGGCGCAGTGCGCTGTTCGCGGAATCACGCTCCAATCTCTCGAGATTGAAACAGAGGGCGACATCGACCTTAGAGGATTTCTTGGGCTCGACCCGAAGGTGGCAAACGGTTACGAGAGCCTGCGTTATACCGTTCGTATCAAGGGCAGCGGTACCAAGGAACAGTTCGCCGAAATCCACGACGCTGTCATGGCCACTTCTCCCAACTTCTACAATCTGGCGAATGCCGTCTCCTTGAAACCCACGCTTCTGGTCGGGTGAGCTTCGCCATGTAGGGCGGCGCGACTCGAATCGTTTCCGTCGCGCCGCCTTCCAACTGCGGATCGCCAACTCAGCTGTCCGGTGAACGGTCATACGCGTTCACCGACGTTCACCGGTTCCAACTTTTCGCCAGGTGTTCAGGCTTGAAGTTACTCGACGAAATCCGTTGCTTCGGAAGAGCCTTTCCAGGCGTCGACATCGTGCTGGACCGCCGCGATCTTTTGCGCCGCCAGTTCGTTCGCAATCTTGCCGGCGAACAGGTGCAACGGGGGCTCTGTTACGTCCACCGCCTGCATGATCAGCAGGGCCAGCTTGTCCGGGTCGCCTGCCTGACGACCGTGCAGCGTGCCGAGATGCAGATCGAGCGATGCCTTGGCCTCGGTATATTCGTCGATCTGCCGTTTGGCCACCGCTAGCGCGCCACTCGACAAAAACTCCGTGCGCACCGGCCCCGGATACACCACCGTTGCCTTGATGCCGAACTCGGCCACCTCGGCGGCCAGCGACTCCGTCAGGCCGGCGATGGCGAACTTGCTTGCCACATAGCTGCCCCAGCCGGCGTAGCCGCCCTGGAAACCCACAATCGAAGCGATATTGATCACGTGCCCGCCGCGCTGGGCACGCAGGTGCGGAAGCGCATGCCGCAGCACCGTCAGCGGGGCGAACAGGTTGATGTCGAAGTTTTGCCGAAGCTCCTCGTCCGAAAGCCCTTCAACGGTGCCTTGTTGCGCATAGCCGGCGTTGTTGACGACCACATCGATCTTGCCGAAGGTTTCAATCGTCCTGGCGATAGCGGATCGCACGCTCTGGTCGTTGGTGAGATCCACTTGCAGAGGAAGAAACTGCCCGGAGGCCGGGCCGATCGCTTCGGTCAGCGACGCTACGGTTCGCGAGGTCGCCGCGACGCGATCGCCGCGCGCGAGGAGTTGCCGCACGAGTCGTTGGCCGACGCCTTTCGACGCGCCGGTGACAAACCAGATTTTTGCAGACTTGCTCATGATGATGTCCTTTGATAGATCAGTCATGCGAAATTAATGGAGGCCAATTGTTTAAAGGAACTCGGCCATGAATTACTTGAGCGCCACGCTCATTCCACCATCGGCCATCACCACCGCGCCGACGATATAGCTGGCTTTATCGGAAGCCAGGAAGGCGATCACTTCGGCGATTTCCCGCGGATCGGCCGCCCGTTTGATCGGCGCGCTCTTGCCATGCGCGGCGAGAAAAGCCGGCCCGTCTTCGTGGATGTGGTTCGTGATGTTCGTCACCGCATCGCCCGATCCGACCGCATTGACGCGAATGCCGTGATCGATCGCCTCGAGCGACATGGCGCGCGTCAACTGGGCGAGCGCGCCTTTCGACGCCGCATAAGCGGCGATCAGCGGAAACGCCTGATAACACGCATATGAACCCACGTTGACGATCGCGCCCGTCTTCGCCGGCATCATCGCGCGCATTGCCTCGCGCGAGAAAAGGAACGCGCCAGTGGAATTGACTGCCTGAATGCCGTTCCAGTCGTCGAGCGTCATGTCAATGACCGGCTTGTTGATGATGATGGCCGCGTTGTTGACCAGAATGTCCAGCCGCCCAAAGCGTTCTGTCGCTGTCGACACCGCACGCACCGCGCTTTCTTCATGCGCGACGTCGGCGATGAGCGGCACGATCCCCGGCTGGGCCAACGCTTCGACATTGGCGCCACGATCGACGGCGATCACGGTGGCGCCTTGGCCGTGCAGTAGCTCGGTGGTGGCGAGTCCGATGCCGCTAGCTGCGCCAGTGACGATGGCGACCTTGCCGGCGAACATTTGGTCTGTGGATGCAGATGAGGTCATGATGAATTTCTCCTGGGGGAAGGGGATGGTTAGAAGGGACTGGCCGTCGGACGCACGACGAGTTCGCTCACGTCGACATCCGCCGGCTGCTCGATCGCATAGGCGACTGCGCGCGCAATGGCGTCGGAGGTCAACGCGATCCGGCGGAAGTCACGCATTGCGGCCCGCGCCGTTTCGTCGGAGATCGAATCGGCCAACTCCGACTCCACGACGCCCGGGCAGATCACGGTCACGCGAATCTTGTCGGTTTCCTGCCGCAAGCCATCCGAGATGGCGCGCACGGCGAATTTGGTGGCGCAGTAGACAGCGGCCGTCGGCGTGACGGCCAGCCCGCCAATCGAGGACATATTGATGATCTGGCCGAACCCCTGGCGCTCCATGGTCGGCAGTACCGCGGCGATGCCGTGCAACACGCCGCGCACGTTCACGTCGATCATGCGATTCCATTCGTCCACTTTGAGCGAGCTCAAAGGCGACAAAGGCATCACGCCGGCGTTGTTGACGATCACATCGATACGGCCGAAGGTGTCCAGCGCGAACTGGGCGAAAGCGTTCACGTCGGCGGCGGACGTGACGTCGAGTGCCCGATAATGAACCGAGCCGCCGCTCGCCTGGATTGTTTCGGCCAGCGCCGCGAGTCGTTCGGTGCGCCGTGCGCCGATCACGAGCTGATGCCCCTGGGCGGCGAGCAGCCGAACCGTTGCTTCGCCGACACCGCTGCTTGCCCCGGTGATGAGGATGACCTTGGGTTGGTTGGTTTGCGTTGTCATGGTGCGTTCTCCGTTCCGATAGTTCGTGCAGGTTTTGTCCGAGGGGCGCCGCGAAGGCCGTACATCACGAAGCAGGGCAATCGCGGCGGCGTCTCTCTCGAGACCTTCGGCAGCACTGTGCAACCGATGACCCATCTTATGAGCCGGCCACCTGCGTGCGAATACACGCGACAATGGCGGTATTGCCTATTCCTATCGACGTGGGCTGTTGCCCGTTGATCGAGTCCGGCGGAATCGCTTAACCTGACCTCGCAAAAAAAGGAGTTCTCGTGACCGTTGCCGACAACCCGGTTTCCACAAGAATGGTGAGCCTGCTTGGGCGTCTGGCGCCGAATGAGGGGTACACCCAGTCCGCACTGGAATCGGTGCGGTTCATGCGCTCGAACCGGCCGCTGGGGCGCACACCCGTGCTGTACGAACCCAGCATCGTGATCGTGTGCCAGGGGCGCAAGCTGGGCTTTCTGGGCGAAGAGGTGTACGTCTACGATGCGCAGCACTACCTGGTTCTGTCGGTACCGCTGCCGTTTTCGACGGAAACCGAGGCGAGCGAGTCCGAGCCGATGCTGGCCGTGTCGCTGCGGCTTGATCTCACCGATCTGACCGACCTGATTCTGGCGATCGATCAATCGGCGTGCCAGCAGCAAGGCACGCCGCTTGGGATCGTCTCCACGCCGCTGGAGGGCGATCTTGCCGACGCTACGTTGCGCCTGCTACGGGCGCTGAGCTCGCCGCTCGATGCCCAGGTGCTCGGGCCGTCAATCGTGCGCGAAATCTGCTATCGGGTCCTGGTGGGGGAGCGTGGTGCGGCGATGCGAGCGGCGCTCGCCCATCAAGGCCGCTTCGGCAGGGTGGCCAAGGCGCTGCGGCGGATCCACACGGACTTTGCCGAGCCACTCGATGTCAGCCGTCTCGCCGACGAGGCCGGCATGAGCGTGCCGGCTTTTCACGCCAATTTTCGGGCCGTCACGCAGACTTCTCCGATCCAGTACATCAAGTCGACGCGCCTTCATCAAGCGCGCCTCATGATGATCCGCGACGGCTTGACTGCCGCGTCCGCGTCGGCGCGAGTCGGCTATGAGAGCCCGTCGCAGTTCAGCCGCGAATTCAAGCGGTTTTTTGGCCGCTCGCCGGTGGACGAGGCTCGGGACATGCGAGCGTCTTTTGCGCTTTCGCCCGCCGCGAAGATCGACGATTTTGTTGCGTCTCACTGATAGCCGGCTTCACCCATGCTGCGCGCGAGTTGCGGCGCTCAGACCGGGCATCGGCGCTGAGCACAAAGGCAACGGCAAGGGAGAATGGCGCTAGCTGCGGTAATCGGATTTCGGGTCGTCGATCAGACGGAGCGCGGCTTGCCACGCCAGCTCCGCGATTTCCGCCGAATCCTCGCGAGCGAACTGGCTCGCGGTCAGTTCACAGACTTCGCGCGGCGGGATGCGCAAGGCGCTGCCGCCGGCCAACGCCTGAATCTGCGCCTGGCAGGCACGTTCGAGGAAGTAGATCTCATGGAATGCTTCGGCGGCCGTGGCGCCTGCGGCCAGCAATCCATGATTGCGCAGGATCATCGCCTTGCAGGTGCCGAGATCGCGGACCAGACGTTCGCGTTCGCCGAGTTCCAGCGCGATGCCTTCGTAATCGTGGTAGCCGAGCTTGCCGTAGAACTTCAACGCATGCTGGCTGATCGGCAGCAGCCCTTGTTCCTGAGCGGATACAGCGGTTCCGGCGGCCGTGTGCGTGTGGATCACGAAATGCAGGTCGTCCCGCGCGGCGTGAATCGCCGAGTGGATCGTGAAACCCGCGGCGTTCACGCGGAACAATGCGGGCTCGGTTTGCGCGCGCTCGTCGACGACCTTGCCCTGATGATCGATCTTCACCAGATCCGAAGCGCGCATCTCGTGGAACAGGACGCCATAGCGATTGATCAGGAAGGAGGCCGGGTCACCCGGCGCGCTCGGCAGACGCGCGGTAATGTGCGTGTCGATCATGTCCGTCATGCGGAAATGCGCGACGAGCCGGTAAAGCGCGGCCAGTTCTTCCCGCACATGCTGCTCGCTATCGGATCGCGCGCTGCGTGCAGCGTGCGATTCCAGCGCAGGGTCGGATAATTGGGTCGTTTGCATTTGAGAAGGCTCCGAGGTTCGCACTTGTTGTCGTGTGCGTAATGTTCGCTGCCGGCGAGGCTGGCAAGCGTCGCGGCTTCAGTAAACAATACGCCGTTATCGTCGGCGAGGACCAGCCCATCGGGCCTTACCTGCTCGTGCATGGTCTCGTGCCTTTATCGGAAGCCAAAAACAACGGGGCGAATGATCTCCGATAAAAAAGAACTCGCCCAAAAAGAAAAACGCCCCGCAGGGCGTTTTTCAAGAACCTCGGTCCAGCAGGAAACTCGCGTTCCCCGCTGAGAGAGACTCGCTTAGAACTTGTGACGGATACCGACGCGGAACGCCAACTGGTTGTCCGAACCCGTGCCCGACGTGTTGAAGTAGCTCGTGCTCGAACCGATCTGCGCTTGCACATCGCCCGTTGCCGCGTTGTGGCCCGAAGCGATCTGGTAGATACCCAGTGCATACACGTCCGTACGCTTGCTCAGCGCGTAGTCGACGCTCAGGTCCACCTGGTTCCAGTGGCCCGTGTTCGCGTTGCTCAGGTGCATGTACGTGTAGCCCGCGCCTGCCGTCAGAGCCGGCGTGAACGCGTACTTCGCGCCTGCTTCATAGGCGGCGAACGTCGTCGAACCACCCGTGATCGGCTCGAAGCGCGTGTTCGTGTACAACGCCCACAGCGTCGCTGCGCCGATCGAGTAACGGCCGCCGACGCCGAACGTGCGCAGATCGCGCACCGTGCCGGTCGTCACGTTGGCCATCGCCGTCGAGAAGGCCGGCGTTGCCTGACCCGGGAAGCGGATGTCCGTGTAAGCCGCGCCGACGCTGAACGGGCCGTTGGCGTAGTTCACGCCGAAGCTATAAGCACGCGACGAACCGGCGGTCGTGCCGACCGTCGGTGCGCCGGCAAATGCGCCTGCCTGGTTCGAGAAGCCGTACATCGCGCCGAAGGTCAGGCCCGCGAAATTCGCGCTGCTGAACTTGACTGCGTTGTTGATACGGCTCGACGTCAACTGGTCGACGTCGTTGATGTGGTAAGCGTAGTTACCCGCGACGGTCTGGCCGCCGGTCGAGTAGTTGCCGCCCAGATAGTCCGTCGAAAACGAGTACTGGCGACCGAACGTCAGCGAGCCGATGCCGTCCTTCGACAGACCGACATAAGCTTGACGGCCGAACAGCGCGCCACCCTGGCCGAGCGTGCCGTTGCCGCTGTTAAAGCCGCTTTCCAGGACGAACAGCGCCTTCAGGCCGCCACCCAGATCTTCCGTGCCGCGCAGGCCCCAACGGCTGCCTTGCGAAACGCCGTCGTCGTACTTGAAGAGGTTGTCGTGACCCGTTGCGGTCTTCGAGTTGTTCACGTAGCTGATACCGGCATCGATCAAGCCATACAGCGTGACGCTGCTTTGCGCGTGGGCGGCGGTGGCGAAGACGGCGAGAGTAGCGGCGGTCAATACTTTCTTGTTCAAGACTTTCTCCGATTAAAAATTAAGCGATCGCGGCGCCGAACTCTTTGGTCAGGTCGTGCGATGGCCCGAAATTTAAGGGAACGCAGAGTAAGGTATGTGACAGCATGGGTTATTTTTGAAATCTGTCGCGCCGGCGCGACACTCACATGGCGCCGCCCGCTCAAATCACGCAGGCCATGCGCGTATAAGCTTTTTCCGGATCGTGCATATAAGCGTGTGAAAAACGATTGGTTTCGGGCGCCCCGGCCGCATGCGACGATGCGCGCCTATCAACAAATCACACGTGGGGCAACGCATGCAACGCCGGAGAATCATCCAGAACCTGCTCGCTATTGCGGCCATTTCGCTCACGGCCACGTTCGCGCACGCGGACGACAAACAACTCAAGATCGGCACGATGAGCGGTCCCGACGCGCAAATCTGGACGGTCGTGACGAAAGTGGCGGCGCGCGAAGGTCTGAACGTCAAGGTCATCGAATTCAACGACTACGTGCAGCCGAACGCGGCGCTCGACGCGGGCGATCTCGACGCCAATGGTTTTCAGCACCAGCCGTTTCTCGACAGCCAGATCAAGCAGCGCGGCTACAAGATCGTCAACGTCGGCCTGACCTATGTGTCGCCGATGGGCTTCTATTCGAAGAAACTCAAGTCGCTTAAGGACTTGCCGGAAGGCGCGAAGGTCGGCATCCAGAACGATCCGTCGAACGGCAACCGTGCGCTGCTGCTTCTGCAGAAGTACGGCGTGATCAAACTCAAGCCGGGCGTCGGCACGAACGGGGTGAACGCGACGCCGCTCGACGTCGCCGAGAATCCGAAGAAGATCAAGCTGGTCGAACTCGACGCCGCGCAATTGCCGCGCGCGCTCGGCGATCTCGACGCGGCGTCGATCAATACCGACTACGCGGTCAAGGCCGGCCTGCAGCCGACCAAAGACGCGATCGCGATCGAGGACCTCAAAGGCCCGTACGCGAATCTGATCGCGGTGCGCGAGCAGGACCGCAATCAGCCGTGGGTGAAGAAGCTGGTGGCGGCGTACGAGTCGGACGAAGTGCGCAAGTACATCGATACGCAATTCAAAGGCGCGATCATTCCGGCCTTCTGAGCGCGGCTTCGACACACGGAGTGCAAAAGCAGATCGCCCGCTGAAACAGCGGGCGATTTGTCTTTCGGCTCAAGCTTTTACCGGTGCAATGCGCGGCAACGCGGCACCGTCCACGGTTGCGCTTTAGTTGCTCAACAGCGAGCCGCTGCGGAACGCCTTCGCGCCGGCGATGCGCGCGAACTCCAGGCCGGCCGTCGCAAAGCGCGTCAAATGCCGTGCGTACAGCACGCCGGCCACGCTGCTCTTCAGCGTGACGACTTGCTCCGTCAGCGGATCGACAATATCGGCGATCTCATGGCCCACGTCGACCCAGGTGCCCACTTCGCAGCGATACACCAGCACGCCGCTCATCGGCGCGACGATCGGCTCGGCGCCGGCGAGCGGCGTGGCGGCGAATTCGAGCGGCGGCAGCGGAGCGGCCGTACCGTCGATCACGCCACGCGAGGTCAGGTATTCGATGATCGCCTGGGCATCGTGCTCGGCGTACTCGTACGACACTTCGCGCTGGCCGCGCAGTTCGATCGTGACCGAGATCGAGCCGTTCGGAATCGGGAAGCGGTCGCCGTAGCGGCCACGCAGATCCGACCAGCAGAAGCTGTGGATTTCATCGAACGGGTTGCCCACCGAATTGAGCGCGAGCAGCGAGGCCTTGGCATCCAGGTAGCAGGCGAGCGGCTCGACTTCCGGCCATAGATCCGGATTCGTGTAGAGGTGCATCGCGGCTTCCCAGTCGCAGTGCAGATCGAGCACGATGTCGGCGTCGTACGAGAGCTTTTGCAGTGCGAGGCGCTGCGATTCGAGTTCGGTTGCCGGCTGTTGCGCATCGAGCGCCTCGCGCATGGCCGTGCGGATGGCGGTGCGGTTGGCGTCGACGTTGTCGGTCAGGCGCGACTCGATCACCGGCTGCAC
This sequence comes from Paraburkholderia sp. RL17-347-BIC-D, assembly GCF_046027915.1. Taxonomy (NCBI): domain Bacteria; kingdom Pseudomonadati; phylum Pseudomonadota; class Betaproteobacteria; order Burkholderiales; family Burkholderiaceae; genus Paraburkholderia; species Paraburkholderia sp. RL17-347-BIC-D. Next base: position 106,507 of record NZ_JARESS010000012.1, read on the forward strand.
CAGCGCCGACAGATCGTGGAAATTGCGGTTGAAGTTCTGCGCGGTGTTGGTTTCGAAGCGTCCCGTCAGATGGCCGAGAAAGTGCTGGTTCAGGCCGATCGGATTGGCCACCGGCACGATCACGACTTCGCCGCGAAGCTTGCCGGCGGCTTCCAGCGCGGCCAGCTTGCGGCGCAGCGCCCACGACACCAGCATGCCGGGCAACTCGTCGGCATGCAGCGACGACTGGATGTAGATCTTCTGCCCGCCGCCGGGACCGTAGTGGAAACTCATGAGGTTGCGGGCGGTGCCGAGCGTCGGGGCAATCAGCGGATGGGTTTGGGTTTGCATAGTTTTCAAATCCGCGGCGAGGTGGGGCGTGCCGCGCTATCTCGTTGATAACAGTGGGGAAACTTGCTTGGCGGCCGGTCAGTCTCGGGGCCGGCGGGTGGCGCCTTGCGGGCGCCTCGATCGCACGATCTTAGCCGATATGACGCAGTGTGTGGTTTTATGCGGCGCCGCAAATGAAACGGGCTCCGCATGTGGCGGAGCCCGTTTCGGCAAACCGGCAGGCGCGCCGTCAGACGCGCATGGCTGGTTGAGTTGGCAACTTAGCTGCCGTACACGTCGAAGTCGAAGTACTTCTTCTCGAGCTTCTTGTACGTACCGTCCTTGATGATGTCGGCGATCGCCTTGTCGATCTTCGCCTTCAGATCGGTGTCTTCCTTGCGCATGCCGATGCCCGCGCCGTTGCCGAGGATCTTCGGATCGTCGAGGTTCTTGCCGACGAAGTCGAAGCCGGCGCCGCGCGGCGTCTTCAGGAAGCCGATTTCAGCTTGCACCGCATCTTGTAGCGCTGCGTCCAGACGGCCCGACAGCAAGTCGGCGTAGACCTGGTCCTGGTTCTGATACGGCACGACCTTCGCGCCCTTCGCTTCCCAGTACGTCTTCGCGTAGGTTTCCTGGATCGTGCCTTGTTCCACGCCAACCGTCTTGCCCTTGAGCGAGTCGGCCGTCGGCAGGATGCCCGAACCCTTCTTCGCGACGAGGCGCGTCGGCGTGTTGAACAGCTTGTTCGAGAAGGCGATCTGCTCGGCGCGTTGCGGCGTCATGGACATCGACGACAGCACGCCGTCGAACTTCTTCGCCTTCAGGGCCGGGATCATGCCGTCGAAGTCGTTTTCGACCCACACGCACTTGGCCTTCAGGCGCGCGCAGATTTCATTGCCGAGGTCGATGTCGAAGCCAACGAGCTTGCCGTCCGAGCCCTTCGACTCAAACGGAGGATAGCTGGCGTCAACGCCGAAACGGATGGTCGACCACTCTTTAGCGTGTGCGCCAATCGAAACGGTAGCAAGCAGAGCAACCGTCAAAGCCGCTAGCAGTTTTTTCACTGTTTAACTCCTCGTGTAGTTCAAATACGCCCGCATGCGGTTGTACCGCTGCGAGTCACCCGGCGCGACTCACGACCGGGCTTGGGTTGAAGCTGCCAGCCGGGGCGGCCAGCAGCGCGCGCCAAGCTTATCAGTTCAAAAAGATTGGGTAGCTAGTGAAACACCGGATGGCGCGGGAGGATAGCTTTTAAGGTCCAAGTGTGGTGGAGATTCAAAAGCGGCCGTGATGCGTATTGGATGGAATGGCCGCTCGCCTTGCGCATGTAATCGCGTAGTAATGAAGTTGGCTAATTGCGTCCGTATTGCAGTTCGGCCGAATGACGCGCGATTCAAGCCACTCGGGCGCGGCGGACTAAAAACCGGCCATTTACTCCTTATTTACTGCTTACCCAGCGAATCCGCGCGCCCGGCGCCGACCTCGCCGCACCACAGTTCGCCTTTGTCCATCATCTGCGCCTCCTGCGCGGACATGCCCGCGCAGGTGCCGCGCATGTCCGGCGTCTCGCGCTCAGTGCGCGCGAGCGCGGCCCGGTTCATTTCGCCCTGAAGCCAACTGCCGAAGCACCCAATCGACCCGGCCGCGACGGCCACCCACATCCACTCTGTTTTGCTCAAGCGCATTGTCTGTTTCTTGTCCGACTCTTCGACTGCCCGCAAGACAGGCCGCGCGACATCCGGCGACGCTGCCGTCGACCGCCGGCGGCGGACTGGGCAAGAGAGTTTATCGGCACCGGCGCGGGGTTCTTTAGAGACGGCCCTCTATCTCCGAATGGCGTTATTAAGCGCGGACAATCGCGCGCTATTACAGCGCTTGCGCGCGTTTCAATCGATAGGCGGCGAGTTAAAGTTTCCGCATAAAGTGCCGTTAAATGCAGTTGAGCGGCTTTGATGCATCACGTCCGACCGGATATTTTTTCGACTCTGGCTAAGCCAAAAACCAAAAATGGTTTCCTTAGCGCTATCATCGATGCTCCTCGCGCTCCGCTACACGCAGCATCGAGCGCATCTGTCTGAAGAAAGTCACCGAGCACCCCGTCCGCGGATCGAGTCCGCGTGTTTGCGCTCGTCGGAAAGGCCTTCTGCTAAACGGTGTTGGTTATGCACATGATGTTGACGGCAGATGAAAAGCGCTTTTGTAAACGATTCTTCCATTCACGAATCGCTGCCGCCTTGGCGCGCGCGCGTTTGTCGTGTCGCGGCGTTTGTTCGGGATATTTAACATTTCTGATTGGCGCGGTTATCTGCCTGGGCGTTTGTTTGGCGTCGCCGGTTAAAGCCGAAGAAAAGATTCTGCGCGTGCTGGCATGGCCCGGCTACGCGGACGCCGACGTCGTCAAGAATTTCGAGGCGCGTTATCAAGCCAAAGTGGAAGTGACGCTGGTCGATTCCGACGAGGCGCTGTGGGCGCAGATGCACGCCAAACATGCGCCGCCGTTCGATGTGCTCGCCGCCAATACCGCGGAAATCCAGCGCTACACGCAGGCGAATCTGCTGGCGCCGCTCGATCTCGCCAGCTTGCCGAACACCAAAAAACAATTGCCGCGCTTTCAGGCGCTCGCGTCGATCGGCGGCATCACGTCGGGCGGCAAGGCGTACGCCATTCCGTTCACGTATTCGTCGATGGGCCTGATCTACGACCGCAAGCAGGTCGCCGTGGCGCCGCGCTCCATGCGCGAATTGTGGAATCCGCGCTACCGCGGCAAGGTGCTCGACTTCAACAGCGCGCAGCACAATTTCTCGTTCACGGCGCTGGCGCTCGGCTATCCCCATCCTTTTCAACTCGATGCCGCGCAGATGCGCGCGATCGCGCACAAGCTCGTCGATCTGCGCCGCAATCTGTTGACCTATTACACGTTGCCCGAGGAGGCGACCGCGTTTTTCATCCAGCACAAGGCTGCGCTGATGTTCGGCAACTACGGCACCCAGCAGGTCGAATTGCTGCGCCGCGCGGGCGCCGACGTCGGCTACGTGATTCCCGACGAAGGCGCGCTCGCGTGGCTGGATTGCTGGTCGATGACACGCGCGGCGGCCGATCAGCCGCTGGCGCTCGCGTGGATCAATTACATGCTCGAACCGGACGTGAGCGCCTTGCTGACGCAACGCCAGGGACTCGCCAACACGTTGACGGCGCCCGCGGAAAATAGCGATAACGCGCGCATCGTGTGGATCGGTCCGGTCGAAGATATTCAGCGGCGCGAGGACCTGTGGGCCAGAATCGTGTCCGGGGACCGGTCGGAGCGTTTTTGATGATACGCCCGGGGCTGACCTTCAAACTATCCGTGCTGCTTGCGTGCATCGGCGTGCTCGCGTCCGGCGCGACCGGCTATTACGCGTATCGCGCCAACCGCACGATGCTCGTGAACGAAGCCGAGCGCAGCCTGCTTACGTCGACGGAATTGCTCGGCCAGCGCTTTTCCACCTCGATCGACGATGTCGCCGCCGACGCGCTCGTGCTCGCGAGCATGCCGTCCACGGCGGAGGTCGCGCAGACCGACGACGGTATCGGCCCGAACGTGGCGCGCGAACGGCTGGCGCAGGTGTATTCCAGTTTCATGGTGCATCACCCCGAGTACCTGCAAGTCCGTCTGATCACGCGCCAGCACTATGGACTCGAACTGGTGCGCTTCGACCGCGACGCCGACGGCCTCGTGCGCGTCGAAGGCAACAAGCTGCAGGAGAAAGGCCAGTTCGCGTACGTGTTCGACACGCTGGCGTTTTCGCCGGGCCGCATCTACACCTCGCCGATCTCGGTCAACCACGAGTACGGCACGCATGCCGCGGAGGGCAAGCCGACCTTGCGGGTCGGCACGCCGGTGTCGAACGCCAATGGCGCGGTGGTGGGCGTGATCGTGATCGACATCGATCTGGCGGGTTTGTTCAAGCGCCTGCAAAGCGATTTGCCGAGCGACTATCAGGTCTATCTGGCTAACGAGTGGGGCGATTTCCTCGTTAATCCGGATGCGTCGAAAACCTTCGGCTTCGATCGCGGCCGGCGCGTGCTGATGCAGGACAGTTTCTCCGTCACCAAGCCGCTGTTCGAGCAGACGCAAAGCGAGGTGCTGGTCAACGGCCTTGGGCGGCCACGGCAGGCCGCCGGCCAGGTGCTCGCTTTCGTGCGCAGGCCGTTCGGCGATCTGGAGGGCAACCGCTTCATCGTGCTCGGCCTCGCCAAGCCGCTCGAAGACGTCCTGTCCGGCGCGAATCTGCTTGGCAACAGAATCGTGCGCATGGTGCTGATTTTCAGCGTGCTGGCGCTGTTCCTTGCGGTTCTGTTCGCGCGCGCGCTGACCAAGCCGCTGCACATTCTCGCGTACGCTGCGACGCATCTGTTCGCCGAGCACGCCATGGAAACGCTGCCGCTCAAACGGACCGACGAGATCGGTGTGCTGGCGCGCTGCTTCGACCGGCTGCGCCGCGAAATCAAATCGCAGATGGACGTGTTGCACACCAAGCAACGCGAGCTCGTGCATCTCGCCACGCACGACGTGCTGACCGGACTGCCGAACCGCGTGCTGTTCATGGAGAAGCTCGAAAGCGCAATCGACGAAGCGACGCGGCGCGAGGAAGGGTTGGCCGTGCTGTTCGTCGACCTGGACCGCTTCAAGCAGATCAACGACCAGTTCGGCCATGCCGTCGGCGACAAGGTGCTCGTCGCGGTGGCGCGCCGCTTGAAGCAGGTGCTCTGTTCCGCGGATGTGGTGGCGCGTCTGGGCGGCGACGAGTTCATCGTGCTGATCGAGGGGCCGCGCTCGGCGGAGGCGGCGCCCGCGATTGCCTCGCGGATCATGGCGACGTTGAACGAGGAACTCCGCGTGGACGGGCAGGGCATGACGGTGGGCGCGAGCATCGGCATCAGCCAGTTCCCCGACGACAGCGGCACGGCCGAGGAGTTGCTGCTCAACGCCGACGCCGCGATGTACGCGGCCAAATCCGGCGGACGCTGCGCCTATATGCGCTATCACGTCGTGCTCGAAATGCGCCGACGCGAACAGCTCGAGCAGGCGCACGCGCAGGCAGACGTAGGCGCAACGGAAGGGCGCGAGGCCAAGCCAATGGCCTGATGCGGCTGTTACGCTTGAGCTGCGCGCCCAGCTTTGCCGGTTGCTTGCCGGTTGCTTGCCGGTTGCTTGCCGGTTGCTTTCTAATTGCTTTCTGATCGCACCGCCTGCTGCTCTCTCCCGAGCAAAACCGCGAGGCAACTTTGCCTCGATCCTCGCTTTGCCGAGCGTCGAAGCAATCGTTTGCGCCGATCTTGAGGCAAGTCTTTTTGATTTTCGGCGAAGCGTTTCTGCCATATCAACTTTGCCGCGGGCCTGCCGAAAACTCCGATATAGCAACGGATTTGACGGGAGATTGCCGTGAAGCGACAGATAGGGTTGTTGGCTGCCGTTTTCGCGTTCGCCGGGTGCGCCCAGATGCCTCCGCCGACTGCGGCCCATACGGACAAGGCGCCGAACGAGGTGATCAGTTTCGACATTCCGCCCGACGCGCTCGGCGCGCGCGATCCGCAACTCAGCGCCGTGCTCGCCAAAGCGGGCGCGTTGGCCGCCGCGCAGCCGCAGTCCACGGTCGTTCTCGTGACCGCGCTGGGGCAGGATTTTGCGTACCTGAATCAGGCGGTATGGAAGGGCGTGCCCGCACAGCGCACGGCCCGCGTGAACTTCGAGAACCGCACCGCCGGACTGGGTCAGCCGTATAGCGTGTCGATCAGGACGGTTCAATGATGGAGGGCACCGTGACGGTTCGCATCATTTTGCTGGCGCTGGCCGCGCTTCTGAGCGCGCCGGCCTTTGCCGGCCAGCCGGGCGCGGACCTGCAATCCGCCGGCGCATTTCCCGCAGCATTTCCCGCCGCGGCGGACAAGGTTTATCCGCCGTTGCCGTCGCTCGCCATGCTTCCGCCTCCGCCCGCAACCGACGACGACTTGCCGCTCAAACCGGCTACGCGTCGAAAGAAGCCGCATGGGGCGGCTCAGACGCAGGAGCGCAGAAGTCCGCCGGGCCCGGTCGTGCGCATCGTCGTGTCCGACGCCTCGCGTGCCTATCTCGACTCCGTGCAACGACAGATCGATCAGGCGTTGGCCAGTAAATCGGGCGGCGACCCGACGCTCGCCACTCTTTATCACTAACTAGCGGAAGGATGCGTCATGTCCTTGAAGATCTTCCTTATTGCGCTCGCCTGCCTGTCGGTGTGCGGCGTCGCGCAAGCAGCCGACGATTGCTTCAACGAAGCCGCGGCGTATCAGGGCGTCAACCCATGGGTGCTGCGCGCGCTTGCGTGGTACGAATCGAAGGGCGACGCGGGCGCGATACGCCAGAACGCAAATGGTTCGATCGACGTGGGTCAGCTGCAGATCAACTCGATTCACTTCGACGACCTCGCGCGCGAAGGCGTGCCGCATCGCGCGCTGATCGATCCGTGCGTGAACGTGTACGTGGCCGCCTGGCTGCTGAAACAGAAGATGGTCAAGCACGGCAATACGTGGCGCGCGATCGGCGCTTACCACTCGGAAACGCCAAAGCAGCGCGATGCGTATGCGCGTGGGATTCAGAAGGTGCTGGTGGCGTGGGGGCAACTGCCGTCCACGCCATGAGGATGCTCGCGAGCCGCGCATCGCGAGCCCGGCGAGCAATAAAAGCCCTATAAAAAAGCCTTCAAACGATCCGTGCCCCGCCGCGATACGTCGCGCGCGGCACCGGCAGCTTATCGAGCATCGTCACGCGCACGAAGTCCCCGCGCAAACCCGCTTCGATCGCGCCGCGGTCGTGCAAACCGGCGGTGCGCGCCGGTTCGGCGGAGACCGTCGCCATCGCTCGCGGCAAGGTCCAGCCGGCTTTGTCGACCAGTTCGAACACGGCGGTCATCAGGCTCGACGGCACGTAATCCGACGACAGGATATCGAGCAAGCCGGCTCGCGCCAGTTCGAGCGCCGAGACGTTGCCCGAATGCGAGCCGCCGCGCACGATGTTCGGCGCGCCCATGATGGTCGAAATGCCGTGTGCGCGCGCGGCCTCGGCGGCGATGCGGGTGGTCGGGAATTCGGCGAGCACGATGCCTTCCTCCTTGGCCTGCTCGACGTGTTCGATCAGCGTGTCGTCGTGGCTCGCCACCGGAATGCCGAGGCGGTTGCAGCGCGCGACGATCTCGCGGCGGTGCGCATCGGCGTAACGCGCCTGTTCGACCGACAGTTCGGCCAGCGCGGTCGCGACGTGTTCGTCGCTCAGCTTGCCGTTGCGTTCCTGGAAGCGGCGCCATTGCTCGCGGTCGTGCCACTGACGCTGACCCGGCGTGTGATCCATCACCGAGGCGAGCCGCAGCAACGGATGCGCGCACAGCGAGTCGAACACTTCCACGACGTCGGCGGTGGCGATTTCACAGCGCAGATGCAGGAAGTGTTCGGCGCGCAGCAGCTTGCGCTCGGAAAACCGTGTGAGCGATGCCGCGCATTGCGTCTGCAAGTCGCGGCCCCGCAGTCCCACGTTCGTGCGCGAGCCGATGGCAAGCGCATCGAACACGGTGGTAATGCCGGCCGCGGCCACTTGCGCGTCGTGGATCACGAAGGCGGCATCCGTATTCCATTGCACGCCCGGACGCGGCGCGAGATGCTTCTCGAGATTGTCCGTGTGCAGTTCGATCAGACCGGGCAACAGATAGTCGCCGTCCCAATCTTCGGCTTCGCGCGCGCTGGTCGTGCCGCGCTCGACGTCGCGAAGCACGCCGTCTTCGACGCGTAGCACGCCGGTGAATACTTCGTCTCGCGTCACGATGCGAGCGTTCCTGATCAACATCGACTTGCTCCGTAGTCAGTCAGACTTGAGTGTGGCTGTGTGGTTGCTGTGTTGACGCCGCATGCGTCAGTGTAGTGCCGTTTGGTGTCACTTAGTGACGCAGTGGCGGCTGCAGTTCCAGGCGGCGCGTGGCCACCTTGCTGCGCGTATCTTCGTCGTGAAAGATCCCGACGATCGCCGCGCCGCGCTCGCGCGCTTCGACGATCAGATCGGCGACCACGTCGCGGTTTTCCGCGTCGAGCGAGGCCGTCGGTTCATCGAGCAACAGTAGCGGATGCTCCGCGATCAGACCACGCGCGATATTCACGCGCTGCTGTTCGCCGCCGGAGAACGTGGCGGGCGCGAGCGACCACAGACGTTCCGGCACATTCAATCTGGCCAGCAGCGCGGCGGCGCGCGAGCGCGCTTCGTCTTCAGGGACGCCGCGCGAGAGTAGCGGTTCGGCGACGAGCGTGAGCGTCGGCACGCGCGGAATCACGCGCAAAAACTGGCTCACGTAACCGACCACGCCACGGCGCAGGCGCAACACGTCGTGCGGTTCGGCGCCGGTGATCGACACGGGCTGGCCGTCATTCGCCGCATCGCGAATCGCAATCGAGCCGCGGCTTGCCAGGTAATTGCCGTACAGGCAGCGCAGCAGCGTGCTCTTGCCCGCGCCCGACGGTCCGACCAACACCACGCACTCGCCGCGCTCGACTTCGAGCGAGACGCCCGCGAGCGCTTCGATCTGCACGCCGCCCTGGCCATGCAAGATAAACGTCTTACCGATGCCGACCGCGCGCAGCATCAGCGCCGCGTTGTCGATGAACGCGCGCTCGCCGGCGCGCGCTTCACTGCTTGTTTCAATGGATCGCATTGTGAGCCTCAAACCGGCAGAACCGAGGAAACCAGCGTTTGCGTGTATGGGTGCTGCGGATCGTCGAGCACCTGATCCGTCAGGCCCGCCTCGACGACTTCGCCACCCTGCATCACCATCAACCGATGCGCGAGCAAACGCGCGACGCCGATATCGTGCGTGACGATCAGCACCGACAGATGCAGCGTGGATGTCAGCGTGCGCAGCAGATCGAGCAGACGCGCCTGCACCGACACGTCGAGACCGGCGGTGGGTTCGTCCATGAAGACGAGCCGCGGACTGGTGACGAGATTGCGCGCGATCTGCAAGCGCTGCTGCATGCCGCCCGAAAACGCAGCGGGAAATTCGTCGATGCGCGAAGCGTCGAGTTCGACGCGCTCCATCCACTGCGTGGCCGCGTAACGGATATCGCCATAGTGACGCGCGCCGACGGCCATCAACGGCTCGCCGATATTCGCGCCGGCCGAGACGCCGCTGCGCAGTCCGTCGCGCGGATTCTGCTGGACGAAGCCCCACTCGGTGCGCATCAGCAAGCGGCGGCGCGGTTCGGACAACGCGAGCAGATCGAGCTGGTCGCCATGCGTGGCCGTGTAGTGAAGCGAGCCGCTGTCGGCCGCGGTTTTGAGCGCGAGCGTGTTGAGCAGTGTGGTCTTGCCCGAGCCGGATTCACCGACAATGCACAACACTTCGCCCGGATACAGATCGAAGCTGACGTTTCTGCAGCCGTTGCGGCCGCCGTATTGTTTGGTGAGCGAGCGGGCGCTCAGAAGCGGCGTCATGCGGGCTCTCCTTTGCGTGCTTCGCGTGCCGGCAGATCGAGATCCGCGTCGCCGCGGCGTTCGTGGCAGTAGTCGCTATCGGAGCAGACGAACATGCGTTTGCCGGCGTCGTCCACGATCATTTCGTCGAGAAAGCTCTCCGTCGATCCGCACAGCGCGCACGCGTGCTGCCACTTCTGCACTTCGAACGGGTGATCGTCGAAGTCGAGGCTGCGCACCGGCGTGTACGGCGGAATTGCGTGAATGCGCCGTTCGCGGCCGGCGCCGAACAATTGCAGCGCGGGGTTCATATGCATCTTCGGATTGTCGAACTTCGGAATCGGCGAGGGCGAGGCGAGGTAGCGATGGTTGACGATCACGGGATAGTCGTAGGTGGTCGCGATGCTGCCGTGATGCACGATATCCTCGTAAAGCTTCACGCTGATCAGACCGTAGTCGGCGAGCGCATGCAGCTTCTTGCATTCGGCGACCCGCGGTTCGAGTCGAAACAGCGGCTCGGGCATCGGCACCTGATAGACGAGAATCTGCTTGTCGGTGAGCGGCGCTTCGGGAATGCGGTGACGGGTCTGGATGATCGTCGCGTCGACCGTGCGGCGCGTGGTCGCCACGCCGGTGGTGCGCGCGAAGAAGCGGCGGATGTTGACCGCGTTGGTGGTTTCGTCGGAGCCCTGATCGATCACCTTCAGCGTGTCGTGTTTGCCGATGATCGCCGCGGTCACCTGAATGCCGCCGGTGCCCCAGCCGAACGGCAGCGGCATTTCACGCGAGGCGAACGGCACCTGATAACCCGGCACGGCGACGGCCTTGAGCAAGGCGCGCCGCAGCATGCGCTTGGTCTGTTCGTCGAGGTACGCGAAGTTGTAGCCGTCGGCAGCGCTGTCGTATGACGCGGTGGACGCGGTGGCGAGAGATGTGTCGGGCGCGTTCATGCTGCCTGCTCCTGCTGAGCGTTGGGTTGGTCCTCACTCTGCATGGCGTGCTGCGCACGCAAACGGCGCACGAGTTCCAGCTCCGATTGGAAGTCGACATAGTGCGGCAGCTTCAGGTGCTGCACGAAACCGGACGCTTCGACGTTATCGCTATGCGAGAGCATGAATTCGATGTCCTGCGTCGGCGAGGCAAGCGTTTCGCCGAGTTCTTCGGCGCGCAACGCGCGGTCGACAAGCGCCATCGCCATCGCCTTGCGCTCCGAGTGGCCGAACGCGAGACCGTAGCCTTGCGTGAAGGTTGGCGGCACCGCGCCGCTGCCGGCGAACTGGTTGATCATCTGGCATTCGGTAATGTCGATGTCGCCGATTTCGACCGCTTCGCCTAGTTCGTCGAGTTCCATTTCCACGGCGATCGTACCGAAGCGGATCTCGCCCGCGAACGGATGGGAGTGCGCATAGCCGCGCTGCGTCGCGTAACCCATCGCGAGTAGGAAACCTTCGTCGCCGCGCGCGAGATTTTGCAGGCGTGTGGCGCGGCTCGCGGGAAAGGCGAGCGGCTCGCGCGACAGATCGCCGGGTTCAGGCGCATTCGGCGTGGGACGTTCCTGTTCGATCAACCCTTCCTTGTCGAGCAGACTGACGACGCGCGGCATCGCTTCCGTTTCCACTGCGGCGACTTGATTCGAAGGTGACGGCGCTACGCTAACAGCCCCATCGCTTTCAGCGAGCAACGCGAAATCCAGCAGACGCTGCGTGTAATCGTACGTCGCGCCCAGCAACTGCCCGCCGGGCACGTCCTTGAAGGTCGCCGAAATGCGGCGCTCCACCTGCATCGCTTCGGTATCGATCGGCTGCGTGTAGCCGAAACGCGGAAGTGTGGTGCGATAGGCGCGCAGCAGGAAGATCGCTTCCACCAGATCGCCGGCGGCTTGCTTGATCGCGAGCGCGGCGAGTTCCTCATCGTAGACCGAGCCTTCGGTCATCACGCGCGCCACTGCGAGGCGCAATTGTTCGCGAATCTGCGCGACGCTGAGTTCGGCCAGCCGCCTGTCACCGCGGCGTGCCTTGTCGAGCAGACGCCACGACGCTTCGATCGCGCGTTCTCCACCCTTGACGGCAACGTACATCAGTTCACCTTCGCTTGAGTTGTGCGCGGCAGGCCGATCAGGCGCGCGCCGCAGACGAGATAACAATCGACGCCGCAAGGAAAGAGCGGCGCGAGCGCGGCGCGTTCGCGCCAGAAATGCTCGGGCAGGCCGACCGGCGCAATCGTCGCCGTGTGCTGGATGCCGGGGCCGCTCAGCACGATCGGCGCGCCGCCCGTCAGCGCGTCGACGCGGATCAGCAGCGTGACCGATTGCTCGGGCGATTCCGCCGCGCCGAGCGCGAAGCTTTCCAGCGGCGGCAACGCGCTTGCGTCGTGGATATAGGCAAACGCGGCTTGGCCCGGTTCGTCGACGAGCGGCGCGCCGGTGTGAAAGCGCAATGCCGAACCCAGTGCCGTATCGGGTTGCGCGAGCCACACGGGCGTCGCGTAGTCGCAGAGCGCGAGCAGCGCGGCGAAGGCGGCGAGCTCGGCGCGTGTGGCCCGCCCTTCGGGCAGCACGTTCTCGATCACGCCGACCGTGCCCGGCCGCGACAGCGCGTCGAGCAGGGTGCGAAACACCGCCTGGGTGTCGTGCACCGGGTCGGCGAAACCCGGCGCTAAGGTGGATAACGCGGTAGACAATGCAATCTGTGAGTTTTCCATCAGTCGCCCCGGACCATCGTAAAGAATTCGACGCGCGTGGCCGCGGCGTCCTGTTGCCGCCCGGCGCGTTTCGCGGCCTGCTGCGTGGCAAACGGCTCGATCAGTTGCTTATGCAAGACGGCGTGATGCTCAGGCATTTGCAGGAGCGCGTCTGCGAACGCAGCCAATTCGGCGCGGCGGCGGTCGCGGCCCAGATGGCACGCCACGCCGACAGCAGCGGCGGCGTCGCCCGACACGCGCAGACGCAAGGTGGCGCGCGTTACCGTGGCTTCGCCGAGATTGAACGGATCGCCGCTGCCGCCGACGCGCCCGCGCACCATCGCAAGGCCGATCTCGGGTGGGCGCAGCCAGTCATACGTCGGAGTGGGGATGTCCCGCAGTGCGCGTTCGAGCGCGGCTTCGAGATCGGCGCGCGGCGTGCGGGCCAGGACGGCCATCCATGCGCGCCGGACAGCCGGTGGCGGAGCGGAGGAAGGCGAGGCGGAAGTGGCACTCATCGAATTTCCTGTTGATCCAGCGAGTAGACATTTGACCATCTATTCATCTAAACGTCTAGACGTTTAGGGGTATGCTTGTCGAGCCGTGTAGCGCATGCCGGCCGTTTCACATTTCCATCACGGCTTGCGCACTACAATGCACGTCATAGAGAATATTTGAACCCAAGGGAATGACAGCACCATGACATCGAACGACAACGCGACGCCGGGCACGATGCTCGAACGCGGCGCGGGCGTTGCCGTGTGGCGGCAGATCGAGCAGATCCTGGCGGCGGAGATCGCCGCCAGCGGTTTCGGCGAAGAAGGGCGCCTGCCGAGCGAGGGCGAACTCGCGAAACGCTTCGACGTGAACCGGCATACCGTGCGCCGGGCCATGCTGGGTCTCGCGGCGTTGGGCCTCGTCAGCGTCGAGCAGGGGCGCGGCACCTTCGTGCAGCCCGGCGCCATCGACTATACGATTGGCCGCCGCACGCGGTTTACAGAAAACTTGCGCCAGCAGCATCACGCCGCGGCGGGCACGATGTTGTCGGCCGCGCGCGTGAAGGCCGAGCCGAGCGTCGCGAAGGCGTTGAGCCTGCGGGCCGGCGCGTCGGTCTACCGGATCGAATCGCTGCATGAATCCGACGGCGTGCCGCTCACGTTCGCGCGCAACTGGTATCCCGCGGTGCGTTTCGCGGACCTGCCGGAGGTGCTGGAGCGCACCGGCGGCATCACCAAGGCCATGGCGGAATTCGGCGTGAACGACTATCTGCGCAAGTGGAGCCGTATAGGCAGCGTGCTGCCCGAGCCGGAGGTGGCGCGGCGTTTGAATATCAACCGTCAGCAACCGGTGCTGTGGGTCGAAAACGTCGATGTCGATCTGCAAGGCACGCCGGTCAAATACGGCTTCACGCACTTTGCCGCGGACCGTGTGCAACTGCTGGTGGAGCACGACTTATGAGCGGCGCCGCATGGGGTGCCGAAGCTCGTTTCGCTGTGTATTACGCGCCGTCGCGTGAATCGGCGTGGTGGCAGGCCGGCTCGGCGTGGCTCGCGCGCGACGCGGAAAGCGGCGAGCGCTGCGAATCTCCTCAACCTCCCGAGTTGTCGCGTCCACTCGCAGAACTCACCGAAGCGCCGCGCCGCTATGGTTGGCACGGCACATTGGTCGCGCCGTTTCGACTCGCCGACGGCGTGACGCAGGCACACGTATTGCAAGCCACGCGTGAGTGGGCGCGGAACCAAAGCGCATTCGCGTTGCCGGTGGAAGCCGCGACGCTCGGCGATTTCGTGGCATTGCGGCCCGCCGATGCGCAAGGCGAAGCCAGCATCCGCGACGTGGCCACGAGCGCGCTGCAAACGCTCGATGCCTTGCGCGCGCGGCAGTCCGCGGCCGATCTGGCACGCCGTTTGGCGGCCCCGCTCAGCGAACGGCAACGCGCGTTGCTGATCGAATGGGGTTATCCGTACGTGTTCGACGAATTCCGATTTCACATGACGCTTTCCAGTTCACTCGCCGACGCGCAGGAGCGCGCCACGCTGGTCGCATGGTGGCAGGCGCGAACGGCCGCGCTCGGGCCGCTGCTTGTCGATCACGCCGCGCTCTTCGTCGAACCGGCTCCCGGCGAGCCGTTCGTGCTGTGGCAACGTATGCCGTTCCGGACCGACGAGGTGAAATAACAATGACAGGTCGTTTGATCTATGTAATGGGGCCGTCCGGCGCGGGCAAGGATTCGTTGCTGGAGTTCGCGCGCAAGCACTTGATGGGCGAGCCGATTCTGTTTGCGCATCGCTACATCACGCGGCCGAGCGGCAATGGCGAGGCACACGTGGCGTTGAGCGTCGAAGAGTTCGCGGCGCGTTCCGTGCTCGGCCTGTTCGCGCTCGAATGGTCGAGCCACTCGCTGCGCTATGGCATCGGTATCGAACTAGATGTGTGGCTGGCACGCGGCTGCACGGTAGTCGTCAACGGCTCGCGTCAGCATTTGCAGCATGTGCTGGCGCGTTATCCGAATACGGAAGTGGTGCACGTGGACGCCGCGCCGCATATTCTCGAAGCCCGGCTCGGCGCGCGGGCACGCGAATCGGCGGAACAGGTGGCGGCGCGGCTCGCGCGCCGCGCGCCGTTCTCGTTGCCGGATGGCGTGCGCTGCACCACGATCGACAATTCCGGCGAGCTGAACGAAGCCGGGCATGCGTTGATTGCGTTCCTCAAGGCGGAAGCCGACGTTCAGTAAGCCGTATTATTCGGCCATCGCCATGCGTTCCCGCGTGGCGTCCTGCAGGCAGGACACGAACTGCAGGACGGCCGGCGTCGGCAGCAGGCCGCGCCGCGAAATGATGCTGAGATCGTAGTTCGGCAGCGCCTCTTCGATCTGCGCGACGCGGATGCCGAGCGGCGCGACCATCTGCGCGAGCGGCCGCGTGAAGCAGCCGATCACATCGGTTTGCGACACCAGTCCGAGCGTCACCGCGAACGACGACGGCGCGCGCACCAGCCGCTTCGGCACCGGCAGGCCGTGCGCGTTGAACATCGCCATCATCACGCTGTGCGGGAAGTGATCGGCGCCCACGGTCACGATCCACTCCGCGTCGAGCAGTTCATGCAGGCGCGTCACGTTGGCCAGCGGATGCCCCGCGCGCATGGCGACGACGAACTGCGTCGAATAGAGCGGCGCTTGCACCAGATCGCTGTCGAGCGCCTGCACGTGATGGATCGCCGCGATATCCAGCGCGCCGTTGCGCAAACGCGCGACGGCGTCCGGGATCGTCACTTCTTCCAGATGCAGATTGACCAGCGGCATCGCGCGGCGAAACTTCGAGACCGCATGCGGCAGCGCCGTGAGCGCGATCGACGGCATGGTGCCCACGCTGACCTTGCCGGCCAGTTCTCCCTTCACCTGTTCGACGGCTTCGACCGTGCGCCGCATGTCGCCCAGCAACTGCTCGGCGCGCGGCAGCAGCGCAAGCCCGCATGCCGTCAATTCGATGCCGCGCACGCTGCGCACCATCAACTCGGCATTCAGCGCGCTTTCGAGCTCGCGAATCGTATGGGTGACGGCCGGTTGCGTCACGCCGAGCTCGCGCGCGGCGGCGCGCAGA
The DNA here is from genome assembly GCF_046027915.1 of Paraburkholderia sp. RL17-347-BIC-D. Lineage (NCBI taxonomy): Bacteria > Pseudomonadati > Pseudomonadota > Betaproteobacteria > Burkholderiales > Burkholderiaceae > Paraburkholderia > Paraburkholderia sp. RL17-347-BIC-D. The sequence continues at coordinate 122,560 of NZ_JARESS010000012.1, forward strand.
CTGCGGTGATGGGCGGCGGCGACGAACGCCTGCAACTGCTGCGGTTTCATTGGGGTAATCCCGTATATAACGCTTGTTAATCGGGGTGAAAAAAACAGCATCTTATTCGAACAAAACGGCGTGGCTATAGTGCTCGCCTGTTGGCCGCGTTTTGATGCGGCCATGAATCCATGGAGTCCTAGAGATGAGCGAAGCCGCGCGTTTTACCGAAGTGTCCGACCTGGCGCCCGCCGCCGACAGCCTGCGCGAGATTCGCCATCACATTCACCACCACCCGGAACTGGCCTACGAGGAACACCAGACGAGCGCGCTGGTCGCCGAGAAGCTCGAGCAATGGGGCTGGCAGGTCACGCGCGGCGTCGGCCAGACGGGTGTGGTGGGCACGCTGAAGGTGGGCGACGGCAAGCGCAGCATCGGCATTCGCGCCGACATGGACGCGCTGCCGATCGTCGAGCAAACCGGCCTGCCGTATGCGAGCGGCACGCACGGCAAGATGCACGCATGCGGCCACGACGGCCACACGACGATGCTGCTCGGCGCCGCGCAACGGCTCGCGGCCACGCGCAATTTTTCCGGCACGGTGCATCTGTACTTCCAGCCGGCCGAGGAGAGTGGCATCGACAGCGGCGCGCTGAAGATGATCAACGACGGCCTGTTCGAGCGCTTCCCCTGTGACGCCGTGTTCGGCGTGCACAACCATCCGGGCGAAGAGCCGGGCGTGCTGCTGTTCCGCAAAGGGCCGTTCATGTCGGCGGGCGACAAGGCGATCATCACGATTGAAGGCGTCGGCGGCCACGCGGCGCGTCCGCATCTCACGGTCGATCCGGTGGTGGTGGCGGCGAGCATCGTGATGGCGTTGCAGACCATCGTCGCGCGCAACGTCGATCCGTCGCAACCGGCGGTGGTGACAGTCGGCTCGATGCATGCGGGCACCGCGAACAACGTGATTTCGAGCAGCGCGAAGCTGGAGCTGAGCGTGCGCTCGTTCAGCCCGGAAGTACGCGCGTTGTTGAAGAAACGCATTACCGAGCTCGCCGAAAGCCAGGCTGCGAGCTACGGCGGCAAGGCGGTGGTGGAGTACATCGAAGGCTATCCGGTGGTGGTCAATTCGGATGCCGAAACGGACTTCGCGGTGGAGGTGGCGCGCGAACTGGTCGGCGACGACAAGGTGGTCGCGCAGACCGACATCCTGATGGGCAGCGAAGACTTCGCCTTCATGCTACAGAAGCGGCCGGGCACGTTCCTGCGCATCGGCAACGGCGCGGGCGAAGACGGCTGCATGGTGCACAACCCGCACTACGACTTCAACGACCGCAATTTGCCGGTCGGCGCGGCGTTCTGGACGCGGCTGGTGGAGCGCTATCTCGGCCAGTGATCCGGTGCGGCGAGCCGCGCCTGAGTCGAGTCCCACAATCATAACGACGAGGAAGACCACGCGATGAGTACCACGACCAATGCGAGCCACGCCGTTCAGGCGAGCCGGCCCGCCAGCCGCGGCGCGATCGCCGCCGCGGTGATCGGCAACTGGCTCGAGTTCTTCGACTTCACCGTGTACGGTTTTTTTGCCGTGATCATCGGCAAGCTGTATTTCCCGTCGGCGGATCCGACTACGTCGTTGCTGCTGTCGGTGGCGACCTTCGCGGCGGGCTTCATCACGCGGCCGCTCGGCAGCGTCATGCTTGGCGTGTACGCGGACCGCAAGGGCCGCAAAGCCGCGCTCAATCTGACCATCATGCTGATGGCGGTGAGCACGGGCCTGATCGCGATCGCGCCGACCTATGCGCAGATCGGTCTCGCCGCGCCTTTGCTGATCGTGCTGGCGCGTCTCGTGCAAGGCTTCTCGCAAGGCGGCGAGTTCGGCGCGGCCACGTCCACGCTGCTCGAACAGGGCGGCGGCACGCGGCGCGGCTTTCGCGCGAGCTGGCAACTGGCCACGCAAGGCGGCGCCGCGCTGATGGGCTCGGGCATCGCGGCGGCATTGTCCGGCGCGTTGCCGAAAGACTCGCTGGAGAGCTGGGGCTGGCGCATTCCGTTCCTGCTCGGCGTGCTGATCGCGCCGGTCGGCATGTACCTGCGCCGCCGCTTGGCCGACGACGCCGCCAGCGCGCACAGCCACGCCATCGAGCGCGGCGTGCTGCATGAACTCTTCACTAGCCATTTGCGCCCGCTCATCCTGATCACGTTGACGGTGATGGGCGGCACGGTCTCGACCTACATCCTGACCTTCTACATGCCGACCTACGCGATCCACACGCTCGGCCTGCCAATGTCGCTGTCGATGCTGGTGGGCGTCGCCTCGGGCTTCGTGATGCTGATCACGTGTCCGCTCTTCGGCATGCTGTCGGATCGCATTGGTAGCCGCAAGCGGCCGATCCTGTTCGGACGCGGCGTGCTGGTGCTGCTGCTGTTTCCGGCTTTCATGCTGATCAACCGCTTTCCGCAGTTGCCCGTCATCATGTCGCTGACCGCGCTGATGCTGCTGTTCTACTCGATGGGCTCGGCGTCGGAATTCGCCTTGATGTGCGAGTCGTTTCCGCGGCGCGTGCGCGCCACCGGCATTTCGATCGCGTATGCGTTGAGCGTGTGCGTGTTCGGCGGGACCGCGCAACTCGTCGCGACCTGGCTGATCAAGCTGACCGGCAGCAAGCTGGCGCCGGCCGGGTATGTCGCCGCGTGCGTCGTGGTGTCGTTGATCGCGGTCTCGATGCTGAAGGAAACGGCGGACAAGCCGATCGATTGATTGCTCGAACAGGGCGCCGTCATGACGCGGCGCCCACGACCGGAATTACCCGCGCCGTGCCACCATCTCCGAGACGGTTTGCGCGGCGTGCTGCAGCGGCTCCAGAAACGCCTTCACCATCTGCTTGGCCGAATTGCGCTGCGCATTGCCGCTGATATTCATCGCGGCGATCACGCGTCCCTGGCGATTGCGGATCGGCGCGGACAGCGAAATCAGTCCGCCTTCCAGTTCCTGATCGACGATCGCCCAGCCCTGGCGGCGCACCTGCGCGATCAGCTTCTTCAACTCTTCCTTGTCGGTGACCGTGCGCGGCGTGTGCGCGTAGAGCGGCGCCGAGTTCAGGGTCGTCTCGAGCGTTTCCTCGTCGAGCGCGGCGAGCAGCACGCGGCCCATCGACGTGCAATAGGCCGGCAGCCGGCTGCCGATCGACAGGTTGATCGTCATGATCTTGTGAGTCGGCACGCGCAGCACGTAGACGATCTCGGTGCGGTCGAGCACGGCCGCCGAGCAGCTCTCGTGGACCTGCGCCGACAGTTGTTCCATCACCGGCTCGGCGAGGTTCCAGAACGGCATGGAGGTCAGATACGCGAAGCCGAGATCGAGAATCTTCGGCGTGAGGCGGAACAGGCGCCCTTCGGCCTCCACATAGCCGAGCGTTTGCAGGGTCAGCAAAATGCGGCGTGCGCCGGCGCGTGTGAGGCCGGTGGCGGCGGCGACGTCTGTGAGCGTCTGTTCGGGGCGCGTGGCGTCGAACGCGCGGATCACCGCGAGGCCGCGCGCGAACGACTGCACATATGAGTCGCCCGGTTTGTCCGGGGCCGGTTCGGCGCTGACGGGAACGGCGGAAGACGGCGGCAGGGCTTTGCTCATGGGCCTTGAAGGATGCATTCGAGGAAGGGCGGACCCGCGCCACGCTTGAATCCCCCGCGCGGCGCGCTAAAGGCGTGACGATAGCTTAAGCCTTCTGTTTCGCCAACTTTGCCGCCCGATGCACAAAAATCCCAGGGTTTGCATGGATGCAACCGGCATCTAAAATTTGTATGATGACCCGATAACATGATCAATCGAGGCATCGATGTTCGACAAGATTCCTGCGAGAGCGTTGAGCGACACCGTCGCGCAGCAGCTTCTCAAGCAGATCGACAAAGGCACCTTCGAGCGCGGCGGCAAGCTGCCGACCGAGGCCGTGCTCGCCCAGCAGTTCGGGGTGAGCCGCACGGTGATCCGCGAGGCGATCTCGCGGCTGAAGAACGAGGGCGTGGTCGAGCCGCGCCAGGGCAGCGGCGTGTTCGTCGCCGCGCACGGCACGGTCCGGCCGCTGCGGATCGACTACGCGGAAGCGGTCGAACCCGGCTCGGTGGTGCAGATTCTCGCGTTGCGGCGCGCGATCGAAGCGGAAGTCGCGTCGGAAGCCGCCATGCGTCGCAGCGACGCCGACATGATGTCGATCGACGCGGCGCTCGCGAAGATCGACGCGGCGGTGGCCGAAGGCGAGGACGGCGTGGCTGAAGACGTCGCGTTCCATCGCGCGATCGCGGCGGCCACCGGCAATCCGTATTTCCTCAAAACCCTCACGTTCCTGAATCAATACCTCGAAGCCGGCACAGTCGTCACGCGCCGCAACGAGGCGCTGCGCGAAGACTTTTCGCGTCAGGTGCGCGAAGAGCATGCGGCGATCGCTGCCGCGATTCGCGCAGGCGATCCGATGGCGGCGCGCAATGCGGCGCGAACTCATATGTACAACGCGGCACGGCGTCTCGCGGAAGCGGGGATTTGCTGAGCTTCATTGCTCAGATTCAGTGCTCAGTTTCAGGCGCGAGCGCCCAACGAATTCATAGAGGTCAAGCATGTCCAGAAATGTCGGTGTCATCGGTCTTGGTGCAATGGGCCTAGGTGTCGCGCGCTCGCTGCTGCGCGCGGGTCTGCGGGTCCATGCGTGCGATCTGCGGAGCGAGATCCTGAATGCGTTCGTCGCGCAAGGCGGCGTGGGTTGTGCGACGCCTGCCGAACTCGGCGCGCAGTGCGAGGTGGTCGTCACGCTGGTGGTTAATGCCGCGCAAACCGAGGCCGTGCTGTTCGGCGAGCAGGGCGCGGTCCCAGCGATGAAAAAGGGCGGCGTGGTGATCGCCAGCGCGACCGTGGCGCCGGACTTCGCGATCGAACTCGGCAAGCGGATCGAGGCGGCCGGTTTGCAGATGCTCGACGCGCCGGTCTCGGGCGGCGCGGCGCGCGCGGCCTCCGGCGAGATGACCATGATGACGTCCGGTCCTGCTGCGGCCTATGCCGCGTGCGAGGACGTGCTGGCCGCGATGGCCGGCAAGGTGTACCGCCTCGGCTCCGAGCACGGCGCCGGGTCGAAGGTGAAGATCATCAATCAGTTGCTGGCCGGCGTGCATATCGCGGTGGCCGCCGAGGCGATGGCGCTCGGCCTGCGCGAAGGTGTCGATCCGGATGCGTTGTACGAGGTCATCACGCACAGCGCGGGCAATTCGTGGATGTTCGAGAACCGCGTGCCGCACATTCTGAACGGCGACTACACGCCGCTGTCGGCCGTCGATATTTTCGTCAAGGATCTCGGCCTCGTGCTCGATACCGCGCGTCGCTCCAAATTCCCGCTGCCGCTGTCGGCGGCGGCGCATCAGATGTTCATGATGGCGTCCACGGCCGGTCACGGTGGTGAAGACGATTCCGCGGTGATCAAGATTTTCCCCGGCATCGACGTGCCGGCGGCGAAGTAAGCAGGAGACCGTCATGACGGCAAACACGAAACGCGCGCTACTCGGCTGCATCGCCGACGACTTCACCGGCGCCACCGATCTCGCCAACATGCTGGTGCGCGGCGGCATGCGCACCGTGCAAACCATCGGCGTGCCCGCATCGAGCGAAACGCTCGAAGCCGACGCACTGGTGGTCGCGCTGAAATCGCGCACCATTCCCGCCGCCGATGCGGTCGCGCAATCGCTCGCCGCGCTCGACTGGCTGCGTGCGCAAGGCTGCCGGCAGTTCTTCTTCAAATACTGCTCGACATTCGATTCGACCGACGCGGGCAACATCGGCCCGGTCACGGATGCGCTGCTCGACGCGTTATCCGCGAACGGCAACGTCAATGCGTTCACGATCGCGTGTCCGGCATTTCCTGAGAACGGCCGCACGATCTTTCGCGGCCATCTGTTTGTCGGCGACACGTTGCTCAACGCGTCGGGCATGGAAAACCATCCGCTCACACCGATGCGCGATGCCAACCTCGTGAGCGTGCTGCAACGGCAGACCCGATCGAAAGTCGGTCTCGTGCGTTATGACGCTGTAGCGCGAGGCGTGGCGGCCGTGCGCGAATCGTTCGATACGTTGCGCGATGAAGGCGTGCGCATGGCGATTGCCGACGCGGTGTCCGACGCCGACCTCTACGTACTCGGCGAAGCTTGCGCCGACCTCACGCTGATTACCGGAGGTTCCGGCGTCGCGTTGGGTTTGCCGGCCAACTTTCGCCGTGCAGGTTTGCTCGAAGAACAGGCCGACGCCGCGCAGTTGCCGCCGGTGGACGGACTGTCGGCGGTGCTGGCCGGCAGCGCATCGAAAGCGACCAACGCCCAGGTCGCGGAGTGGCGCGCCACACGGCCCGCATTTCGCATCGATCCGCTTGCCGCGGCGCGTGGTGAGAACGTCGTCGAACAGGCACTGGCTTTTGCGCAGCCGTACCTCGACAAAGCCGAGCCCATGCTGATCTATGCCACTGCCACGCCCGACGAAGTCAAGGCGGTGCAGCGCGAACTCGGTGTGAATGAAGCAGGACATCTGGTCGAATCCACGTTGGCCGCGATTGCTCGCGGTCTGCGCGAGCGCGGCGTGCGCAAGTTCGTGGTAGCGGGCGGCGAGACCTCGGGCGCCGTCGTGCAGGCGCTCGACGTGCACACGCTGCGGATCGGCGCGCAGATCGATCCCGGCGTGCCGGCCACCGCCACGACCGGCGCCGAACCGCTGGCGCTCGCACTGAAATCCGGCAACTTCGGCACGACCGACTTCTTCGAAAAAGCGCTGCGTCATCTGAGCGGAGCCGCGCAATGACCGGCACGCCCGCACTCCATACGACCGACGAAGCGCGCGTTCGCGAAGAAATCTGCGTGACCGGCGCGAGTCTTTATCAACGCGGCTACACGGTGGGCACCGCCGGCAATATCAGCGCGCGGCTCGACGACGGCTGGCTGATCACGCCGACCGATGCCTGTCTCGGCCGGCTCGATCCCGCCGATATCGCCAAGGTCGATCTCGACGGCAACGCGGTGTCCGGCAGCCGGCCGTCGAAAACGCTGGCGCTGCATCGCGGCATCTATGCGCGCAACGGCGAGACACGCGGAGTCGTCCACACTCATTCGACGCATCTGGTCGCGCTGACGCTCGCGGGCGTCTGGCGCGAAACCGACGTGCTGCCGCCTATCACGCCGTACTACGTGATGAAAGTGGGCCACGTCCCCCTGATTCGCTACAAGCGGCCCGGCGATCCGCAGGTCGCAGAACAGATCGCCGCGCTCGCCGACAGCGTTCGCGCCGTGCTGCTCGAACGTCTCGGTCCGGTGGTGTGGGAGCGGTCAGTGGCGCAAGCCGCGTATGCGCTCGAAGAACTCGAAGAGACCGCGCGTTTATGGTTGATGACGACCCCGCGGCCCGCACCGCTCGACGAAGCCGCACTCGAAGAACTGCGCACCGTGTTCGGCGCGCGCTGGTAGGGAAACCGACATAACAAAGCCCGGCTGCGCTCGTTGCGCCGCGTCGGGCCATTCATCAAGGAGACAATGCATGAGTTCGTATCAGGCCACACCCAGCCAACCAATTGCAGCCGACGCCGCCGGACAACCCGGCGCCGCCGAAGTCGAGCGCACGTATAAGAAAGTGTTCTGGCGCATCGTGCCGTTTCTGATGCTGTGCTATGTGGTCGCCTATCTGGACCGCGTGAATGTCGGTTTCGCGAAACTGCAGATGTCGCAGGACCTGGCGTTCAGCGAAACGGTGTTCGGCCTCGGCGCCGGTGTGTTCTTCATCGGCTATTTCCTGTTCGAGTTGCCGAGCAACATACTGATGCACAAGCTCGGCGCGCGGATCTGGATCGCGCGGATCATGATCACGTGGGGCTTGCTCTCGGCAGTGTTCGTGTTCGTGAAGACGCCGATGCAGTTCTACATCTTGCGCTTCTTTCTCGGCCTCGCCGAAGCCGGTTTCTATCCCGGCGTGATCCTGTACCTGACCTACTGGTTCCCGTCGCATCGGCGCGCGAAGATCATCGCGGTGTTCATGTCGGCGATTCCGGTGTCGGGCATCTTCGGCAATCCGCTGTCCGGCTGGATCATGCAGACGTTCCACAACAGCTCGGGTTTCGCGGGCTGGCAATGGATGTTCCTGATCGAAGCGATCCCCGCCATCGTGATCGGCATCGCCACGATCCTGTATCTCGACAACGGCATCTCCGCCGCGAAGTGGCTGAGCGAACGCGAAAAGCGCCTGCTCACCGATGAAATCGCCGCCGCGCAGCCGAAGGAGCAAACCCAGAAGCATTCGCTTGGCGCGGTGTTCCGCGATCCGCGCACGTGGTGGATGTCGCTGATCTATTTCGCGTTCGTCACCGGGCAATACGGCCTGACGTTCTGGATGCCGACGCTCGTCAAATCGACGGGTGTGACTGGTGCATTCAATATTGGTCTGCTGAGCGCGATTCCGTTTCTGTGCGCGATCGTCGTGATGAATCTGATGGGGCACAGCGCCGACAAGCGCCGTGAGCGCCGCTGGCATCTGATCGTGCCGGCGTTGTTCGGCGCGGTCGGCTTCACGGTGGCGGCTTCGTTTGCGGATAACACGGTGGTGTCGATCGCGTTTCTCTCGCTCGCCGCCGCCGGTGTGCTGACCTGCGCGCCGCTCTTCTGGTCGCTGCCCACCGCGTTCATGTCGGGCGCGACCGCTGCGGCTGGCATCGCGATCATCAATTCGATCGGCAATCTCGCGGGTTTCGCGAGCCCTTACATGATCGGCTATCTGAAGGACCTCACGCATAGCACGCAGACCGGTATGTACGTGCTGGCCGGCATGCTGGTGATCGGCGCGATCGCCACGTGGCTCACGCCGGCCAAACTGGTCAACCGATAAATCGACATTCACGCGCGGCATGGGTCGCTGCCGCGCGCCGCATCAAACCGTTTTTAAGGAGTCGCCGCCATGCCTCGCTTCGCCGCCAACCTCTCGATGATGTACAACGAGCACGCTTTCCTCGACCGTTTCGCCGCCGCGGCGCAAGACGGTTTCGAAGCGGTCGAGTTTCTGTTCCCCTACGATTTCCGCGCCGACGAGATCAAGGCGCGGCTCGATGCCAGCGGTCTCACACAAGCGCTCTTCAATGCGCCGCCCGGCGACTGGGCTGGCGGCGAGCGCGGCATTGCCTCGCTGCCCGGCCGCGAAGACGAATTCCGGCGCGGCGTCCAGACCGCGCTCGACTACGCGCGCGTGATCGGCAATCGCAAGCTGCATGTGATGGCCGGCCTGATCGGCGCGGATCAGCCGCGCGCGAAACATCGCGAGGTGTATCTGAGCAATCTCGCGTATGCCGCCAAGGCCGCGCAAGCCGAAGGCATCACGGTCGTGATCGAGCCGATCAATACGCGCGACATGCCAGGCTTCTTTCTGACCCGTCAGGACGAGGCGCAAGCGATCTGCGCGGAAGTCGGTGCGCCGAATCTGAAAGTGCAGTTCGACTGCTACCACTGCCAGATCGTCGAAGGCGACCTCGCGGTGAAACTCAAACGCGATATGGGCGGCATCGGCCACATTCAGATCGCGGGCGTGCCGGAACGGCATGAACCCGATACGGGTGAGCTGAACTACCCGTATCTGCTCGAACTGATCGACTCGCTCGGCTACGACGGCTACATCGGCTGCGAATACCGGCCGCGCGCGGGCACTTCGGCCGGCCTCGGCTGGTTCAAACCGTATCTGAACGCGACCCGCTAACAAGGACGAAACTCATCATGAAAGTACTGATTACCGGCGGCGCGGGTTTTCTCGGCCAGCGTCTCGCGCGTGAACTGCTCGCGCGCGGCTCCCTGAAAGACACGCAAGGCACGCCGCAAGCGATCACCGAACTGGTGTTGCTCGACGTGGTGCAAGCCAACGATTTCGGCGACAGCCGCGTACGCACGGAAGTGGGCGACATCGCCGAGCGCAGCGTGCTCGAGCTCGTGATCGACGACAAGACTTCGGCGATCTTCCATCTGGCCGCGATCGTGAGCGGTCAGGCCGAAGCGGATTTCGATCTCGGCATGCGTATCAATCTGGATGCGTCGCGGCTGCTGCTCGAAACCTGCCGGCAGCGTGGCCACCGGCCGCGCGTGCTGTTCACGAGTTCCGTGGCGGTCTATGGCGGCGAACTGCCCGCGGTCGTGCAGAACGATACCGCGTTGAATCCGCAGTCCTCGTATGGCGCGCAGAAGGCGATCGCCGAGTTGCTGCTCAACGATTACGCGCGGCGCGGTTTCGTCGACGGCCGCGTGTTGCGCCTGCCCACCATCAGCGTGCGGCCGGGCAAGCCGAATGCGGCGGCGTCGTCGTTCGCGAGCGGCATCATTCGCGAGCCGTTGAACGGCGAAGCGGCGGTGTGCCCGGTCGCGGGCTCGACGCGCCTGTGGCTGCTGTCGCCGCGCAAGGCGATCGAGAGTCTGATCGCCGGACTCGAACTCGATTCCGCCGCGCTCGGTAACCAGCGTGTGCTGAACTTGCCGGGTATTTCGGTAAGCGTCGACGAAATGGTCGCCGCGCTGCGCGAGGTGGCGGGCGATGCGGTTGCCGGGCGGATCGTGTGGGAACCGGATGCGCGCGTCGAAAAGATCGTGGGTAGCTGGCCGGGACGGTGGGATACGTCGCGCGCCGAAGGGCTGGGGTTGAGCGGCGAGCGCAATTTTGCCGACGTGATCCGCAGCTATATCGAGGACGAGCACATCCAGCTCCGCTAGAAACACCCCCACGCAGTCTCCAGCCCCGTGCCCGAGCCTTGGAAACAGGGCTGCGGGCACGGGCGCGTCATTCGTCTGATCCTTGGCAAGAACGGCCGCGGCTTGCACGTATTCCCTGGTGCGGGCCTGGCCGCGCTTGACATGCTTTCGGCCACACGCATATTATCGTGTCTAGTTGTTCGATACATGACCGTATGTTCGTATCAAGAACAAATTGCGGAATTCTCGAGCCCATCGTTCATCGTCCTGCGCTAAGCTGAATCGATGCGACGGCTGCCTTGCAGCCGCTTCCCGTCGCGCTTGCCGGTGCGTCCGGTGCGCGCCACGCCGGCAATCCGGCCGCGGCGCAGCGCATGCAGCACATCAACTGGAGACATCACATGACCGAAGCATTCCTGTGCGACGCGATTCGCACCCCCATCGGCCGCTATGCGGGTTCGCTGTCGTCGGTGCGCGCCGACGATCTGGGCGCCGTGCCGCTCAAGGCGCTGATGGAGCGCAACAAGGACGTCGACTGGAACGCAATCGACGACGTGATCTACGGCTGCGCGAATCAGGCCGGCGAGGACAACCGCAACGTCGCGCGCATGTCGCTGTTGCTGGCCGGTTTGCCGCAAGGCGTGCCGGGCTCGACGGTGAACCGCCTGTGCGGTTCGGGCATGGATGCGGTCGGCATTGCGGCGCGCGCCATCAAATCGGGCGAGGCCGCATTGATGGTGGCCGGCGGCGTGGAAAGCATGAGCCGTGCGCCGTTCGTGATGGGCAAGGCGCCCACCGCGTTTTCGCGTCAGGCGGACATCTACGACACGACCATCGGCTGGCGTTTCGTTAACCCGCTGATGAAGAAAATGTACGGCGTCGATTCGATGCCGGAAACGGGCGAGAACGTTGCGACCGACTACAACATCAGCCGTGCCGATCAGGACGCGTTCGCCGTGCGCAGCCAGCAGAAAGCGGCGCGCGCGCAACGCGACGGCACGCTCGCGCAGGAAATCGTCGGCGTGACGATCGCCCAGAAGAAGGGCGATCCGATCACGGTGCTGCAAGACGAGCATCCGCGTGAGACGAGCCTCGAAACGCTCGCCAAGCTCAAGGGCGTGGTGCGTCCGGACGGCACCGTTACGGCAGGCAACGCGTCGGGCGTGAACGACGGCGCTGCGGCACTGTTGCTCGCGAATGAAGAAACGGCGAAGCGCTTCGGTCTCACGCCGCGCGCCCGCGTGCTGGGTATCGCCACCGCCGGCGTCGCGCCGCGCGTGATGGGCATCGGCCCGGCGCCCGCCACGCAAAAACTGCTGGCGCGTCTGAACATGACCATCGATCAATTCGACGTGATCGAACTGAACGAAGCGTTCGCGTCGCAAGGTCTCGCGGTGCTGCGCGCACTCGGCGTGGCCGACGACGACGCCCGCGTCAATCCGAACGGCGGCGCGATCGCGTTGGGCCACCCGCTCGGCATGAGCGGCGCGCGTCTGGTGACCACCGCGATGTATCAACTGCATCGCACGCAAGGCCGGTTTGCGCTGTGCACGATGTGTATCGGCGTCGGCCAGGGCATTGCGATCGCGATCGAGCGGGTGTGATGGTTTAGCGGCTTGGTCCGCGCTACGGTTGAAGCTGGATGAACAGCCTCGTCGCTCATGCGACGAGGCTGTTTCTTTTTGTGCGGCGAGTATATCGAATGCGTGTCTAATTCGATCTAAAGACGCTTTTGATTATGGCGGAATACCGGAAAACATCGATTGCCAATTCGGCCGCCACACAGTCTGCATTTAATGCTGTCTGCATTTAAGAATGGGCGTGAGAATATCCTTGCTCGGCCGGCTGGCAGGATGCCGCTGTGACGCGATGCCGCGGCGCTTTAATGGCCGCGCGCATTCATTTGAAAATCACAATTCAATCAATTGCGGGTTGTTGTCAGGCATGTAAAATCGTTTGCGTCGTACCTTTTGAAAACTACCATCCTGAAGATATACAGGCACTCATGGCGTTAAGAGTCCGCATTCCGCGGTTTCAGCTCGCCGTTACGCTGGATCGAACAAACTCTCAAGGAGCATGCAAATGAAGGCAGCGACGATTGGAGCAGCGTTGATGGTCGCGGCGTTTGCCGCAGCCCAGCCGGCATGGGCGCAAGATGCCATGGCCAGTGCCGCGCAAGGCATCGTCGGCGCGGTGGAGCCGGTGCATATGAAGGCGCAGATCGTCGGAATTGATCCGGGCACCCGCACGCTCACGCTCAAGGGGCAGGGCGGCAACGTGGTGGTCGTGCTCGTGAGCCAGCAGGTGGAGGGATTCGACAAGCTGACGGTGGGTGACCAGGTGGACGTGCTCTACAAGAATGCGCTCCTTGTGAAGGCCGAGAAGGTCACCGGCAAGGACAAGGGCATTCGCGCGCGTGTCGACACGCAGGTGTACGCCCCGGCCTCGGGCGGCTTCGAATCGGCGCGCCAGATCGAAGTGCTCGCTACCGTGCAGAAGATCGACCGCAAGAAGCGTCTGGTCACGCTGCGCGGCGCGTACCAGACGCAAACGCTCGAAGCCGGTCCCGACGTCGATCTGAAGGACGTCAAGGTCGGCGATACGATCCACGCGGTATTCGTGTCGGCGGCGGCCGTGCAGGTGACGCCGAAATAACGTCGGGCAATCGGCAGCCACAAAAACACCCCTTGTATTAAGGGGTGTTTTGCTTTTTTTGCCACGAACACAGCTCGCCTTCACGTGCGCGGCTAACGCGGCGCAGGCGGCCCCAGACTCAACCACGCGAGCCGTCCCAGCCAGCGTCTGAGCAGGCCGCCTCGCGCCGGGAGCGCGTAGCTCAGCGACACGCGCGCGGCGCATTCGCCATCCGTACTGAGCCACACACGCTCGCCGCGTTGCAGCTGGAATGTGTGGCCCGGATCGAGCCAATGATCGTAAGGTGAACTGACGCGTGTGAGCCAGAGGCGCGCGCCTTGCACGGCGAGCGTGCCATCGGCTTCGACACGCCAGGTCAGCGTCGCGCCTGGCATGACTGAAAAATGCAGCACCAGCTTCGGCAGACGGTCGTCGTGCCGATACGCCACCAGACTCGATTCATCATCCATGCACTGCGGGCTTGCCTGATCCATCTCGTTCTCCGTCATCAAGCCGGCTGACGGAGGCGCCCACAAAACAAAAGGCCCCTTCCGTTACCGGCGGGGCCTTGGGGATGTCTTACGCAGATTCAGACTGCTAACGCGCACGCACTCCCAATGGCCAGCCGATGATGGCTCGCTTCGGGTGTGTAATCGCATTTGCGATGGAGATGTGCGTCAACATGAGATCGAGTGTGCCGTTTTGCCGCAGGTCTTGTCAATCAAAAAATCGCCATTCATTTGAACGGGTGTGCGAACCGCTCGGGATCCTTCGCAATGCGTAGTGCTTGCGTCGCCAGCCTATGAGGCGACATCCCATGCCTGCGTTCATGGTGGGTTACGAGATCACGTAGTGAAGACGTCGACCACGCGTCGACGCTACGGATCACGCTGACAGCCGGCGCTTCAGCGTCGATGCGGCGCGACGATACCCAGCGACGCAATGCGTCGATACAAGGTGGCGCGCGACATGCCGAGCGCTTGCGCCGCCGCGTTCGGCCGCCATTGATGGCGCGTGAGCGCATCGATAATGCGTGCGCGCTCTTCACGCGGGTCCTGCCGCGCATCCCGTTGCCGGCCGTCATGTGGGTGAATCCGCAATAACGCCGGTTTGTGCGCGGCTTCAGGCGCGAGCAACGCCGCTATATCCGGCGCGACATGGCGCAATTCCACCCGTGCGCCGTCGCAGATCGCGCACGCGTAGCGCAGCACATTGCGCAACTGGCGAATGTTGCCCGGCCATGCGAACCCCATCAGGCGCTCGGCAAGGTATGGGTCCAGCGTGAGCACGTGGCCGGCCATTTGCGCTTCTTCGTCGAAGACCGCGTCGATCACGTCGCGGATATCCGCGCGCTCGCGCAGCGGCGGCATCGGTAAAGACGCGCCGCTCAACCGGTAATAGAGGTCTTCGCGGAACGTGCCGGCCGCGACCATCTGCGCGAGACCGCGGTGCGTAGCGCAAATCACGTCGATATTCACGCGCACGGGCGCATCGCCGCCGAGCGGCGTCACTTCGTCTTCGGCCAACACGCGCAGTAGCCGCGTTTGCAGATCGAGCGGCATGTCGCCGATTTCATCGAGAAACAGCGTACCTGTATGCGCCTGCGCAATCTTGCCGCGTGCGCCGCGGCTGCGTGCGCCGGTGAAGGCACCGGGTGCGTAGCCGAACAATTCGCTTTCGATCAGCGATTCCGGAATCGCGCCGCAATTCACCGCGATAAACGGCCTCGCGCGCCGTGCGCCCGAATCATGCACCGCGCGCGCGAACACTTCCTTGCCGACGCCGGTCTCGCCGAGAATCAGAATCGGCAGACGTTTGCCCATCACGCGCAAAGCAACGGCCGCGTTATGCGCGATCTGCGGATCCGCGCTGTGTAGAAAACATCCGAGCGCACCGAGTTGCAGATCGTTTTGCGACGCGGTTTGCGCCGATCTTGCGGCGCCATCGTGCATCGTGGACGCCGAGCGCGGCATACGCCTGAGCGGCGCGCGAATACGCGCATACAACGTCGTCCCGGTCGCGCGCAGGCGCAAGCCGACAATCGCATCCGTGCGCGCGACGTCGTGCAGGTGCGAGCCCGACGTGTCGAATACGTCGTCGATGTGACGCGGGCCGTTCAGCGCCGGAATGCACTCGCGCGCCTTGCGATTGGCGGCAACGAGATTGCCGCATTCGTCGAAGGCGATCAGCACTTCGGGCTGCGCCTCGACAAAGTTGCGGCTCGAATGGCCGAACAGAATCCAGTGCTGGGTCGTTTGATTGAGGAAGTAGCCGTCTTCGATCAGGCCAGCGCTTTGCCGCACCAGTTGAAACACGAGCCGCTGACTGTCGCGGTTATCCGGCGACTGCACGGCGGAGGCATCGAGCACGCCGATCATCTCGCCGGTCGGCGCGAAGATCGGCGCCGCGCTGCAGGTGAGCGTGGTGAACGCCGCGCGGAAATGATCGGTCTTGTGCACGATGATCGGCGCGAGATCGGTCAGCACGTTCGCCACGCCGCACGTGCCTTCTTCGCGCTCGGACCAGCACGACCCGATATACAGGCCCGCATGCTTGAAATCGCTGCGACGTTCGCGATCGATCCGGTAGTCGATGGTGACGCCGTGCGCGTCGGTGAGCATCACGCAATAGTCGGCGACGCGAATCATGTCGTGCAGACGTGTCAGGCATTGGCCCGATGCACGCAGAAAGGCTTCTTCCTTGCCTTGCACTTCGCGCAATTCCGCCGACGTCAGCACGCGCGGTCCGATCACGGCGCCGGGGTCGAGCCGGTACTGTTCGAACGAACGCTGCCACGACGATACGAGCCGCGGAGAATCGGCGGGCGCGGGCAGGCGTCCTTCAATGGCGCCACGCACGCGGTCGATGTGCTGGGTCTGCGAGACGTAAGGCATGGTCGGCTCCAGGCGAGCGACACACAGTGAGATCAGGGTGTTCTTGTATCACATCCCGGTTGATGAATCACATTGCAATGCAGCACGCGAGACGCGTGAGACGATTGTCTCAGTCTCAGGTGAGACGGTTGACCTTGTCGCGCAGATCGAGACGGGTAAAGGGTTTGCGACGTGTCTTCGTATTGCTCGGCCACGCTGCGAACGTTGCACGCGCCGGGCGTGAGACGCCTGGAACGCTGCGTCGCGTGGTGCCGGCTCACCATCCAGATTTGCATCTCGATGCGAAAAGCCCTTTAAACAGGGCACTTTCGCGCGGCGGTGTGATTTCTCAGCAGATTGGCACACCCTTTGCAGTGTCCTACGCATGACAAAGCGCCATCGTTTGACGACGGCGAAACAGGAGACAAGCACAGTGCCATCGCCCATCACCGTCGGCGTGATCGCGAACCCTGCGTCGGGTCGCGACATTCGCCGCCTCACTTCCTAT
Source organism: Paraburkholderia sp. RL17-347-BIC-D (assembly GCF_046027915.1). NCBI lineage: Bacteria > Pseudomonadati > Pseudomonadota > Betaproteobacteria > Burkholderiales > Burkholderiaceae > Paraburkholderia > Paraburkholderia sp. RL17-347-BIC-D. The sequence continues at coordinate 139,279 of NZ_JARESS010000012.1, forward strand.
GCGTCGGTGTTTCCGACCTCCGAAAAAGCCAACATGGTGGTGCGCTTGCTGGCCGGGCTCGGCACGCTCGGAGTAACGCGCGTGCTGTGTCTGCGCGACCGGACCGGCGTGGCGGCGCTGCTGCTGCGCGCGCTCGACACGCACGACGCCGTCGCCGCGCAACAGCGCTGGCCGGAAGTCGAGTTCATCGAACAGCCGATCACCGACAGCGTCGCCGATACCCACGCGGGGGTCGCCGCGATGCTGCGGGCGGGCGTCGAGTTGATCGCCGTGCTCGGTGGCGACGGCACGCACCGCGCCGTGGCCGCGCATTGCGCAAGAGTGCCGCTGCTGACTTTGTCCACCGGCACCAACAACGCCTTTCCGGATTTGCGCGAAGCCACCGTGGCCGGCCTCGCCGGCGCGCTCGTCGCGTCGGGCGCGGTGCCGCCGGATGTCGCGCTGATGCGCAACAAGCGGCTCGTGGTGCGCTGCACGGCCGGGCCGAATCGCGGCCGCGAGGAGATCGCGCTGGTCGATGTCTGCGTGAGCCGTCAGCGCTTCGTCGGCGCGCGGGCCGTCTCCGATCCGGCCGATATCGAAGAACTCTTTCTCACGTTCGCCGCGCCCGACGGCATCGGCCTCTCGTCGATCGGCGGAGCGTGGGCGCCCGTGGAGCGCACCGCGTCGCACGGTTTGCATCTGCGCTTTGCAGCACCCGGCGAATCCGGCGTGCCGCTAGTGGCGCCCATTGCGCCGGGCCGCGTCGAGCGCGTGCTGATGCGCACGTGCGAACGCTTCGAAGTCGGCGTGTGGAGGACGCTGGAAACCGAGCACGGCACGCTCGCCTTCGACGGCGAGCGCGAAATCGAACTGGAGCGTGGCGACCGCTATGAGATCGCGCTGGATTGGGAAGGGCCGCTGACCGTCGACGTCGAACGCACGCTGCGTTTCGCGGCGTCGCGTCAACTGGTGCGGGAAGTGGCGAACGTGGTTGCGCATCAAGGGTAGGTAGTGGGCAGGCAGTGCATTTATTCCAAGGAGACACACCATGTCGGTTTCAACTGAGTTGAGCAAGGAAGAGCTACTGAAGGCGTATCGCATGATGCGCACGATCCGCGAGTTCGAGGAGCGTCTGCACGTTGAATTCGCGACCGGCGAAATTCCCGGCTTCGTGCATCTGTACGCGGGCGAAGAAGCGTCGGCGGTCGGCACGATGCTGCATCTGAACGACGCCGACTATGTGGCGACCACGCACCGCGGCCACGGTCATTGCATCGCCAAGGGCGTGGATGTGCGCGGCATGATGGCCGAGATCTACGGACGCAAGACCGGTGTGTGCCACGGCAAGGGCGGTTCGATGCATATCGCCGACCTGTCGAAAGGGATGTTAGGTGCGAACGGCATCGTCGGCGCGGGCGGCCCATTGATTTGCGGCGCGGCGCTGGCGGCGAAGTACAAGAAGTCGGGCGGCGTCGGCGTGTGCTTCTTCGGCGACGGCGCGTCGAATCAGGGCGTGATTTTCGAATCGTTGAACCTGGCCTCGGTATGGCGGCTGCCGGCGATTTTCGTGGCGGAGAACAATGGCTACGCAGAGGCGACATCTTCGACGTGGTCGGTGGCGACCGACAACATCGCGGATCGCGCGAGCGGCTTCGGCATGCCGGGCGTGATCGTGGACGGGTTCGACTTCTTCGCCGTGCATGAAGCGCTCGGTGAAGCGATCGAACGGGCGCGCAAAGGCGGCGGTCCGACGCTCGTCGAAGTGAAGTTCTCGCGCTATTTCGGCCACTTCGAAGGCGACGCGCAAACCTATCGCGCGCCCGGCGAAGTGCAGAAACTGCGCGACGAGAAGGATTGCCTGAAGCGTTTCGAAGAGCGCGTGGTGCGCGCCGAAATGCTGAGCGCGGATCAGTTGCGTGGTGTGGATGCCGAGGTGAAGAGTTTGATCGAGAGTGCGGTGACGGAAGCCAAGGCTGCGCCGTTGCCGACTGCTGAAGACCTGCTGAGCGACGTCTACGTGTCCTATCCGTAACGCACGCGTTGCATACCTAAACGATTGGAGACAGACATGGCACGCAAGATCACATTCTCTCAGGCAATCAACGAAGCACTGAGTCAGGAAATGGCCCGCGATGAAACCGTCATCGTGATGGGCGAGGACAACGCGGGCGGCGCGGGATCGCCCGGTGAACAGGACGCGTGGGGCGGCGTTCTCGGTGTTACGAAGGGACTGTTTCACAAGTATCCAGGACGTGTGCTGGACACGCCGCTCTCCGAAGGCGGCTATATCGGCGCAGCAGTCGGCGCGGCGGCCTGCGGCATGCGGCCGGTCGCGGAGTTGATGTTCATCGACTTCATGGGCGTGTGTTTCGACCAGATCTTCAACCAGGCCGCCAAGTTCCGCTACATGTTCGGCGGCAAGGCGGTCACGCCGGTCGTGATTCGCGCGATGCAGGGTGCGGGCTTGCGCGCGGCGGCCCAGCATTCGCAGATGCTGACTTCGTTGTTCACGCACATCCCCGGACTGAAAGTGGTCTGCCCGTCGACGCCATACGACGCCAAGGGACTGCTGATCCAGGCGATCCGCGACAACGACCCGGTCATATTCTGCGAGCACAAATTGCTCTATAGCCGCGAGGGCGACGTGCCCGAAGAGTCGTATGCGATTCCGTTCGGCGAGGCGAACGTGGTGCGCGACGGCGACGACGCCACCATCATCACCTACGGACGCATGGTGCATTACGCCACCGAAGCCGCCGAAAAACTCGCCAAGGACGGCATCCAGGTCGAGGTGATCGACTTGCGGACGACCTCGCCGCTCGACGAGGAAACGATCCTCGAGAGCGCGAACCGCACCGGGCGCGTGGTCGTGGTCGACGAAGCGAATCCGCGCTGCTCGATCGCCACCGACATTTCCGCGCTGATCGCGCAGCGCGCGTTCCACTCGCTCAAGGCGCCGATCGAAATGGTGACCGCGCCGCATACGCCCACGCCGTTTGCCGGTGTGCTCGAAGACATGTATATCCCGTCGGCCGCGCAGATCGCCGATGCTGTGATGAAAGTGAGGGCTTGAGCGATGCCGATCCATATGATCACGATGCCCAAATGGGGCTTGTCGATGGAGCAGGGGCAGGTCAACGGGTGGCTCAAGGCCATCGGCGACAAGGTAGTGAAGGGCGACGAGATTCTCGACGTGGAAACGGACAAGATATCGTCAGGCGTCGAGTGTGCGTTCGAAGGCATCCTGCGCCGGCAGATCGCCCAGGAGGGCGACACGCTGCCGATCGGCGCATTGCTGGCAGTGGTGGCGGACGCGGAGACGCCGGACGCGCAGATCGACGCCGAGGTCGAAGCGTTCCAGCGCGACTTCGTGCCGGCCACGTCGGCGGCGGGCGACAGTGGCCCGCAACCGGAGAAAACGCAGATCGGCGGACGCACCGTGCGCTATCTGAAACTCGGCGAAGGCGGTACGCCCGCGCTGCTGATTCACGGCTTCGGCGGCGATCTGAACAACTGGTTGTTCAATCACGCCGACCTTGCCGCGCATCGGGCAGTGTGGGCGCTGGATCTGCCGGGTCACGGCGAATCGGGCAAGACGCTCGACACCGGCAGTGCCGACGAACTCGCGGACAGCGTGATCGCCTTCATGGACGATCGCGGCATCGACAAAGTGCATCTGATCGGACACTCCATGGGCGCACTGATCGCGATGACCGTGGCGGCGCAAGCGCCGGGGCGGGTAGCGTCGCTGGCGTTGATCTCGGGCGCGGGTCTGGGCAAGGAGATCAACGGCGACTACATCCAGGGCTTCACTGAAGGCAGCAATCGCAATGCGCTCAAGCCGCAGTTGGCGAAACTCTTCGCCGACCCGAGTCTCGTGACGCGTCAACTGGTGGAGGACATCGTGAAGTACAAGCGGCTCGAAGGCGTGCCCGAGGCGCTGCGCAAGATCGCGGCGTCGGCCTTCGACGGCAACGTGCAACGCGCGAGCTATCGGGACCGGCTGGCGGAACTCGCGCCGCGCAGTCTGGTGATCTGGGGCGCCGGCGATCAGATCATCCCGGCCGGGCATGCGCAGGGTCTGCCAGGCGACATCCGCGTTCATGTGCTCGACGGCAACGGGCATATGGTGCAGATGGAGGCGGCCTCCGAAGTGAATCGTCTGCTCAACGATTTTCTGGGAGGCTGAGATGGACGCCGCATTGCATGCTGACAGCGTCACCGCGCTCGGTCAGCACGGTAAGCGCAGCGCTGACAAGCTCGCGCGGATTCCGGTGAAGATCGTGCCGGCCACGCACGGCGAAGTCCTGCCGAAGCCGCCGTGGCTGCGCGCGAAACCGATGATGAGCGAGACCGTCGCCGGCATTGCGGCGATCCTGCGCGAGCACCGTTTGCATTCGGTCTGCGAGGAGGCAATGTGCCCGAACATCGGCGAATGTTTTGCGCGGCGCACCGCGACGTTCATGATCATGGGCGGTATCTGTACGCGGCGCTGTGCGTTCTGCGACGTCGCGCATGGCCGCCCGGCGCCGCTCGACGAGGCCGAGCCCGCACGGCTTGCCGATGCCGTGGCGGCGCTCGGGTTGCGCTATGTCGTGTTGACGTCGGTGGATCGCGATGATCTGCGCGACGGCGGCGCGGCGCATTTTGCGCGCTGCGTGACGTTGCTGCGCGAGCGCGTGCCGGGCATTCGGGTCGAAGTGCTGACGCCGGATTTTCGTGGCCGTATTGAGCGGGCGTTGCAGGCGCTCTCGGGCGCGTGGCCGGATGTGTTCAATCACAACCTCGAAACGGTGCCCGCTCTCTATCGTGCCGCGCGTGCGGGCTCGGACTATCAGGGCTCGCTGCAACTGCTCGCGCGCGTCAAAGAGGCGAACGAGGCGATGCTGACCAAATCAGGATTGATGGCCGGATTGGGGGAATCCGACGAAGAACTGCTCGGCGCAATGCGCGATCTGCGCGCGCATCGCGTGGACATCCTGACGATCGGGCAGTACCTCGCGCCATCGCGTTTTCATATGCCGGTGCGGCGGTATGTGACGCCACAACAGTTCGACGCCTGGCGCGAGGCCGGCTTGGAGATGGGCTTTCGCGAAGTGGTGGCGGGGCCGCTGGTGCGCTCGTCGTATCGAGCGGACCAAATTGCCGATATCGCCATGGCACGCGCAACGCAATGATATGAAGAACGGTTGCCGCCCTCGCTTGTCGTTATAGACGACAGCGAGGAGCGGCACCGTCGCCGTTTAAAAGCAGGCGCGGCTCGTCATTTCGCTTGCAACAATCTATGTCGGAATATGTCACGCAGCGCGAAAAACGCCCACAAACCCTTGTCGCGCGGGCCTTCCTCGTGGTGAAACAGGGTGACATATCTTCCCTGTCGATTGTGTCGGTGCGTCCTTCTATAGTCCGTTCTGTCGCCACGCAGCAGTGACAGAAGTGGCCCGAATCCAAGAAGGACATACCGTGAAAAATCATTCGTTCGTCGTCCCGGCCGCCGCCTCTGCCTTTGCCTCTGCGACCGACTCAGTGTCGAGCGCCTCATCCGCACGCGGCGCGCTGCGCAAGCTCGTCCTCTCCGCCACGGTCGCCGTGCTCGCGCTCGGTAGCGCATCGGCGTTCGCCTGGTCGCAACACGGCACGGCGTACACCTCGCGCGGCACCTATAACGGCGCGCGTTACGGCTCGTGCGGCGGCAGCAGCTGTTCGCATGCGGGTGGCGTTGCCGGCCCTTACGGTGGCCTCGCGACCAACACCGGCACGGTGACGCGCGATGCGCCGGGCCAGTTCTCGAATTCGGGCACCGCGACGGGGCGCTACGGCAACTCCGTCCAGCATGCAGGCGACACCAACTGCGCCGGTGGCACGTGCTCGCACACCGGGACGTTGACGGGCCCGGATGGCAAGACGGCCACCACTTCCGGCGATGTCACGAAGACCGGCACGGGGCAGTATTCGTCGTCGGGATCGGTGACGGGTTCGAACGGCAACACGGTCAACCATTCGGCGTCGACGAATTGCTCCGGCTGGACGTGCTCGCGTTCGGGCACCGTGACGGGTTCGGATGGCGGAACCGTCAACCACTCCGGCTCGGCCACGCGTGTGGCACCGGGTGTCGTGACGACTTCGACGAGCGTGACGGGCACGCACGGCAATACGGTGACGTCCAGCGGGACGGTCGTGGCGACCACGGGTGTCGTCGCGACGGGCGGCACGAGGGTGGTGGTCGCGCCGAAGCCGGTTGTGGTTGCGCCGCCGGTTGTGTACGTGCCGCCGCCTCCGGTCGTGGTGACACCTGCGCCAGTTGTCGTGACGCCTGCTCCGGTGGTGGTTGCGCCTAAGCCTGTCGTGGTCACGCCGCCGGTTGTCTACGCACCGCCGCCCCCGCCGCCCGCCGTGTATGTCGCTCCGCGGGTCGTGTATGTCGCGCCGGCGCCGCGTCCGGTCGTGTGGGTGCCGGGTCACTGGATTGGGCGCGTCTGGGTGCCGGCGCATTGGTCCTGATGGGCGCGGCCATGCGAGTCAAATCCCGCGTGACAGTAGTGCAAGGTGGGGACATGGTGCGCCGATCGTCTTTCGATGCTTCATCGACACGGCGGTTTTATCAAGCAGGCGCGTTGGCAGCGATGGTGGTTGCCGCGGGGGTGGCGATTGCAATGAGCCGCTTCGTGGCACCAGCGGATACGCGCGGGGCGAGTGGATCGTCGCAAGAATGTTCCACTCGCTACGCCGCGTTGCTCGATCTTGCGGAACTGGCGAGACGCGACGGCAAATCATCCGAGGTGGTCGTGCGCGGGCTGCGCGACAGAGGCGGTGTGATGAGCGGATGTTTGTTGGTGGGCGGCAGGGCTAATGCGGATTAGCGTTCTGATTGCTGCTCACGCTGCTCACGCCACTCACGCCACTCACGCTACTCACGCCACAAAAAAAGCGCTCCCGGTTCCAGAACCGGGAGCGCTTTTTGCCATGCGCGGCGTAGTGGCGCTTCCGCGCTACCGCCCTTGCTGCTGCAAATACTGCCTGACATCGCTCAGCGTCACGCTGCCTTTATGGCTCGTGTCGATCTGATCGAAGTGCTTCGCCACAAAGCCGAGACCCTGGGTTTGCGCCTGCGCTTTGGTGACCGACGCGCCATTGCTGAGCGCCGAGTTCGCCCCGAGACGCGCCTCGAGCCGTTGTTGCGCTTGCTGCTGCAATGCCGTGCCGGTCGATGGCGCAATCGGTGCCGCCCGGTTTTGCGGGAAGAACGGACCGTCGACGCCGCGTGCGCCATTGGGCGGCGTCGCGGGCGCCACCGCTTGCGGCGGCAACGCATATGCACTGCCGACCAGGCAGCCGAGAGCAATCAACGGGGAGACACGCCGTAACTTATCGATAAGAGACATGATGACTCGCATGGATTGAGTGAATAGGGTATCGCGAACGAGGTTCATCCGATCGGTTCCTTGAACGTTCCATGAGTGCGCGGTCAGGGCGCCGTCACTTGCGCCGTGGCCGTGGCGGTCGGCTCGCTGGCGGGACTTTCGTCGCGCCACGGCGCCGGCAGCGTCCAGAGCGCGAGCGCATCGGGCAGCGGCGTGCCGCGATAGAAGCGCACGAGGTCGCGCTTCATCAGCGGACGGGCGACGTCGTCGAGATAGATCATGTGGCCACCCTGGAAGAAATTGACCTGCAAGTCAGGATTCAGGCCGGGCACGGTCTGCAACCGCGCCAACTGCTTCTCGGTATTGAGGAACGGCGTGGCCAGATCGTGGAAGCCGTTTTCCGAGAGCACCCTGAGTTGCGGATTGAGCGTCAGCGCACCGAGCAGGTCGGGGATCGTGTCGGGCAACGCCTGTCCGTCGTGCGAGAAATCCCACAGCTCGATGATGTTGTCGTTCAGCGGCATATAAGTCGCGTTCGGCGCCGTGTACCCGAGATAGTCCGGCATCTGGGTGGCGAGCGCCGTGGTGAATGGCTGCGAGATCAGGATGTCGGACGGATCGGAATCGCTCTGCAGACGCGGATCCGAATTCGGCAACGACACGCGCCCGTCATAGCGGCCAATCGTCGTGCCGGGCAGCAGGCTCGTCGAGAACGGATTGCGGTTGAAATAGCCCTGCAATGCCTGCACGGTCAAACCCGACGGCAGGGTCCAGGAGTCGAGCGTTTTCGCATTGGGGAAGACGGGCTTGCCCAACGCGTCGGGTATGCCGAGCTGGCTGAGCACCCATGATTGCGAGTAACGCCTGAACTTCTTATATTCCGCCGTGACGAACAGGCTGGTCTGCAACGCATAAAGATCCTGATTGAGCGGCGCGGGCGACGCCTGGTTGTAGTACGCCGCGACCTCCGCATAGCCGGGGAAATAGCCCGCCAGCGTATCCGTATCGAGCGCCAGCTCTTCCGACGACGCCGTGATGGCGACGGCTTCGATCGCATCGGCGAAATAGTTCAGGATTGCCGATTGCAGCACGATGCCGGTCAGATGCACGCCGGCGGATTCGAGCGCCAGCGCCAGCATGTCGGTACGCGGCGTGCCGTACGACTCGCCATACAGATAGATCGGCGAGCCGCTGCGATTGTTGACGGCTAGATAGCGCTGGATGAAGTCGCGCATGATGTTGACGTCGGCGTCGGTCGTCCAGTACTTCTTGTTCGTGTTCGGCAGAATCGCTTCGGAAAGCCCGGTTCCGGGCGGGTCGATGAAGACCATGTCCGTGGTGTCGATCAGGCTCTCCTTGTTATCCACGAGCGGATAGTTCGGCCAGTTGCCGAACACCGGGTCGGGCGTGGCCACGCGCGTCGGCGCGAATGAGCCGAGCCGCAGCCAGATCGAGGAAGAGCCCGGGCCGCCGTTATAGACGAACGTGACGGGGCGCGCCGCGCCGTTCACGCCCGGCGCGGTGTACGCCACATACGACATGGTGGCTTCGGGGTTGCCGTTCGCATCGGCCGCCGTCAGATGGCCGGTGGTGGTGGTGTAGTTGATCGGCGTCTTGCCGAGCGTCCACTGGTAGTGCATGACCGCCGCCTTCTCCGCGGCCTGGGCCGGCGCGAGACCGTCGTTGGCTTTGGCCGAATAGGCGACCAGGTCGATATAGGTTTGATTGGCGGTCGGCGCCTGCGGCTGCGAAGCGGCCTGGGCGCTGAGTTGCTGATTCGCAGCGGTCTGCTGCATGCTCACGGCCGTGCCGGAGGACGAACTGCCGTCCCCGCCGCCGCATCCGCCGAGCAGCATGACCGTTGCTGCCATTGCCATTGTCAGGGTTCCTGGAGCCGGCAGCTTGCGCTGACGAAAAGGGCTATTGCCTCGAAGACGCTCGTCTCGTTTCATCTCTATCCTCGGTGGTGGATTCAGATACCTTTTCACAAAGGCCGCTGTAGCGGATGAAGATGCATCGGAGTTCGAAATATTCTGGATGCATCGCCGCAATGCAGCGGTGGAGACCAATTTTGTTAAAAATGCATAGTCATTTCCCTGCTATGCGGGATGCGTAGAATAACTAAATATTGTGATTGAATATTCCGGTTATCTCGGCATGTTTTTCCGTTTTTCCGCAATCGAATATTCGTATATTGGCGGCAGATAAAAAATAGGTGACGCCGTAGCCCTTTGTCAAGGACGCGACGAATTTCCGTAATGACGGCTTCGGAATGCTACGCGTGGATTCGTGCGGAAGTGAGTGCGTACGGGCTTTACGGCGCAATTAATTCGCTGATTATTTATTACAAAATGGAAGTTTTTGTTTGCTAAACGTAATGATTAATTTGTGTGGATTGCCCGGTTATGCCAATTGATTTTCCGGGTGAATCAGATTGAGTTCCAGAAATACCGCGCCGGCAATCGGATTGAAGACATAAGCCGGAATCCGTTCGAAACCCAGCGATGCATAAAGCTCGAGCGCGGCTCGCATGGTCGGCAGCGAGTCGAGGCGAATGCGGTGATATCCCGAGTCTCTCGCGATATCGCAAATGCGCGTCGCCAATTGCCTGCCGGCCTGCAGACCGCGTCCCGCTGGACGAACATAGAGCCGTTTCATTTCGCACGTCGTGTCGTCGAGAGGCCGCATGGCGACGCAGCCAACGAGTTCTTCATCGTTGTGCGCGAGAAGCACCCGGCCTCGCGGTGTCGCGAATGTGCCGGGCAAGTCGGCGAGTTCGGACTCGAAGTTCTGGAAGCCGAGATCGATGCCCAGGCTCTCGGCGTATTCGCGGAAGATGGCCCGGACCGCTTCCAGTTGCTGTGGGAATTGGGCGGTCGTGATCTGGATCATGGGTATTCGTGGGTCGTGCGGTCCTATTGCGGTTCCACTAGCACCAGCGGGAAACGGATCTCGAACGTAGTCCCCACCCCTTCGCGCGAGACGAAATGGATGTGTCCGTTCAACACGCGGCACAGTTCCTTGACGATGGCGAGACCGAGGCCCGTGCCGGGAATATCTTCACCCGCGGCGCGCTCGAATTCGTCGAACACGCGGTCCGCATCCGAAGGCGCGATGCCCACGCCGGTATCCGCGACGCGAATCGACCAGTGCTCCGCGTCGGCCATTGCGAAGTTCAATTCGATTTCCCCCGACTTCGTGTACTTGGTCGCGTTGGAGAGCAGATTGACGGCGATCTGTTTGAGCTTGAGACGATTGGATGTGACCGCCGTCAACGCAGGATCGAATGCCGCGCGCAACGTGAGTCCTTTTGCCTCGATCGAAGGACGCGACGAGGTGACGAGCTCGTCGTACAGCTCGCGCAGTTCAACCTGTTCGAATGCGAACGGGGCGCCGTCGCCGAGCACCATGGAATACTCGACCATCTGCTCGACGAGCTGTTTCATATCGGCCGCCTGGCGGTTCGCCAGCGTCAACGCCGTTTCGGCCCTGGCAGGCGCACGCGAGATCAATTGCAGCGCGATGGAAAACGTGTTCAGAAAATTGCGCAGATCGTGGACCACGCTGCGTGTGATCTGCATGCGCGACTCGTACAGGTCGCTCACCAGCCGCTGCTTCAGCATCAACTCGTGATTGGCGCGCTCGAGCCGGCCGGTGTACTCGTCGATCTTGCGGTCCCGTTCGCTGACCACTTCCCTGATCGACGTGAGCGTGACCATGCTGAAGGTTTCGGCGATCAGGCGCCGTGCGCGGCTCTCATGGCGGCGCGTGAAGGTGCTGTCGAGACTGGCGAATTCCTCGAGCGCTTCGGCCAGCACCTGATCGAAGAGATCGAGTTCGCGCACCAGTTCCTCGATACGATAGCCCTGGCGCCAGCGGACCTTGCCGTGTTTTCTCGCATTGCGCTCGATGGTCGTCTCGACCCGTTCGAGATCTTCGACATCGAGCGCCGCGCACAGTCCTTCGAGAATCTCCGGCAGATGATCCGCCAGTTGCTGATAAGTGAGTTTGTCCGCTTCGACGAGGTCGGTGTCGCCGAATACGGCGTTCATCCATTGCTCGGTGAGTCGGGTCCGTTCCGCGCGAACGAAGTCAGCAAAATTGCGCAGCGGGCTAACACGTGTGTCGGTCATGATGGCGCATTGGGGTGAAGTTTCTACAACGTACAAAGGCGCGAACTACCCACGCGCGTCGGACCGGAGGCGCATGGCGTGCCTCACAGGACAGGTACGTTCGGCTGGAGTCAATTAAAGGCCTGGCCGGCAAGCTCTCTGCCCTCGCGTGTCCCGAAAGCGTCGCCGCAGCCGATTATTCGCACCATTATCGCCGCAATCGCGGATTGTGGAACACCTCTTGCGGCGCTGTAGTCGGATGACAATAACGCTAACTCGAACGTTTAACCCGGCGGCCTCTGATGCACTCAATCTTGCTGGTGGACGACGAGCCGGAAATCCTGGCGGCGTGGCGCCTGATACTCGAGAACGAAGGTTACGAAGTCGGTTGCGCGAGCAACGGCGCGGAGGCGGTCGCGCGTGCCGCAACCAGCGTTCCCGCCCTGATCATCACCGACTGGATGATGCCCCTAGTGGACGGCGCTGAATTGTGCCGTCGACTGAAGGCGATACCGGAACTCGCCAACGTGCCGATTCTCGTGCATACCGCTGTTCCGCCGCCCGAGGGCGCGGTCAAGAACTGGGATGTCTGCCTGAGAAAGCCGGTAGGCGCGGAGCTTTTTCTGACGACGGTCGCGCAACTGTGCAAGCAGCGGTATTAGCTGTTGATCGTTTGAGCGCACAACGGGCAGTTTCTTCCGATTCTCGCGTGCCGCACTTTGATGACCGGCAATATTGTCTCGCGCATTTCTCTGCGCCTCGCATCAATCCGAATTGAGCACCTTCAAAAAATCGACGAATGCGCGCAACGGCGCCGGCAAATGACGATGCCCCGGATAGTAGAGAAACGGCCCTGAAAAACGCTGCCACCACGGCTCCAGAATCGGCTCCAATGCGCCGCTGTCGAGATGCGGGCGAAGCATGTCTTCGAACAGATGAATGACACCCACGCCCGCGACGGCCGCGCTGACCGCGAGATCGATTGCCGCGCCGGGCCGCACCAGCAGCGGTCCCGATGGATTCAACTGCAACACTTCGCCATCGCGCTCGAAATACCAGATCGGCATGGCGCCGCCGGCGAACTGTCCGCGCAGGCACGCATGCGAGAGCAACTCGCTGGGATGATCGGGACGGCCGTACGCGTCGAGATAGCCCGGCGCTGCCGCCGTGGCGAAGCGTTGCACGCGCGGTCCGATCGGAATCGCGATCATGTCCTGTTCGAGCCGCTCGTCATAGCGAATGCCGGCGTCGCAGCCGATCGACAGCACATCGACGAAACCATCCTCGACCACGACCTCGACGCGGATGTCCGGATACGTCTTCAGGAAGGCAGCGACGATGCTCGGCAAGACGATCCGGGCGGCGCTCGACGGTACGTTCAGTTTGAGCGTGCCGGCCGGCTTGTCCCTGAACACGTTCAGCACGTCCAGCGCCGCTTCCATCTCGCTGAAGAGCGGCGTCAGCTTCTCGATGAGACGCAAGCCGGCCTCGGTCGGCGCCACGCTGCGCGTGGTGCGGTTGAGCAGGCGCAGACCGAGCTTGGCCTCGAGGCGGCGCACGGCGATGCTCAGACTCGACGCCGACACGCCGCTGATGCGTGCCGCGTCGCGAAAGCCGCCCGCGCGGGTGACCGAGACGAAGGCGGCCAGATCGTTCAATTCCATGGCGATTGTGCAGAATTTTAAACAACCCGTACACGTTAGACGGCTTTATTTAACAATGCAACCACGTCCATACTGGCGTTCAACCACTCACCAAGGAGCGCGTCATGTCGAATCTCATCACCACGGACACCTTTCCGCTCGCCGGCCGCTCGGTACGCCGCATGGGCTACGGCGCCATGCAACTGGCCGGCCCCGGCGTATTCGGGCCGCCGAAGGATCGCGATGCAGCGCTCGCCGTGTTGCGCGAAGCGGTGGCGTCGGGCGTCAACCACATCGATACGAGCGACTTTTACGGGCCGCACGTCACCAACCAGTTGATCCGCGAAGCGCTGCATCCTTATCCCGGCGACCTCGTGATCGTCACCAAGGTGGGCGCGGTGCGCGGCAGCGACGGCGCGTGGCTGCCGGCATTCGAACCGGACGATATCGAGCGCGGCGTGCACGACAACCTGCGCAATCTCGGCCTCGATGTGCTCGAGGTCGTGAACATGCGGATAATGGGCAGCGTGCATGCGCCCGCCGAGGGTTCGATCGAAAAGCAGGTCACGGCACTGGCCGAACTTCAGCGACGTGGACTCGTGCGTCATATCGGCTTGAGCAACGTGACGGCGACGCAGATAACGGAGGCGCAGCGCATTGCCGAGATCGTCTGTGTGCAGAATCACTACAACCTGGTGCACCGGGAAGACGACGCACTGATCGAGGAACTCGCGGGGAAGGGGATCGCGTATGTGCCGTTCTTCCCGCTTGGCGGGTTCACGCCGATTCAGTCGTCAGCGCTGTCGGACATTGCACAAACACTCGGCGCCACGCCGATGCAAGTCGCGCTCGCTTGGCTGTTGCAGCGGGCACCGAACATTCTGCTGATTCCCGGCACGTCGAGCGTCGGGCATCTGCGTGAAAATCTGCGGGCGTCGCAACTGAAATTGTCCGCCGAGGTGTGCGCGAAACTGGATGCGATCGGTCTCGCCAACGGCGAAGCGTGATCGCAAAGCATTGCGATTTCACACCGAATTCGCGATGGTCTCCCGCAGCCACTGATGTGCCGGATCGCGGTGTGAGCGCTCATGCCAGAGCATCGCGATCTCGTAGCCCGGCACATCCAGTGGCGGCTCCACCACCCGCAGCGCGCTGTTGTCGCGTACCAGCCGTTCCGGAAGCATGCCCACCAGGTCGGTGCTTGCAAGAGCCGACAGCATGAACAAAAAGTGCGGCACGGACAGCACGACCCGACGCGTCATGCCGGCCTTCGCGAGCGCTTCGTCCGTCGCGCCGGCAAACCCGCCGCCGTCCGGCGATACGATCACGTGCTCCAGTTTGCAGAACTGCGCGAGCGTCGGCCGGCGCTTCAGACGCGGGTGACCCGCGCGGCCCACTAGAACATAGCGCTCGGCGAACAGCACCCGGTGGCGCAATCCTTCTGGCGCGCCTTCGCTGGTATGAAATCCCAGATCGATCTCCCCTTGTTCTGCTTGCCGCGCAATACGTGGCGGAGCCAATTCGACGACGGCGAGGCGCGTGCCCGGCGCCGCCGCGCGCAAGCCGGCCAGCGCGGGCAGGATGATCGTCAATTCGACGTAGTCGGTCGCGGCAATGCGCCAGCTTTGCGTTGCTTCGGCGGGATCGAAAGGGCGCGCCGGCGCCACCGCGCGTTCGAGTGCTTCGAGCGCTTCGCGCAAGGGTTCGCGCAACGCCTCGGCGCGCGCGGTGGGCCGCATGCCGCGCGGTCCGGGCAGCAACAGCGGGTCGCCAAGGACATCGCGCAGTTTGGCCAGATGCACGCTGACCGACGGCTGCGAGAAGTTCAGCCGCTCCGCCGCGCGCGTGACATTGTGCTCCGACAGCAGCACGTCGAGCGTGACGAGCAGGTTGAGGTCGAGTCTCCTGAGATTATTCATGGCTATACCTGACATATTGGCAATTCATTTCCAATATACCGGAGCGCGGTCTATCTTTGGTTTCTTTCAACCATGAAGGCCATGTGATGAACGTTCTTCTTGTTTATGCGCACCCGGAACCCAAGTCGTTGAATGGGGCGCTCAGGGACTTTGCGGTCAAACGTCTTGAAGATGCCGGACACACCGTTCAGGTATCCGACCTGTACGCAATGCAGTGGAAAGCATCGCTCGATGCGCACGACAGCCTCGCGAAACAACCCGGCGAGCGCTTTGATCCGGCGCTCGACTCGAAGCATGCGTTCGAGAACGGGCTGCAGAGCAAAGACATCGAACTCGAACAGGAAAAGCTGATGTGGGCGGATGCAGTGATCCTGCAGTTTCCGCTCTGGTGGTTCACCATGCCGGCCATCCTGAAAGGCTGGGTGGAGCGTGTGTATGCGTACGGCTTTGCATACGGCGTCGGCGAGCATTCCGATGCGCGCTGGGGCGAGCGCTACGGCGAGGGCAAACTCGCCGGCAAGCGCGCGATGGTGATGGTCACGACGGGTGGTTGGGAATCACACTACAGTCCTCGCGGCATCAACGGTCCGATGGACGACGTGCTGTTCCCGATTCAGCACGGCATTCTGTATTACCCCGGCTTCGACGTGTTGCCGCCGTTCGTGATCTACCAGACGAGCCGCATCGACGAAACGAACTATCCGGAGGTGCGTGATGCACTCGGGCAACGGCTCGACGATCTTTGGACCACAGCGCCGATTCCGTTCCGGCCGCAGAACAGCGGCGCATACACGATTCCGGAACTGACGCTGCGGGCCGATATCGAGCCCGAAAAGGTCGGGTTCGGTGCGCACGTCGAATAGGATCCTGACGGGGCGCGCGTAGTAGGTTCTTCATACAAGGAGGCGCGCCTCTTGTCGCGACCCCAAGCTGACGGGATCGTATGTTTCGCTGAAATTTGGTTGTAAGTCGCCGTTGCTAGAGTCGTCCACAGAATTGTGCCGCCGTATGCCGGACAGTGGACACCTGGAAAGGGAAGAGCGACAAACCATGAATAAAGCTCGTGCGTTCTGGCTCATTCTGACGCTGCTTTTTATGACGCCCGCCTGGGCGTTTCAGTCGCGCGTCGTCACCATTCCGAGCGCGGCCATGCATAAGTCGCTCGAAGCGACCGTCGTGCTGCCCGATCAATATGCGCGCGGCAAAGCGGACGACCGCTTTCCGGTCGTCTATCTGCTGCACGGCTCGGGCGGCGACTACACCGACTGGACCTCGAATTCGCAGATCGGCAAGCTGGCCGACCGCTATCACGTGATACTCGTGATGCCCGATGGCGGCCACGAAAGCTGGTACATCGACAGTCCGGTCGATCCGCACAGCCGCTACGAAACCTATGTGGGCACTGAGGTGGTGGGTTACGTCGACGCGCATTTCCGCACGATCGCGACGCGTCAGGCGCGCGCCATTACCGGCTTGAGCATGGGCGGCTTCGGCGCCTTGCATATCGCGCTGGACCGGCCGGACGAGTTCGGCGCCGCGGGCAGCATCAGCGGTGCTGTGGATCCGCGTGGCTGCGAGGACGAGCCGGGCATCGACCAGGTATTCGGCGATCCGATGCGGCATGCCGACTTCTGGAACAACGAGGCGATCGTCGAGAATGCGCGCAGTTTCGGCAACGCGCATATCGCGCTCACGATCGACTGCGGGGTGAACGACTCGCTGGTGCAATCGAACCGCACGCTGCACGAGCGGCTGGTCGAACTCGGCGTGCCGCACGACTACGCGGAGCGGCCCGGCGGCCACACCTGGAAGTACTGGGCCAACGCGGTGCAGTATCAGGTGCTGTTTTTCGCCGGGACGTTCAAGCGCAACGGGGCCACTACTGCGGCAAGCGCCGCAGCTTGAGGCTGTGCCCGCGCGCAGCGGGGCGGTTTCAAGCCGCCCACTTTTCCATCAATCGATGCCGTGAAACACCGCATCGTCCGGGCCGAGATAGGCGGGCGGGCGCCACGCCGCATCGCGCATGGAGTGCTGGACCAGTTTCTCGACGCCCAACAGCACCGCGAAAATCGCCATCCGCACCGGAATGCCGTTATCGGTTTGCCGGAAAATCGCCAGCCGTGAATCGTGATTCAGGTCCACGCTAAGATCGTTGGCGCCTGGCCGGCTGTCGCGCGGCAGCGGGTGCATGATCAGCGTATCGGCGCCGCACACGCCATCCACCAGCGCCTGATTGATCTGGAAATCCGGCGTGTAGCCTTCGAACGATTCGTCGGTGAAGCGCTCTTTCTGGATGCGCGTGGCGTACACCACGTCGGCGCCGCGCAGTCCGGCGGTCAGATCGTGGGTCTGCTCGATCACGTGGTCGTTGCGCGAAATCTGCTCGATGATATAGCTCGGCATTTCGAGCATGGGCGGCGAGATCAGCGTGAACTTGATGCCGCGGTAAAGCGCCAGCAGCTTGACCAGCGAGTGCACGGTGCGCCCGTATTTGAGGTCGCCGACCAGCGCGATATGCGCGCCGTCGACGATCTTGCCGAGGCGCGAGAACTCGCGCTGAATCGTGTACAGATCGAGCAGCGCCTGGCTTGGGTGTTCGCCCGGGCCGTCGCCGCCGTTGATCACCGGCACGTTGGTGGCGCGCGCGAATTCGGCCACCGAGCCTTGCTCCGGATGGCGGATCACCAGTGCGTCCACGTAGCCGCTCATCACGCGGCTGGTGTCGTAGATCGACTCGCCCTTGGCCATCGACGAAAACGTGAAGCCGGTGGTGTCGCAGACCGATCCGCCCAGCCGGCAGAACGCCGCGCCGAAGCTCACGCGGGTGCGCGTGCTGGCTTCGAAGAACAGATTGCCGAGCACCGCGCCTTCCAGCACACGGGAGATTTTGCGGCGCCGGGCGATCGGCTGCATGATGTCGGCCACGCGAAACAGCGCCTCCACCGAGTCGCGCGAGAATTGATCCACCGAGAGCAACTGCGGCTTGCCCTCAAACAGCATCTGGCTGGCGAGCGACTGTGAGTCTACGCTTTGCGTATACTTATCGCCCGGCTCGCCGTTCACCACGATTTCCGACACGAAGCGCTCGACGATCTCCGGCATGGCCCGCGATTCCTGCGAGTCGTCCGGCAGGAGCCATGTATCGAGCGCCCGGCGCGACACGCCGATGCGGCTCGCGAACGTGTCGCGCGTCATGTTCAGGCGACGCATCGCATCGCGTAGGAAGGCTTGTTGCGGGACGCTCATGGGGCACCTGTCTGAAGAGGGGATGGCGGGCTGATGTACGCGGTGCGTATATTAGTTTTCCTGCGGCAGAAGTCAAGCAATTTCGCGATGGACTTTGCCAAGCCGCGCCGGTCGCGGTTACACTGCGTCTCATGCATTCCGGCCCAACGCTCAGACTCCGCCCGTCGACTTCCGCACGTCTCGCTCACGCGAGCGTCGCCGTCGCACGCGCGTGGGGTTCGAACGCCGGCGCCAAAGCCAAAAAACAGCCGCTCATCTGACCGGAGCTCGCTGTTCCGTCAGATGTGCGACGGAACAGCCGGTCAACGCCCGCCTGGGCACTTTCCTGTCTTTCCTCCCTCGCACTGCCTGACGGAATCGATACGGTCGTCATCGAGGTAAAGACATGTCTATTTTTTCGGGTATCTGGGTTCCGCTCATCACGCCATTCGCCGACGGCGCCGTCGATCACGCCGCCTTGCGCGCGCTGGTGCGCCGCTATACCGGCGCGGGCATCGCCGGGCTGGTCGCGCTCGGCACGACCGGCGAACCCGCCGCGCTCGACGCCGCCGAACAGGACGCCGTGCTGGCGACGATTCTCGACGAAGCGCAGGCCGCCGCCCATCTCGCGCAGGATGGGCGAGCGTTGCCGGTGCTGGCCGGCGTGTCGGGCAATCACACGGCGAGCATGCGCGAGCGCATCGAGCAATTGAACGCGCTGCCGGTTGCCGGCGTGCTGATGGCCGCGCCGTATTACATCCGGCCTTCGCAGGCGGGGATCCTCGGCCATTTCATGGCACTTGCCGATGCCAGCGAGAAGCCGGTCGTCCTGTACGACATTCCGTATCGAACCGGCGTGCGGCTCGAACTCGACACGCTGCTCACGCTCGCGGCGCATCCGCGGATTCAGGCGGTGAAGGATTGCGCCGGTTCGCTCGACACCACGCTCGCGCTGATTCGCGACGGCCGCTTGCAGGTGCTCACCGGCGAGGACATCAATATCTTCAATACCTTGTGTCTCGGCGGCAGCGGGGCGATCGCGGCGTCCGCGCATGTGCGGCCCGAGCGCTTCGTCGAGATGTATCGCGCGCTCGCGGCGGGGCGGCTCGCCGAAGGCCGGCGCATTTTCCATTCGCTCGCGCCACTGATCCAGGCGCTGTTCGCCGAACCGAATCCCGCCCCCGTCAAGGCCTTGCTGGCCGCGCAAGGCCTGATACGCGACGAACTGCGCATGCCGATGACGCGCGCCAGCGGTGCGCTGATCGAGCGGCTCGAAGCGCTGGCTGAACGGGAGCGGAGCGAGTCGCAGGAGACCGAAGTATCGGTTTGAGTGAGGCGATTCATTCAATATTCCGGTCGTTTTCCCGGTCGACGCACCGGGATTTCTGGCCGGCATCGAGGACGATGGGTCGAGCGGCGCCCGCCCACATCATGAAGGCCCACATCAACATGGGCGGTGGCCGCGACGGCGACGAGGTGGCGGCCCGGACCAGCGCGGACGTCAACTTCATGGACCGGCAGATCGGGGTCGGCGTCCTCGACGGCAGCAAACGTGAGGACGACCCTGCGCGCCGCGTGGCCAGGGAAATTCGCCGGGCCCGACGATCTCGCCGCGCATCGATAAGGAAAACGAAGACTATGTGTGACGTTCAATCGCCGGGCGCTCGTGGGGAATACCGCCTCGCCACGATCGCGACGTGAGGCTCTCGCTTCAAGGTTGAACCTCATACGGTGGACATGTGGACAGGCGCTGATCGTCTACCGCACCGCCGACGGTGAAGTGATACAGGCTTTGCCAGGTGTGATCCGCTACGCCGAGCAGTGCGTGCATTTCATCGTCGAAGAAGCAGCCAATCCCTGTCGCGCGCACGCCGGCGGCTTCGGCTTCGAGATAGAGCGCCTGGCCAAGAATGCCGCATTCCCAGAACAGATGGCGATAACGCCACGGCTGCTTCAACGCGGTTCCGAATTCCGCGATCATCCCCAACGCAAAGCAGGAATCGGCGCCGATATCCTGGTGACAGCAGATCAACTTTGCCGTCGCGCGCAAATCGTAAGGCAACAGAAGATAGAGCGGCAGATGATCAGGGCCGGTCTTTTGCCACAGCCACTCTGGACGTAGGGACCGCTTGAGATCCGGCAGCGCGCCCGGATTTCTCACGAACATATACAGACCCGGCTCCAGCTCGCCCACGCGATGCACCATTAGCGCTGCATGCACTGCTGCGGGAGACATCAGCGCATTCCACGGCGGCGTGTCATGACGTGGCAACAGGCACGCCAGCATGCTGAAAAACGCCGCCTCGGCGATGCGCGTCGTACCGTCGAAATTCACCGCGCTGCGGCGCTGCCGTGCGATCCTGGCAAAGCTGCGATCAAGGGCGGGCGACGTGGGTGACGGGTGCTCTTCCGGATTCGGCAAGGTCGCCTCGCGAGTATTGGGCTTATGAGTGGCGCGATGGATCGAATCGATATCCGGCCACTTCACATGTCCCGGACTCAGCTGATTCGCGTGTCCGTGCCACTGCGCGTTATCCAGGACGATCAGCATGCGCTCAAGATCAGGCCGCAATTCAGGGTTGCCGATCCAGAGCAAGGCATCCGGCGCTTCTGCCTCTGCCTGCCCGAAATCTTCTCCGCGGTTCAATCCAAGCAGGTTGGCCACTGCGTCGTCCGCAGCCGCCTCAATCAGCCGCGTCTGCCAGCCAAGCGCTGCCGCTGCGTAACTCATCGCGGCGATGACATGGCCGCAATCGTGCTGGCAGTAGCGCCAGGCGCGCATGCCGTACTTCCACGCCTCGCGCCAGAAAATCGAGCTTATGCCGACCAGGACGCCACCTGGCGGGAACGCCTCGGTCCATCGTTCGTCATCCACGGCAGCGCGACATTCAAGGGAGTGGTCACGGCTCTGGTAATGGTAGATCCCCGCGGACAAGCCGGGCAGCGTCGGACACAGAAGATAGCCCTCGGTCGGATGCAGATTTCCGCTCGAAGGGTTGCAGCGCAGTGCCCACCGCTGGGTGTCGTACGATTTCCACGCCGACAGGCCAAGCGAAACTTCGAACAGAATTGCCAGACTGGCAAGATCGAATCTGCGCGCGGGCGGCAAAGCGCCGCAGCGTAGTTCGTTGTAGTGTGTGGTGAGGCTATCCGCGGCCAACGGCAGACCAATGCGCGGTGCGCCGTGAAACACCCGGAACGGATCCGGTTGGGTTGCCCAGTCGAGTTTCCCGGGGCCAGGGGCATAGCCGCTGACGCGGTGCTTGCTGCGCTCGTGATATTCAAGCATCGCATGCTGTAACCGGTCCATGTTCCCCTCAGACCAGGAATATCCGCACATGCGACTGTACAAAGCCGGCTGGCTCGACGTTCGGGCGCGGTCGTCATCAAGTCGTGGAATGGAACGCGCTTCGGCAATTGCTATTGCGTTCGACGCCTCCTGTGCGATGCCCCGGCTATCGAGTTGTCTTCACGAAAGCAGGGGATGTTTTCGGCGCATATTTCACCCTTCAGGTGTCTTTGAAGGTTTTCGGGACCGCCGACTTCAAAAACTCGTGACCATCCCAGCTTAGCCGCCAGTCGCTACCCGTCGAGCGGACGAGATTTGCGTCGGCAAGCAGGCTCAACTGATACCACACACCCCGGTTTGAAACATCGAACGCATCCTTGAGCGCGCTTTCAATGTCAAATTCGCTGAGGTGCGGGGATTTGTTTTCCTCGAGAGTCTTCAGTATTGCGAATGCCAGATTCATATCGCGCTTCACGATCCCCTCCTGTCGCAGATAGGACATACCTCGAAACGGCGCCGCGGGTATAAGGTCCGCAATCATGCCGGGTGTGGCTTGCTGCACGGCTCTTTGCGCTTTCGCACAGTTCCACGAAAAGGGTGGCACGACGCGAGCCTCGCAGATCCACGACCGAGGTTCATTAGATGGAAAGCCAGCGAACGTCCCATCTAACTGGGAGGTTGTGGCCGACCAGCCATGGTCCCGTGCGGTCGTCGGGCATCGTGAGCCTGATTGCTTTGTTGTGCTGGTCGCGAGTGCGCTCTCTGGGATTCAACGCTTCGGTCCCCTCATACCCTCGTTTTCCATCGCGGCATGTCGCTCTTCGCTGGCTTCAATGGGTTCCATGGTCTCGTCGATCGAAGCTGTCGCGCGTTCTGTGGCCGCCTTCGTTTCGTCGACGGCGGAACCGAGTCCTCCGTCGTCGTCGCTCGGGGGCTCCAGCATGTCTCGAAGCATGGCCGCCAATTCCGGCGTGTTCCACGGTGCGCCATGCTGCTCTTTCTTCTTTATGTAGTGCCTGACTTCTGCGTCCTGCTCCGGCGTCAGGGGAAGACCTCGAAATGTGCTTTGAGGGGTAGCGTCGGTCATGGTATTGCTCCGGAATTTATCCCATTTTGAGTGTAGCCCTGTTGTGGCCAGCGAGCCTCAACTATCGGTCTGCGTATGGACTGATCCGTCCATTCGCATCGGCCCGTCCAGCGAGCAGACATTGCTGTTGGCACAGATACGAGCTCGGCGATTTGCGCAATTGCTGCTGATAGGGCACCTTGGAAACAAGCCCCAGGCGGGACAACGTCACGCGATGACATGGTTCAGCGCAGGGGTCTTGCGCAGATGGGACATATCTCAAGCGTGGCTTAGCGTCTTTTTGCGGCACCTGCAGGCGGTTTCGACCGCTCATGGCGATGCGCGCACCAATGCAAATTGCGACGGGTCATGAAGCGTGGCGGGAGCTATGACAAAACTGTCCGGACATCTTTTCATCGAGCGCGTGCACGAAAGCTGTACGCTGGTGGTTCCCGACTGCGACCGGATCGGACCCAGATAAGCACACGACATTCGGTTTTCACAACCCCAGGCGCAACTGCGACGGACTCGGGCACTGCGTCACGTTCTGGGATTATGGCGACGTCGTGAAGGGGAGCACGAATATCGGTGTCGAACAGACGGAAGGGCGGAAGATGCAACTGATCGAACCTGATGAACGCCAGGCTTTCCTGGCGACCAGAAGGTGAATTCGAACTGCTGGAAACGGATATGACTGACCCCAAGGGTGACGAGAACGTCATCTGTTCGGCGATGCCGACGCGGTAACATAATTTGCTCGATGAGCAGCATGATCGTCGGTACGGGTTGGCCACGCGGTGGGACTCAGGGATTCGCCCGACGCAGCGGTCCAGTTTCATACTGACGTGAAACGCCGTCCAGGCCGCAGCGATAAAATCGGCGATGCGGCAGCGATCGATTTCGCCAAATCAAGGGGGTATTGGTTATGGAGTGGATGGACGCGCGACCCGTAGTGCCGGGCTACTATTGGGTGCGATTTACGGACGACCGAACGCCGAAGCAGACCATCGCGGAAGTCGCGGAAGTGCCCGGGAACGGTTCACAGCAGTTAGTCGTGATCCTTCTGGGCGACGATGAAATATTGGAACTGGACGATTCGTTCTTCGACCGCGCACTGTTTGCTGGACCGATGGAACCTCCGCCGATGGAGTGACCGCCATAGCCGGACCGGCTGCCACTCCATCCGCAGAACTTCAAACCGTTGCAGTTCGTGCCGTATGGCGAAGACACCTCTAGAAGCCGCCCGAAATGACTGCGCGATGCGTGCGTGATACGAAATCCAGTCGGCTCGGGCTAAGGCGGTGATGACCTATTCAGCTTGACCGACGCGCCCCGCGTCTGAGCGCCTCTCCTCCGAAGAGCCATTGACGGCCCGGAGCTGATTTGCGCGCTGACGCACAATCATCTGACAAAAAGTAAAAAAACTTACTAAGATGAGAATTCGGGGGTGGCGGCGTACGCGTAGCCACCAGGCAGACTCGCACCTGAAACTGTTTGATTTGCCGAATGCGGCTCACGCCGTCTGCGTGACAGTGGTCGTTCATCCCGTCCGGCGCCTTTGATCCTGCTCACCTCGGAGACGCATATGCTGAGCCCCCATGAATTTGCGACCTTGATGCTCGTCAAGGACACCTCCGATCCAGCCGGACTGGATCGCGCGGAGTTGGACGCCCTGGTGGAGCACCAACTCGTCGCGCTGGAAAAACTTGCTTCCGGAGGAGAGCGTTTTTCCATCACCTGCGATGGGGATTCCATTCTTCAGGCCGTCGCCCGGATCAGTTGAACGACTGCCGCACCTGTCGTACCGCCTGGACAGAAGCGGTGGCGTGCGTTTGAGCCTGTGCAGAAAAACCGGTGCGACGCCCACACTTTTGTCGATCTATTCACGCGATCCTGCCTGCCCGTCCGTGGAACCTGTGTCGGATCGCCATTCAGGAGCTTCATGATGAATCTGTTGACACCTGAACAAGTCGCTGCGGCCCAGCGAGCCAACCTCGGCGTTCTCTTCAGCCTGACCAGTCAGTTTGTCGAGGGTACCGGGAAGCTGGCAGCGCTGCATCTGACAGCGATCAGGTCGAGCCTGGCGGAAACCCGGGAGATCGCGGTAAAAGCGCTTTCCGCCAACGGGCCGCAGGAGTGGTTCGCGCTGCAGGCCGCCATCGCCACGCCGATGGCGGAAAAAGCGCAATCGTACAGTAGTCACGTGCTCGAGATCGTCTCGGCTACGCAGGCCGAATGTCTGCGCATTGCGCAGACATCGCATGAGGCGTACAACGGCCGCGTGCAGGCGCTCGTCGAGGACGCCGCCAGGAATGCACCGGCGGGCTCCGAGGCCGCCATCGCCGCGTGGAAGTCGGCGATTGCTACCACCAGCACGCTGATCGAAACGTTGCAGAAAACAGGCCAGCAAGCGGTACAACTCGCCGAAAGCAACTTTGAGGCTGCGACGGCCGCGGCCTCGAAGGCTGCCCGACGCACCACCGAGCAGGCGTCGGCTGGCGCGAAGCGGTAACGCCCGACGCGGGCTGCACGCCCGCATCCGTGAGCAACGTCATGCAAAGGACGTCCGATCGACATCGGCTCCGCTGAATGATTCCCGGACGGACGTCGCCGCTCTCCTTATGAGTGCGGCGCGACACGCCTCCCCGACGTCGACGAATCGACAACACGATACGAGCCGCGCAAGCGGCCGGATTGAAGCCATGCCCGACGGTACGGGCCATTTTCGACGGCCTATTTCATCGCGTCGATGCGGCGCTCCGCGTCGACGCGAGCCTGTTCGATTGCCTGCTCTGGCGTTCCCGCAGGCGTCTCCGGGTTTTTCCAATAGATGGGCGGTTTGGTCAACGTGTATGCCCAGTCCCACCTGCCGTCCTTCTGTTGGGTCACATAAACGCTGTAGTTGACCTCGTGGTACGAGTAATTGTGGCTGGCCATGAAGGTTTCTCTCGGAGTCTTTGAGAAATCCTAGCATGAAGGAACTATGTGTAAGCCGGCTCCCCGGCGCAGGTGAATCAGTGCTGCCCCGCGTTCAGGAACATCCAGAATTGTCGCGCCGGCCGCACCGGGGAGTGCGCGCAAATACGCCGCAGCAGTAACCGCAGGTGCAGTCCTCTTCGATGCGCGCATCGGGAGGCGACGCGTCGACGCGGAACTCTCTATCGTCGAACTTCGTGGCCGTCTCCGAAAGGGCGCGCTACTCGTCGTCGCGCTGGACCAGTTGCGGGCGTCCTGCCGGGTCTCGACCTATGTCCGCGAGCTTGTTCCGGTAGTCGCAGCCAAGACAAATGAAAAAAAATCCTTCCTCATCGATTTGGGGCTCGACCTCATCGACGGCGAACCGCGCATTGCAGTTTCGGCAAGTCCACATAGCTGTCTCCATCGCCGTGTTCGACGCTTCGCCGGATATCGAGGTTCGCAGAGGCGAGGCGGTAATTCATAACTTATGCTCTTTAAGCAACTTGCTGGCAAGAGCGAGCGCTGCATCTCGTGCCCGATCCTCACGCGCGAATTCCTGTTCAGTTTCGTGCGGATCGTCCGACTCAGGTTCAGCTCCCACTCGCCGCGGATGCACGATTCCCCGATAGTAGCCTGTCACAGTCTGCATCACGCGAACTCCCGTCACATGCGTGTGAGTTTCGTATATCTAACATTCCACAACAATGGGCGCGTATGCAAGCCGAAAGCGATTCGCGCGAGGGCACATCGAAGCGGATCTTCTGCACCGGGTAGTCGCAATACATGACCGAGCAACCGCCGATATTTGCCCAGTCCCGTTACCACTTCATCAACGTGACTGTGCCGGTCCGAGTAGCGTTTCATTCGTCGCGTTTCCCTTCGCAATGCTCAACAGTCAGCCGATGGTTTTCTATTCGCCGTCGCAGATCGTGCAGGATGCCACGCGCCATGGCGTGAAGGTGATTTGTAATTGCCGTTGAAAGTCAATTGCCATCTGAGCGCCGCGAGTGAATATCAACGTCCGTACGCACCGCCGCCTCGCAATGCGAACCTCAGGTAGCTCAAATACGGATCGCACGGAATAAACACGCGTGCTTGATCGTTCAATGCGCAATGACGACGAACCGCCGACGCGAAGGTCGAGGGGCAAGGATGCCATCCACGCCGCTCGCGGGTTGGTGCGCTCGTTCAGAACAGAAACGGGTCGACGCGCGTCGCCAATGGTTATGCCGCGCGGGGACTATAGGCAAATCATCCAAAGATCAGGAGGTGACATGCATAAGCTTGCAACTGTTTTCTCGCTTGCTGGAGCGGCCACGCTCGCACTTGCTGCGTGCGGCGGCAATTCAGACAACAATATGCCCACGCCGACCGCCGGTACATTCAAGTCGACCATTCTCGTGTCCGACGGCAGCGTCGCCGCGCCGCACGTCGACCCCAATCTGCAAAACGCCTGGGGCATTGCGTTCGGTCCGACCACCCCGGTCTGGGTATCGGATAACAATACACAGAAGTCGTCGCTGTATGACGGTAATGGCGTGGTGCAGTCGCTCGTCGTCACGCTACCGCCGGCCGCAAGCGGTCAACCCGCGAGTCCGACCGGTATCGTTTTCAACGGCACCACGGACTTCGCCGTCACGGCGAATGGCGCAACCGGCAACGCGGCATTCATTTTTGCCACCCTCGCCGGCACGATCGCGGCCTGGTCGCCCAAGGTGCTGCCGACGCAGGCTGTCACCGTTCACGATGACGGCGCGGGCGCAGCCGAATACACAGGCCTTGCGATTGCCAGCAACGCCGGCGCAAGCATGCTGTACGCCGCCGATTTCCATAACGGCAAAGTCGATATGTTCGACAAGACTTTCACGAAGGTCACGGTTGCCGGCGCCTTCAGCGACCCGAACGTACCTGCGGGTTTTAATCCGTTCGGCATCCAGGCCGTCGGCACTACGATTTATGTGGCGTATGCGAAGCTCGGGCCCGATGGTCACAGAGATCAAAGCGGTGCGGGCAACGGCGTGGTGGATGCGTTCGATACCGCCGGCCACCTGCTCAAGCGCATCGCCTCAAACGGGCCGCTCAATTCGCCGTGGGGGATCGCCATGGCGCCCGCCAATTTCGGCGCGTTCAGCAACGATCTGCTGATCGGCAACTTCGGCGACGGCACCATCAATGCGTTCGATCCTGCGACTGGCGACTCGAAAGGGCCGCTCACACAGGCCGATGGTTCGAAGGTGACGCAGCCAGGGCTCTGGGGCCTGGCGTTCGGCAACAACGCCGACAACCAGCCTTCCAACACGCTGTTTTTCGCGGCAGGTCCGACGGCGACGACGGGTGTCTATGGGCGCATCGATTCGTCGATGTAGCCGGCTGAAGGTCCAGGCGCTCGATGCGGGATTGTCAAGCATGGCGCCTGAGAAGGCGAGCGGTCCCATTCAAACGCCCATAGTGGAAACGAGATCCAGCGCCGGCCGCGGTGCGGCCGGCCGCATGGCCGTGCCGCGCCGCGCGCTTCAGACGATAGTCAGGCTCACGCGGCCACCATTCTTTCCCGCAGCAGGTTGCCGAAGTCGTCGGCGCTGAGCGGCTTGCCCAGCAGGAACCCCTGCATCTCATCGCACATCATCGTCTTGAGCATGTCGAGTTGCGATTCGGTTTCGACGCCCTCGGCCACCACGTCCATTTCCAGCGAGTGCGCGAGCGCGATGATCGCCGACACGATCGCGCTGCCTTCCGGGCCGTGCGCGTCGAGGCCGTTGGTGAAGAAGCGGTCGATCTTCAGTTGCTTGACGCGAAAACGCTGCAGATAGGCGAGGCTCGAATAGCCGGTGCCGAAGTCGTCGATCGCGATCTCGAAGCCGCTCGCCTGGAATTCGCGAATCATTTCGATGGTTTTGGGCGCGTCCTGCATGGCCACGGTTTCGGTGATCTCGAACATGATCTGCTCGCAGGCCACGCCTTCGGCCTCGACGATCTCGAGCATGCTCGCCACCAGGTTCGGCTGCAGCAACTGGCGCGGCGACAGGTTGATCGCCACTTTCATCGACGGCAGGCCTTGCGAGACCCATTGGCGAATCTGCCGGCAGGTTTCGCGCACGACCCAATAGCCGATCTGCACGATCTGCCCCGAGCGCTCGGCGATCGGAATGAACTCGAGCGGCGTCAACGTGCCGAGTTGCGGATGATGCAGACGGATCAGCGCTTCGGCGCCGGCCAGCGAGTTGCCGCTGCCATGAAACTTCGGCTGGAAGTGCAGCGAAAAATGACCGGCGGCGAGCGCGTCGTGCAACGCGTTCTGAATCTGCAGCGTGCGCGTGGCGGCTTCGTTCATGCTGCGTTCGAAGAAGCGATAGGTGCTGCGGCCCGCGCGCTTAGCCTCGTACATGGCGGCGTCGGCGTGCTTCAACAGCGTTTCGACGGTGTCGCCGTCGTGCGGATAGAGGGCGATGCCGATGCTCGGCATCACCTGCAGCGGTTGCGAGTCGGTCCACACGCCGAGGCGCATGCGCTCGAGCACGCCTTCAGCGAGCGCGCCGGCGTCTTCGCGCGAGCCGAGGTTTTCGGACAACACCACGAATTCGTCGCCGCCCAGCCGCGCCACGGTGTCGCTCGAGCGCACGCACAGCAGCAGGCGCTGCGCGAACGCGGTCAGGACCTGGTCGCCGGCCGAGTGGCCGAGCGAATCGTTGATGGTCTTGAAGCCGTCGAGGTCCATGAAGAGGATGGCGAACAGCGTGCGTTGCCGGCGCGCGCTGAGGATCGCGCGTTCGATGCGGTCGGTCAGCGTGCTTCGGTTCGGCAATCCGGTCAGCGTGTCGAGCGTGGCGAGCCGCACGATCTGGCCGTTCAGCTTCGACACCGCGCCGACCAGAAAGGCTGTGCGCGCATCGAAACGCGACAGCATCAGCGTGACGATCAGAATGGCAAAGGTAAGCAGGATCACCGAGGTCGCGAGCCACGTGGCGTTCACGCCTTTGGCCGCGCCGCAGACGGCGCCGAGCGGAAACTCCGCGGCGGCCATGGCGGCGTAATGCATGCCGGTGATCGCAACGCCCATCACCAGCGCCGCGGCCAGACGCTTGCGCACCACGTGGCGCGCGTCGTCGTTGCTGAGCGCGCGGGCCATCCACAGCGCGGCGGTCGACGCGCCGATCGCGATCGCGAGCGATGCCGCAAACCACGCCGGCCGATAGTGGATGCCCGGCGCCATCTGCATCGCTGCCATGCCGGTGTAGTGCATGCCGGCAATGCCGAAGCCCATCACCACGCCGCCCGCCAGCAGGCGGCCGGCGGTGAGCCGCACACGCGTCGTGACGTACAGGGCCAGATAGGAGGCGCCGATCGCGAGGCCGAGCGACGCGGCGGTCGTCGCGAAGTCGTAGCCGAGCGGAATCGGCAGCGAAAAGGCGAGCATCGCGATGAAGTGCATCGACCAGATGCCGACGCCGAGCGCCGCGGCGCCGCCCAGCCGCCAGACGTGCCGCAGCCGCGCCGATGCCAGCAGGAAAATGCGGCCGGTCAGATCGAGCGCCGTGTACGACGCGAGCGTCGCCACGACGAATGAGATGGTGACCAGCCAAAGGTTGTATGAGCTCTGCATGTTCAGTCCAACCGCCAGGAGGGAAGCGGCTGAACATGTTATCGACAGTTCGGGGCTTTTATTTAATTGATTTTCAATATGTTAGCCATTGGCGTCGGCCGTCTCGCCGGCGCGCGCCGCTTGTGCGAGGGCGAAGCCTTCGTCGAGCCAGCCGGTGATGCCGCCGCTCATCAGCTTGACGGGCCGCCCCAACTCGGCGAGACGCAGTGCGCCGCGCGCGGCGCCGTTGCAATGCGGACCCGCGCAGTACGTGACGAAGAGCGTCTTCTGCGGATAGCCGGCGAGCTTCGACGCCACAATCTTGCCGTGCGGCAGATTGAGCGCGCCCGGCACGTGACCCTGCGCGAACAGCGCAGGGCCGCGCACGTCGAGCAGCACGAAGCCGGGCGCGCCGCTCGCGAGCGTGTCGTGGACGTCGGCGCAATCGGTTTCGAACCGCAGCGAGTCCTGGAAGTGGGCTTGCGCGGCGGGGCTGTCGGCGGCGGGAATGGCGGTAACTGCGTTCAAGGTCGGCATGGTGAAGTGAGGTTCCGGTAGGAGCGGTGGGTGTGTAGTTGCCTGGCGATCGCGATTCGGACGCCTTCATTGTGGCGTTGCGCGCCACGCGGGATAAGTGGCGGAATCGTCAATCTCCGGTAACATCACGCCATGCACAATCATCTCGTCGTCGCGCTCGCCTACGATCGGCTCTGCACCTTCGAATTCGGCTGCGTGACCGAACTGTTCGCGCTCGAGCGTCCTGAGCTCGGCGTGGACTGGTATCGCTTCGCGGTCTGCGCAAGCGAGCCGGGCCCGATCCGGGCGGCGGGCGGCATCACGCTTGCCGCGCCTTATACGCTCAAGTTGCTGGAGCGCGCCGACACCATCGTCATTCCCGGCTGGCGCGATGCCGACGAAGTGCCGCCCGAACCGCTCCTGAAGAAAATCCGCGCCGCCTACGCGCGCGGCGCGCGCCTCTGTTCGATCTGCTCGGGCGTGTTCGTGCTCGCGGCGGCGGGCGTGCTCGACGGCAAGACCGTCACGACGCACTGGCGCTATGCCGAAAAATTGCAGCAGCGCTATCCGCAATTGCGCGTGCAGCCGGACGCGCTCTATGTCGACGAAGGGCAGATCATCACCTCGGCAGGTTCGGCGGCCGGGCTCGACATGCTGCTGCATCTGGTGCGGCGCGATCACGGCAGCGCGGTGGCGAACCGGGTCGCGCAGCGGCTCGTGGTGCCGCCGCATCGCGAGGGCGGCCAGGCGCAGTTCGTGCCGCGCCCCATGCCGCAGGACGACAGCGGTCGTCTGTCCAAACTGATGGACTGGGTGCGCAGTCATCCCGCTTTGCCGCACACGTTGCGCTCGCTCGCCGAGCGGGCGGCGATGAGCCCGCGCACACTGCAGCGGCAGTTTCACGATGCCACCGGCATGGCGCCTTATGAGTGGCTCGTGCGCGAGCGCGTGGCCATCGCGCGCGAGCTGCTCGAAGCGCAGGCGCCGCTGCCGATGGCGCGCGTCGCGGAACTGGCGGGATTCGGTTCCGAAGAATCATTGCGGCGGCATTTCCGGCGCATCGCATTGACGAGTCCGGGTGCGTATCGCAAGGAGTTCGGCGCGCGGGAAACGGTATAGACGCGCGCCCGTGTGGTGAGCAACACCCGCACCGAGAAAAACGCTAACCATGCAAACTAGTCTCGATCACCCGCCGCTCGTTTCATCGTGTCCTTCGCGTTGCTGTGGCTGCCGGCGCGGATCGGCGCGGCGCTTCTGCGGCGCTTCACAAAAATCGAGGACGACGCGATGTGGTCTACTGTGAAGCAGTCGACCGCCGCGCAGCCCACGCCGATGGTCGCGCTCGCCATCGCGGGAATGAACGATGTGCTCGACACGCAGGGCAATACGCCAGCCACGTGGTGGAACCGCATTCCTTATGCGGCGTGGGCGCTCATGATCGCCGACATCGACAGTCCGCGCGGTGGCGTGATTCGCGTGAAGCCGCTCAATCTGCATGCGCTTGCGGAGTCCATGCGCCCGCATTGAACGATGGTCGAGGCTCGCGCTGAGCCTCACATGCAAAGGAAACTCATGTTCGATATCGCCAGGACGATCGCCAGTTTCAACGCCGGTCGAGATCCCGAACGGCTCGCGATGAAATACAAGGCCATGCGCACATCACCGTTCGTGTTTTTGCGCGGCACATGTCACCTGTTTTACGAACGCCTGCCGCGCGACAAGGTGTTCGACGAGGCCCCGCCGGTGTGGATCTGCGGCGACATGCATCTGGAAAATTTCGGCAGCTACAAGGCCGACAATCGCCTCGTCTACTTCGATAACAACGACTTCGACGAAGCCTGTCTCGCGCCGAATCTCTACGAACTGGTGCGGCTGTTGACGAGCGTGCTGGTCGGCGCGAGCGATCTCAAGCTGAGCCGCGCGCAGGCGCTGGCGCTGTGCCACACCGCGCTGGAAGCGTATGGTGCGGCGCTCGCGTACGGCAAGTCGCGCTGGATCGAAGGGGAAACCGCGACCGGCATGGTGCGCGATCTGTTCGTCGCGCTCGCGAGCCGCACGCGGGTTGCGCATCTGGACCGGCGCACCACGCTCAAAGGCAAAACCCGCACGCTGAAAGTGGACGGCAAGAAAGCGCTGGCGGTCAGCGACACGCAACGTGCCGCCGTCACGCAGTTCATGCAGAAGTTCGCCGCGGGCGAGCCCAATCCCGACTTCTTTCGCATTCTCGACGTGGCGCGGCGGATTGCCGGCACCGGGAGTCTCGGCGTGGATCGTTACGTGATCCTCGTCGAAGGAAAAGGCTCGCCGGACGGCAACTATCTGATCGATCTGAAAGAGGCGCTGCCTTCTTCCGTGACGCCGCACTTGAGTACGCCGCAGCCGGCGTGGCAGACGGAAGCGCAGCGCGTCGTCGAGATTCAGCGGCGCAATCAGGCGGTCTCGCAGGCGTTCCTGCATGCGGTCGAATTCAATCAGCGCTCGTATGTGCTGCGCAGCCTGCAGCCTTCCGAAGATCGCGTGGCCTTGAGCGATTGGGACGGCAAGCTGCCGCGTCTCGAAGAGGTGGTCAACAGCATGGCCGAGTTGAGCGCATGGGCGCATCTGCGCAGCGGCGGGCGGCAGAAGTCGTCGATTGCAGACGAGTTGATTGCGTTCGGCAATCGTAAAGACTGGCAGTTGCCGTTGGTCAATATCGCGACGCAATGCGAGGCCCAGGTCGCGGCGGATTGGAAAACGTACTGTGAAGCCTACGACAGCGGCGTGTTCGACCTGACACCGAAGCCTTGAGATTGCGTCGCGCTGGCGGCGTATGACATCGTGACCGCCGCGCTTACAACGTCTTCGATTCGCCGCCGGCAGAGGCTCTCGGGATGCCCAGCGCATCGCGGTGCCGCGCCTGCCGATACGTCTCCAGACAAACCCTGATTGCTGCGTCGAATCCGCCGCTGCTATCGTTCGCAGGTCATGTGGAAGCGCTTCCACTCAGTTTCGGACGCGGGTACGCCGGAGCTTCCACCGTACCCGGTTCAACGACCTCAGCGCAGGAGAATCCGTGGCAAACGACACATCCGCTGTATCCGACGCTCTCTCCCCCCATTCCCAGTCAGTCGCCGACCCTTTCACCCCGCCCGCGGACTCGTCGCTGTGGCGCAAGAACTTCCTGCTCGGCGCGGCCACCGCTTCGTATCAGATCGAAGGCGCGGTGAACGAAGACGGCCGCCTGCCGTCCATCTGGGACACCTTCTCGGCGACGCCCGGCAAGGTGTTGGCCGGCGACACCGGCGAGGTGGCCTGCGATCACTATCATCGCTGGGAAGCGGACGTCGACCTGCTGGCCGGACTCGGCTTCGAAGGCTACCGGCTTTCGATTGCCTGGCCGCGCGTGATGGATGCGGCCGGCGCGCCGAACCGCACAGGCATCGACTTCTACAAGCGTTTGCTGGCGCGGCTGAAAGAGAAGGGCATCGCGACCTCCGTGACGCTTTATCACTGGGACTTGCCGCAGCATCTGGAAGATCGCGGCGGCTGGCTCAATCGCGATACCGCGTACCGTTTCGCCGATTACGCCGACCTGATGAGCCGCGAACTGGCCGGCAGCGTCGATGCGTGGGCGACGCTCAACGAGCCGTGGTGCTCGGCGTTTCTCGGCTATGGCAACGGCCACCACGCGCCGGGGCTCGCCGACACGCGCTACGCCACCCAGGCCATGCACCATCTGCTGCTGGCGCACGGCCTCGCGGTGCCGGTGTTGCGCGCCAACGATCCGGCTTCGCAAAAAGGCATCGTCGCCAACATCGGACGCGGCACGGCCAATAGCGAGAGCGCCGCCGACCAGCGCGCAGCGCATCTGTTCGAAGTGCAGCACAACGCGTGGATTCTCGATCCGCTCCTCAAGGGCAGCTACCCGCGGGATCTGTTCGAGTTGTGGCCGGGCACCGAGCCGCTGGTGCTCGACGGCGACATGCAAACCATTGCCGCGCCGCTGGACTTCCTCGGCATCAACTATTATTTCCGCACGAATGTCGCGAGCGATGGCGCGCACGGTTTCAGGGACGTGCCGCTCGAAGGCGTGGAGCGCACGCAGATGGGCTGGGAAGTGTATCCGGACGGCCTGCGTGATCTGTTGACGGGATTCAAGGCCACGTATGCGAATCTGCCGCCGATCTACATCACCGAAAACGGCATGGCGTCGGACGACAAGGTGATCGACGGCCATGTGGAGGACAGCCAGCGCATCTCGTTCCTCAAGCGCCATCTCGCCGCGGTCGACCAGGCGATCAAGGCCGGCGTGGAGATTCGCGGCTATTTCCTCTGGTCGCTGATGGACAACTTCGAGTGGGCCTTCGGGTACGAGCGTCGCTTCGGTGTCGTACACGTCGATTACGCTACCCAGAAGCGTACGATCAAACGCAGCGCGGAGCTGGTGTCGAAGTTCCTGAAGGAGCGCAAAGCACGCAGTGAATAGCAGGCGGGAGCTGGTTGGTATGTCGACTTGAAACACGGGCGCCAAGCCTGGAGGAGACGGAATGAACAGCAAAAAAATGGTCTTGCGAGGCGTGGTTGCGGCACTGGCGTTGTATGGCGTCGTCGCGCAGGCGGAGCCTTTGAAGGCCAACGTGATTCACTGGTGGACCTCGGGCGGCGAGTCGGCCGCGATTCGCCAGTTTGCCGATGCGTATAACAAGGCCGGCGGCCAGTGGGTCGACAATGCGGTGGCGGGCGCCGATCAGGCGCGCTCCACGGCGATCAACCGGATCGTCGGCGGCGATCCACCCACTGCCGCGCAGTTCAATACGTCCAAGCAGTTTCACGACCTGATCGATCAGGGCCTGCTGAACAACGTCGACGACGTCGCCGCGAAAGAGAACTGGAACGGCGTGTTCCCGCAGTCGATTCTCGACAGCATCAAGGTCAAGGGGCATTACTACGCCGCGCCCGTGGATATCCATATGCCGGCCTGGTTCTTCTACTCGAAGCCGGTTTTCCAGAAAGCCGGCATTGCCGGAGAGCCGAAAAGCTATGACGAGTTCATCGCCGATCTCGGCAAGCTGAAAGCCGCGGGCGTGATTCCGCTCGCGCTCGGCGGCCAGCCCTGGCAGGAGAAAATCACCTTCGACGCGGTGCTGGCGGATGTGGGCGGTCCCGATCTCTATATGAAGGTGTACCGCGACCGCGACATGAACGCCGTGAAGTCGGACGCCTTCAAGAAAGTGCTGGCATCGTTCAAGCGCCTGCACGATTTCGTCGATGCCGGCTCGCCCGGCCGCAACTGGAACGACGCCACGGCGCTCGTGATTTCCGGCAAGGCGGGCGTGCAGATCATGGGCGACTGGGCCAAGGGCGAATTCTCCGCGGCCAATCAGGTCGCGGGCAAAGATTTCGGCTGCTTCCCCGGTTTCGGTCTGCATTCGCCGTATCTGGTCGCGGGCGACGTGTTCGTGTTCCCGAAAACGGACAATCCCACCACGATCAAGGCGCAGAATCTGCTTGCCACGGTGATGACCTCGCCGGCCGCGCAAGTCGCATTCAGCGCGAAGAAAGGCTCGATTCCGATTCGTCCTGACGTGGACGGCAGCAGTCTCGACATCTGCGCGAAGGAGGGCATTGCGATCATGAAGGACAAGTCGCGTCAGTTGCCGAATCCGGAAATGCTGCTCTCGCCTGACACGCAGGGCGCGTTGATCGACGTCATTACCAACTTCTGGAACAAGAACCAGTCGGTCGACGACGCGCAGAAAGCGTTCGCCAGTGCGCTGAAGAGCTAGGTGCGCAGCATGCACGCGCTCAAGCTGCCGGCCGCCGGGTCGAAGACACGTCAAGCGCGGCTGAAGAAGCCGCTCAAAAAGCGTTTTCCGTTCGCGGCGTGGCTGGCGCTGCTGCCGATGGTCCTGACCGTTGTTTTCGCCTATCTCGGCACGATGATCTGGACCGCGCGCGTGTCGCTCAGCAATTCGCGCACGTTTCCTTCCGGCGACTTCGCGGGCTTCACGCAATACGTGCGGCTCTTCCATAACGATCGCTGGCTGCTGTCGCTGCAAAACATCGTGATCTATGGCGCGTGCTTTATCGTGGCGTGCATGGTGATCGGTTTGCTGCTGGCGATCTTCATCGATCAGCGCGTGGTTGCCGAAGGCGCATTGCGCACAGTGTTTCTCTATCCGTACGCGATGTCGTTCGTGGCCACGGGACTCGTCTGGCAGTGGATCCTGAACCCGCAACTGGGCGCGCAGGCCGTGCTGCACAAGCTCGGTTTCGCGCACGCGCGCTTCGACTGGATCGTCGATCAGGACTGGGTGATCTACACCATCGTCATCGCGACGGTGTGGCAGGCCTCGGGTCTGGTGATGGCGTTATTGCTCGCGGGTTTGCGCGGCATCGACGACGAGTTGTGGAAGGCCGCGCGCATCGACGGCATTCCGCGCTGGCGTGTCTATGCCAGCATCGTCGTGCCGATGCTCGGGCCGTCGATCTCCACCGCTTTCGTGCTGCTGTTCGTGATGGTCGTGAAGCTCTACGACGCCGTGGTCGCGATGACGCAAGGCGGCCCCGGCACGGCGAGCGAAGTGCCGGCGAAGTTCATCATGGACTATCTGTTCGGCCGCGCCAACATCGGGCTCGCGTCGGCGGCGTCGATCGTGTTGCTGGCCACCGTGCTGGCGATTCTCGCGCCGTTCTTCTACGCCCGCAGCCGCGCGGCCTTGCGTAAGGAGGTGTGATGAACACGCTCAGTCCGCCGCTGAAAGGCGGCACGCCGGACCGCACGCGGCCGCGTCGCCGCCGCACTGCATTCACACCGGCGCGCCTCGGCGTCTACGCATTTTTGCTGACGGCCGCGCTGTTCTTTCTGCTGCCGCTCTACGTGATGCTCGTCACCTCGGTCAAGCCGATGAGCGAGATCCGCCTCGGCAATCTGCTGGCGTTCCCAGCGCATTTCACGCTCAGCGCGTGGGGCGCCGCGTGGCAGTCCGCGTGCACCGGACTCGATTGCAACGGCATTCAGGTCGGTTTCTGGAACTCGGTGCGCATCGTCGTGCCGAGCACGATTCTGTCGATCGCGATCGGCGCGGTGAACGGCTATGCGCTGTCGTTCTGGCGACCGCGCGGCGCCGGCCTGCTGTTCGGCGTGCTGCTGATGGGCGCGTTCATTCCCGTGCAGGTGATGGTCTATCCGCTCGTACGCGTGCTGGCGAGCGTGCATCTGTTCAGCTCGCTGCCGGGTATCGTGGTGATTCACA
The DNA here is from genome assembly GCF_046027915.1 of Paraburkholderia sp. RL17-347-BIC-D. Lineage (NCBI taxonomy): Bacteria > Pseudomonadati > Pseudomonadota > Betaproteobacteria > Burkholderiales > Burkholderiaceae > Paraburkholderia > Paraburkholderia sp. RL17-347-BIC-D. Next base: position 177,164 of record NZ_JARESS010000012.1, read on the forward strand.
CCATCTTCGGCATGCCGGTGATGACGCTGCTGTTTCGCAACTACTACGTGTCGATTCCGCAGGAGCTGTTCAAGGCGGCGCGCATCGACGGCGGCGGCTTCTGGCGTATCTTCGTGCAACTGATGCTGCCCATGTCCACGCCGATCATCGTGGTGGCGATCATCATGCAGGTGACGGGCATCTGGAACGACTTCATTCTCGGTCTCGTGTTCGCCGGCACCAAAAACCTGCCGATGACGGTGCAACTGAACAACATCATCAATACGACGACCGGCGAGCGCCTCTATAACGTCAATATGGCGGCGACCATTCTGACCTCCATGGTGCCGCTCGCGGTGTACTTCGTTTCGGGCCGCTGGTTCGTGCGCGGCATTGCATCCGGCGCCGTCAAGGGATAGGGCGATGACAAACGTGGCTAATATGGCAAACGCCGTGGACATGGCGGGCGTAGCCGGCAGTTCCGATGCGGCGGACGCGGCGGATCTCACGAATCCGGCCAACGTCGCCGTGCGCAATCTGACCATTCGGCTGGGCGCGAACACGGTGATCGAGAACCTCGATCTCGACGTGCGAGCCGGCGAATTCGTCGTGCTGCTCGGCCCGTCCGGCTGCGGCAAATCCACCTTGCTGCACAGCATTGCCGGATTGATCGACGTGACCGACGGCGCCATCGAAATTGCCGGCGAGGACATGACCTGGGCCGACCCGAAGGACCGGCGCATCGCGCTGGTGTTCCAGTCGTACGCGCTCTATCCGACCATGAGCGTGGAGCGCAACCTGTCGTTTGCCTTGCGCATCAACGGCACGCCGAAAGCGGAGATCGCGCGGCGCGTGGCGCGCGCCTCCGAGATGTTGCAACTCGGGCCGCTGCTCAAGCGCAAACCGGCGCAGCTTTCAGGCGGCCAACGGCAGCGGGTGGCGATCGGCCGGGCAATCGTGCGCGAAGCGGACGTGTTCCTGTTCGACGAGCCGCTCTCGAATCTCGACGCCAAATTGCGCACTGAACTGCGCCGCGAACTCAAGCAACTGCATCAGCGTTTGGGCGCGACGATGATCTACGTCACGCACGATCAGGTCGAGGCGATGACGCTCGCTACCCGCATGGCAGTGATGCGCGGCGGCGTGATCCAGCAGTTCGGCACGCCCGCCGAAGTCTACGCGCGCCCCGACAACCTTTTCGTCGCGACATTTCTGGGCACGCCCGCGATGAACCTGCTCAAGGGCACGCTTGAAGAACGCGAGGGCAGGGTCCACTTCAGCACCGGCCATTGGCGCCTCGACGTGTCTGCGTACCCGTTCAAGACCACGCCGGTCAACGGGTTGCCGTGCGTGCTCGGCGTTCGGGCCGAAGACGTGCGCTTGGCCGAGGGCGCGAGCGAACACGCAAAAGTTTCGCTGGTGGAGCCGATGGGCAACCACCGCGTCATCTGGCTCGACTATCATGGAGTGCAGGTCGCATCGATCGACCAGACGAAGACGCCGTTGGCGATAGGGGACACCGCGGCGTTCTCGTTCGACAGTACCCATGTCTCTCTGTTCGACGAAGCGGGCGGCGCGCGTTTGTAGCGCCGGCACGCGGCGTCACTGAAAATACAACATGCTTGACGGAGATCCGCGTGGCAACACTCAAAGATGTCGCGGCACTGGCCGGCGTGGGCATGTCGACCGCCTCGCGTGCCATTTCCGGTAAAGGACCCATCTCAGCCGATGCCGCCGCCCGCGTGAAGGCGGCCATCGAACAGTTGAACTTTCGTCCGTCTTCCATCGGCCGGGCCATGGCAACGCAGTCGCTCGGCATGGTCGGCATTTTCGTGCCGACTTTCTTCGGCTCCTACTACGGCACGATTCTCAAGCAGACGGATACCGAACTGCGCGCGGTGCACCGTCACGTGGTGGTGGCGACGGGCTGCGGAGAAGTGTCGCCGCGCGAGCAGGCCATCGAGGCGGTGCGCTTTCTGATCGGCCGCGATTGCGACGGCGTGGTGGTGATCAGCCACGATCTGCACGACGAGGATCTGATCGTGCTGCACCGCATGCACCCGAAAATGGTGTTTCTGAACCGCGCGTTCGATCAGTTGCCGGAAGCGTCGTTTTGCGCCGACCATCATCGTGGCGGCGAACTGGCGGCGCGCACGCTGCTCGATCACGGGCACCGCGACATCGCGGTGATTTCCGGGCCGTTCAGCGCCTCGGACAACCAGACGCGTCTGGAAGGCTTCTTTGCCGAACTGGCGCGCGAGGGCATTGCGCGCGACGACGTCACGCTGATCGAATCGGACTTCTCACCGGAAGGCGGCTACGCCGCCGCGCAAAAGCTGCTCGACGCGAAGCGTCCCTTCACCGGCGTGTTCTGCGCGAACGATACGATGGCCGTGAGCGCGTTGGCGCGTTTTCACCAGGCGGGCATTGCCATTCCCGACGAGGTCTCGGTGATCGGCTATGACGACGATTACTCGGCCGCTTATGCCGCGCCCGGACTCACGTCGGTGCATATTCCGACTGCGGAACTGACGCAGAACGCCGTGCGCTGGCTGCTCAATCAGTGCTACCGGACCACGTGGGAGATTTTCCGTGAGTTTCCGGTGAGCGTGACGATGCGTGAGTCGGTGGGGCCGGCGCCGGGTGTGACGGCGGCCGCGATCGAGGCGGCGCGTTTGAGCCGCACGACGTAGCGGCGTCTCGCGTGGCGGCGAAGTGCCGCCCGCGGCTAACGCTCAGGTGCCGCTGCGCAGCGACTGCTCGTAGCGCAGGCGCGCTTCTTCGTCGAGCCGTGTATCTTCCAGTTCCTGGAGCACGGCTTCGAGATCGATCGGCGTGGTGTCCAGTTCGACGCGGCCGGTCAACGCGGCGTCGACATGCAGCGCGCCCGCTTCGTAGAGCGACCAGATTTCCTTGCCGTAGCTGGTGTCCAGCAACGCGGGCGCGAAGCGGCCGAAATACGTGGCGAGGTTGTTGACGTCGCGCTCGAGCATGGCGGGCGCTTCGAGATTGCCGGCGGCGTCCACCGCTTGCGGCAGGTCGATGATGACCGGGCCGTCGGCGGCAAGCAGGATGTTGTACTCGGACAGGTCGCCGTGAATCATGCCGGCGCACAGCATGCGCACCACCTGGTTCACCAGCAGCGCATGCAAGTCGAGCGCGCGTTCTTCCGTCAGCTCGACGTCGTTCAGACGCGGCGCGACATTGCCGTCGGCGTCGGTCACCAACTCCATCAGCAACACGCCGTCGGTGCAGATGAACGGCTGCGGCACGCGAACGCCCGCGTTGGCGAGCTGGAACAGCGCGTCGACTTCGGCGTTCTGCCAGGCCTGTTCCTGCACTTCGCGGCCATAGCGGCTGCCTTTTTCCATCGCGCGCTGCTGGCGGCTGTTCTTGACCTTGCGGCCTTCGCGATAGGACGCGGCCTGGCGGAAGCTGCGCTGCTTGGCGTCTTTGTAGACTTTCGCGCAGCGCGTGGCGTCGCCGCTGCGCACCACGTACACGGTGGCTTCCTTGCCGCTCATCAACTGGCAGATGACTTCGTCGATCAGGCCTTCTTCGACCAGCGGGAGCAGACGTTTCGGAGTTTTCATGCGACCGCCGAAGGGCGGCGGGCGGCGCGGCGGCGACAAGCGGCCGGTTGCGAGGGCAGATGATGCGGGATTCGGGTCATGCCGGATTATACGGGGAGACCGCGCGGAGCATGGAAAAGAGCCATGACGGGGGTCGCGAGTCGATCGCTTCTTGCCTGATGATTCCAATGCGCGCCCGAACCGCTAGAAGCGTTCGTCTAATTGCCGGACGGTGAAAAGGAAAGCCGACTTTTCGATCGTGACGGGTGAATGGGCTCGCAACCGTTTGCGTATCGCACGCGCCGTCGAACATACGCTTCGCTACCGTTTGCGCCGCATTTTCTGCTGATATCCCGATGCGGACGATCGCGGGCGCACGCGAGATTGTTGTAGCTGCCGACACACTGATTTGCTGATTTCCAGCATTCAATTCGCATGGTGATCGCTTAAACTTGGCGGTAACAATATGTTACGGGGTGCGAGATGTTGGCCGTGTTCTTCATTGCCTGCCCGATCTGCATCGCCGCGTTGGTTGGTTTCGCGCGGCACGTGGATCCGGTGACGGGGCAATTCAAGCGTTGAATCTGTAAGTGGGTGATTTTCCGCAGCGCCATGGGGGCGCGTGATGCGGTGTTCTCTTTTCTTGAGCCGATCTCGCTACAAGTCTTGCCTTTGAGTGCCGAGTCGCGGCACGATGCGCGATAACCTGGATTAGGGCAGTATCGCGTATGCGAGAATTTCTGGCGAATATCACGGCGCGCGCCAGCGTGCTGAAGGGCGTTCTTCCCCTGAACCGCGCCGCGGCGGCGCGCGATGCGCTGGCCGGTGTGCAGCTTGCGTCGATGGATATTCCGCAAGTGCTGGGCTACGCACGCATTGCGGGCATGCCGGCCGTCACGGGTCTGTATACGGTCTTTCTGCCGCTGATCGCGTTTGCGTTTTTCGGCGCTTCGCGGCACCTCGTTGTAGCCGCCGACTCCGCAACCGCCACGATTTTCGCAAGCCGGCTCTCCACCATGGCGCCGGCGGCGAGCGCTGAATATGCCGCGCTCGCCGCGATGGTCGCCTTGCTTACCGCTGCCTTGCTGTTCATCGCGCGGATTTTCAAACTGGGCTTTCTCGCCGACTTTCTGTCGCGTACCGTGCTGGTCGGCTTTCTCGCCGGCGTCGGCGTGCAGGTCGGCATTGCGATGCTCGGCGACATGTTCGGCTTGCCCGGGCACGCCGTGCGCAGCGTCGATCAGCTTGTGCTGGTGGTGCGCGAAGCCACCCAGGTCAATCGGCCGACGCTCGCCATTTCGCTGCTGGTGGTCGTCGCCATTCTGACGTTCAAGCGCTTCCTGCCACGCGTGCCGGTGCCGTTGATCGCGGTCGTGGCGGGTATCGCCGCGAGCGATCTCTATCATTTCCCGGCCCACGGTATCGCTGTGCTCGGCCCGGTGGCGGGCGGCTTGCCACCGCTGCGCATCCCGTCGGTGACATGGCAGCAGATGCTCGATTTGCTGCCCGTGGCGGCGTCCTGCTTCGTGATGATCGTCGCGCAAAGCGCCGCCGCGAGCCGCGTGTTCGCCGAGCGTCATCACGAGCCGGTGGATACCAACGCCGACCTGCTGGGCATCGCCGCGGCCAACACGGCGGCGGCGATCTCGGGCGCCTTCGTGGTGAACGGCAGCCCGACGCAAACCGCCATGGCCGATCTTGCGGGCACGCGCAGCCAGTTCGCGCAGCTCGTGTTCGCGGCGGTGGTGGTCGTGGTGCTGCTGTTTTTCAGCCGCTTTCTGCAGTATCTGCCGCACTGCATTCTTGCCAGCATCGTGTTCACGATCGCCATCGGCCTGATCAATCTGAAGACCTTGTTTGCGATTCGCCGCGAGAGTCCCGGCGAATTCGCGCTGGCCGTGTTCACCGCAGCGGCGGTGGTGCTGATCGGCGTCGAGCACGGCATTCTGGTGGCCGTGGCGCTCTCGCTGCTGCGGCACGTGCGCCACAGCTACCGTCCGCATACGATGATTCTCGCCCCTGGCGACGACGGCGTGTGGGTGCCGGTGCCCGCCGTGCCCGGCATCCAGACCGCGCCGGGCCTGATCATCTACCGCTTCGGCGCCGACCTGTTTTACGCGAACGACCACTTTTTCGTCGACGATGCGCGCCGCCTGATCGACGCAGCCCCCAGCAAGGTGCACTGCTTCGTGATCGACGCGAGCGCGATCACCGACCTCGACTATTCGGCCTCGCGTTCGATCGGCGAGTTGATCCAGACGTTGAAAAGCGTTGGCATCAAGGTGCTCTTCGCGCGCGTGAACCGCTATTTGCGCTCGGACATGGACCGGCACGGCATCACGCCGATCGTCGAGGAAACTTGCATTTTCAACACTTTGCACGAAGCGCTGCGCACGGCCGGCGTGGAGAAGCCCGACCGGCATGTGAAAGAGGCGACGTAAGCGCTGGTTTGCGCGAGGGTGGCGCGTGGCTTTTGGCGTTGCGCTTATTCGTCTGCGAAGAAATAGCCGATGAAGAAGCACACGCCCGCGATGACCGCACCGAGCACGGCCACCGTATAAGCGAGCGCCGTGCCGTGCCACAGTCCGTCGAACCACTGATGAAGCTGCGCCATCAGCACCGCCGCATTGCCGCCGATACGCTGCAATTCGATCTGATAGCGCGGATCGGCGATGCTGTACAGGGAGACGGCGCTGTCCGGCGGCGGCGTGGTCGCATAGATGATCACGGCCAGAATCACACCGGTCACCAGCGCCGCGACGCCCGCCAGATAGAGCCGCTTCTGCCACGGCGAGCGTTGCGCTGCCGGATTCACTTCGTTGCTGCCGCTCATCGTGTTCGTCTATCCGCTTCAATCGTCACGGCGACAGTATCGCAGAGCGGCGGCCGTTTCCAGGCGCGCTCAGGTTTTCGAAGTCAGCAGCTTGATGCCGGCAATGCCGAACATGATCGCGAGCGACCCGTCGAGCCAGCGGCGGATCGCCGAGTAGATGCGCCGTGCCGAAGCGGTCGAAAACAGCACCGCGTAGCTGCTGAACACCGATACGCCGATGCACATGCAGCCGAGCACCACCGGCGTGGTGTGCGAGGCGCCGCCGGCCGGCGACATGGCCAGCGAGACGATCGACAGCCAGACCAGAATCGCTTTCGGATTGGTGAGATGCAGCAGCAGGCCACGCAGATAGAGGCGCTTGAGCGATTCGTCCTCGCGCGCGGTGCCCGTGGGCAGCGCCTTGGGACGAAACGCGGAGCGTGCCGATTTGAAGCCGAGCCACAGCAGATACAGGCCGCCGGCGATCTTGATCGCCACCAGACATTCCGAATAAGTGGCGAGTACCGCCGACAAACCCAGCGACGCCAGCAGCGCCCAGAAGAACGAACCCGATACCACGCCGAGCGCGAAGGTCAACGCGCAGCGGCGGCCCGAGCTCATCGCCAGTGACATGATCGCGAGATTGCTCGGCCCCGGGCTCGCCGTACCGACGAAGTAGGCGCTGTAGGCGATCAAAACATCGGCGGTGAGGAAGGTGCTGGCGATCATGGGCTGGACCTCGGCGGCGGGCAAGGTGTGCGGCTGGGTGCGCACAGGGGTAAAGGCGCGAACGTCACGAAGCGTCGCGCGAACGGGGATTTTGCGCTCGGCAGGCCGAATCTCACAGATACAGTTGACTGTTCCGGCAACAGCACAATCACGCAGGCGCCTGCCGGCTCACGCACCCGCCGCCGCGCCGATGCAGTCGGCGAGCGCACCCGCCACCGCCTGCCGGCTATGCCGCGGGCGCTGCACGAGGCCGATCTCCCGCTGAAACGTCGCCTCGCCGAGTTCGAGCGCGACGACCCCGGCTGGCCACTTGCCGAGTCCCGCGCTATTCGGAAGCAGCGCCACGCCGATGCCGCGTGCGACCAGTTGCACGATCCCCTGCAATTCGTCCAGTTCGATCACGTCGTGCACGTTCAGCCGCGAGCGCTGCAGAAACCGGTCGACCAGCCTGCCGCCGAACGAGGTGCGGTCGTAGCGGATAAACGGCTCGCTGCGCAGCAGTTCGCGCCAGGACCGCGCCTCGCCCTTGCCGCGCGCAAGCGCCTTGGGCACGAGCAGCACGAACGGCTCGGTGACGAGCGTGCGCCATTCGAGTTCGGACGGTAGCGCGAAGGGCGGTTTGATGACGACGGCCAGATCCAGTTCGCCGGAGTCCACTTGCCCCAGCAAGCCCAGCGACACACCGGGCACGACGCGAATGCGCCAGCCGGGACGGTCGTCGCGAAAGCGCGCGAGCGCGTCGGCGAGAAACGACACTTGCGCCGACGCGATGGCACCCACCCGCAGCATGCCGCTTTCCGCCGCGACCGCGCCACGTTCGGAGAGCCGCGCGTAGAGCGTCATCATTTCCTCGGCGAGCGCGAGCGTTTCGCGGCCGGCGTCGTTGAGCGTGGCGGAGCGGCCGGTGCGGTCGAACAGCGCGAAGCCGAGTTCCTCTTCGAGCCGCTGCATCTGCGCGCTCACGGCGGATTGCGTCAAACCGATGCGCGCGCCCGCGCCGGAAAACGTGCCGTACTGACTCACGGCGATAAAAGTCTTGAGTTCGCTCAGCATGATAGATTGATCGATTTTGGTGATGGTGAGATCAAATATATATCGTTTTTCACCATTTTTAATCATGGTTAAACTTTGCCTCACGCGTGTGGCCTTCAAGGCGCATGCACGTTCAACCCAATTCCAATCAGCGAGTTTCCCCATCATGAGCGTTGCCGATACCGCCTTGCCGCCGTTCCATCTGGCGTTCCCTGTTCATAGCCTTGCCGCCGCACGCGAGTTTTACGGCGAACTGCTAGGCTGTCCGGAAGGACGCAGTTCGGACGCGTGGGTCGATTTCAATTTCTACGGTCATCAGATCGTCGCGCACCTCGCGCCCGAGGAAATTGGCCACCGCCACACCAGCAAGGTCGACGGCGACGCCGTGCCGGTCCGTCACTTCGGCGCGGTGCTCTCGATGGCGCAATGGCAGGCCGCCGCGGACAAGCTGCAGGCGGCCGGCATTGATTTCATCATCGAGCCGCACGTGCGCTTCAAGGGCGAAGTGGGCGAGCAGGCGACCATGTTTTTCCTCGACCCGTCGGGTAATGCGCTGGAATTCAAGGCGTTTGCGGATATGTCTGCGTTGTTTGCGAAGTAACGCTGACAGCGACATGGCAAATCGGCCGTGATCGACTAAGCTTTCAATATGCGTGAAGTATTTGCTTCGCGCAAATCAATCGATGCGATGTTTCGTGATGCTCTCGCGTGACATCGCGTTGAACCGAGGCCTCAACCTCGGCTATCTTCGCTCATCAAACGTTTGCTTTTCAGCAAACCGTCCCGCAGTTCAAGCACTGTTTTTCCTTACATTAGACTTCCTGACAATTCCGCCATTTTCGCGCCATGCAGGCGTTGGTGCTACCGATCTAGCATAAGCGCTGATTCACCCATCCCTTACCTGCATTCATTCGGGCGCGTTTCATGTGGATCGTCAACGTTGCGCTTAAACGGCCATACACGTTCATCGTGATGGCCATTCTGATTTTGCTGGCGACGCCATTCGTGCTGTTGACCACACCGGTCGACGTGCTGCCGGAGATCAATATTCCGGTGGTCAGTATCATCTGGACCTACACGGGCTTGTCGGCCGAAGACATGGCCAACCGCATCACGTCGGTGAACGAGCGCAGTCTGACCACCACGGTCAACGACATCGAGCACATCGAATCGCAGTCGCTCGCGGGCATCACGATCCTGAAGGTGTTCCTGCAGCCGAATGCGAACATCCAGACGGCGATCGCGCAGACGGTGGCCGTCGAACAGGCGCAGGTCAAGCAGATGCCGCCAGGCGCGACGCCGCCGCTGGTGATCAGCTACTCGGCCTCCAGTATTCCGGTGATCCAGCTCGGCCTGTCGAGCCCGAAGCTCTCCGAACAGGCGCTCAACGACACGGCGCTGAACTTCCTGCGTCCGCAGCTCGTGACGATTCCCGGCGCGGCCGTGCCGTACCCCTACGGCGGTAAATCGCGGCTGATCTCGGTCGACCTGGACACGCGCGCGTTGCTCGCCAAAGGGCTGACGCCATCCGATGTGGTCAGCGCGTTCAACGCGCAAAACCTGATTCTGCCGACCGGCACGGCGAAGATCGGACCGAAGGAATACACGATCAACATGAACGGCTCGCCCGCCACGTTGGAAGGGCTCAACGATATTCCGGTGCGCACCCTCAACGGTGCGACGACGTATCTGCGCGAGGTCGCGCACGTGCGTGACGGCTACTCGCCGCAAACCAATATCGTGCGGCAGGACGGCCATCGCGGCGTGCTGATGTCGGTGCTCAAGAACGGCAGTGCGTCGACGCTTTCCATCGTCAATACGCTGCGCGGCCTGCTGCCGAACGCGCAAGCCGCCTTGCCGCCGGATCTGAAGATCACCGCGCTATTCGATCAGTCGGTGTTCGTGAAAGCGGCGGTGCAGGGCGTGGTGCGCGAAGCGCTGGTTGCCGCCGCGCTGACCGCCGCGATGATTCTGCTGTTCCTCGGCAACTGGCGCAGCACCTGCATCATCGCGATCTCGATTCCGCTGTCGATCCTGTCCTCGTTGATCGCGCTGCATGCGCTCGGACAGACCATCAATATCATGACGCTCGGCGGTCTCGCGCTGGCGGTCGGGATTCTGGTGGACGATGCCACGGTGACGATCGAGAACATCGAACGGCATCTGCATATGGGCACGAATCTGCACGATGCGATTCTCGACGGCGCGGGCGAAATCGCGATTCCCGCGCTCGTGTCCACGCTATGTATCTGTATCGTGTTCGTGCCGATGTTCTTCCTGACCGGCGTGGCGCGTTACCTGTTCGTGCCGCTCGCCGAAGCCGTGGTGTTCGCGATGCTGGCTTCGTATGTTCTGTCGCGTACGCTGGTGCCGACCCTCGCGATGCTGCTGATGGGTCACGCGCACAAGCCGAAGCAGGGCGCGAAGCCGAATCTGTTCATGCGCCTCTATCACCGCTTCGATCGTGGTTTCGAGCGCATGCGCGCCGGCTACATCATGATTCTCAGCAGCTTGCTGGTGCGGCGTGGCATGTTCGGCAGCGTGTTCCTCGGCTTTTGCGTCGTCTCGATGGGCCTGATTTTCGTGCTCGGCGAAGACTTCTTCCCGAGCGTGGACGCCGGCGACATTCGCCTGCATATGCGTGCGCCGACCGGCACCCGCATCGAGGAAACCGCGCGTCTCGCCGACGAAGTCGAAAAAGTGATTCGCGAAGTCGTGCCGCAAAAAGAGCTCGGCACGATTCTCGACAACCTCGGTTTGCCCTATAGCGGCATCAATCTCTCGTACAGCAATGCGGGCACGATCGGTACGCTTGACGGCGAGATCCAGGTGGCGCTCAATGAAGATCACAAGCCCACGCAAATCTACATGGACAAACTGCGCGCGATCCTGCCGCAGCGTTTTCCGGGCGTCGAGTTTTTCTTTCAGCCCGCCGACATCGTCACGCAGATTCTCAACTTCGGCCTGCCTGCTGCCGTGGACGTGCAGATTTCCGGCGCGAATCAGGAGGGCAACTTCGACATTGCGCGCAAGCTGCTGAAACAGGTGCGCATGATTCCCGGCACGGTGGACACGCACATCCAGCAGAAACTGGATGAACCGGCGATCAATCTTCAGATGGATCGCACACGGCTTCAGCAACTCAATCTGAGCGCGAGCAACGTGGCGCAAAACGTGCTCATTTCGTTGTCGGGCAGTTCGCAAACCTCGCCGGGTTTCTGGTTCAACAATCGCAACGGCGTGGAATACAACGTGGCGGTGCAGACGCCGCAGTATCAGGTGTCGTCGATCGATGAGCTATTGCGCACACCGGTGTCGGGCTCGACCACCGGCCCGACGCAATTGCTCGGCAATCTGGTGCGGGTCACGCCCCGGACGCAGTTCGCGGAAGTCACGCATTACAACATCAGGCCGGTGATCGATCTCTATGTGAGCGTCGAGAAGCGCGATCTGGGCAGTGTGGCGAATCAGGTCGACAAGCTGGTGGACAACGTGCGTGCGTCGCTGCCGCGCGGCAGTCAGATTACCGTGCGCGGCCAGGTGCAGACCATGCGCAGTTCGTTCTTCGGTCTGGGGATCGGCGTGGCGATGGCGATCGTGCTGGTGTACCTGTTGATCGTGGTGAATTTCCAGTCGTGGGTCGATCCGCTGATCATCGTCAGCGCGTTGCCCGCGGCATTGGCGGGCATTGTGTGGATGCTGTTTCTGACCGGCACGCACCTGAGTGTGCCGGCGTTGACGGGCGCGATCATGACCATGGGCGTGGCCACCGCCAACAGTATTCTGATGGTGGCGTTCGCGCGCCAGCGCCTTTCCGCCGGCGCACCGCCGTTGACCGCCGCGCTCGAAGCCGGTGCAAGCCGGATCAGGCCGGTGCTGATGACCGCCTTCGCGATGATCATCGGCATGATTCCGATGGCGCTCGGTCTCGGCGAAGGCGCCGAGCAGAATGCGCCGCTCGGCCGCGCGGTGATCGGCGGCTTGCTGTTCGCCACCGTGTCTACGCTGTTTTTCGTGCCGCTGGTGTTCGCGGCGATTCACTCCCGCCTTGCGCGCCGTCACCGCGACGATGGTGACGACGGCGACGCAAACCACAACGGTTCCCACGGCGACGGCCACGACGGCCCCGCGCCCGGGCACGGCGGCGCCGGCAAGCCCGCGTAAAGTTAAATGATGGCTGACTGAGATGACCGAAAAAACTCATGCATCGCTAGCGATTCCGGCGCGAGAGACCGAAGGCGGCCACGCCTTGCCGCCGCGCCATCGCGAATGGAAACGCGCCAAGATCGCCGTATGGATCGTGCTGGCACTGCTCGCCGTCGGGGCCTTGCGCACCGTGGTTGCGAACATGATGCAAAACCGTTCGGTGGCGGAGACCACCAAGCAGAACGCCACGCAGTATGTGAACGTGGTGAGTCCGACGCAGACCGAAGGCGGCGGCAATACCTTGCTGCCGGGTACGCTGCGCGGCTACGTCGAATCGCCGATTTACGCGCGCTCCACCGGTTATCTGTTGCACTGGTACGCGGATATCGGCACGCGTGTAAAGCAGGGTCAACTGCTCGCCGATCTGGACACGCCGGAAATCGATCAGGAACTCGCGCAGGCATTGGCACAGCGCCAGCAAACCAGTTCGAGCCTCGGCCTTGCCAAGAGCTCGCTGGACCGTTGGCAGCAACTGCGTCAGCGCGATGCGGTCTCGCAACAGGAACTCGACGAACGGCAGAGCACGTACACGCAAGACGTGGCCAACCTCGCCGCCGCCGACGCCAACGTCAAGCGCCTGCAGCAGCTCGAATCGTTCAAGCGCATCGTCGCGCCGTTCGCGGGCGTGGTCACGCAGCGCAATGTGGATGTCGGCGACCTGATCGACGCGGGCAGCGGCACGAGCCGCGCGCTCTTCGCGCTCGCGCAGTCGGACCCGCTGCGCGTCTATGTGCAGTTGCCGCAGGCGTACGCGCAGAACGTGTCGGTGGGACAGAAGGTGGTGGTGACGCAGGCCGAACTGCCGGGCCAGCAATTCCACGGCACGATCACGCATATTTCCGGCGCGATCGACGTGCCCACCCGTTCGCTGCAGGTCGAAGTGACACTGCCGAATCCGGACGACAAGCTGCGGCCCGGCGCGTATGTCCAGGTCGCGCTGCCGGCGGTTGCGCACGCGCGATTGATGGTGCCGGGCAACGCCTTGCTGTTTCGCGCTGAAGGCCCGCGGGTTGCGGTGGTCGATGCGAACGGCAACGTGCAGTTGCACAAGATCGTGATCGCGCAGGATCTCGGCCAGTCGCTCGAAATCGAAAGCGGCATCGAGGCCAGCGACAGGATCATCATCAACCCGAGCGATTCGATCGCGGACGGCGATCACGTGCAGATCCAGCAGCCGCAGGCCAATGGCAAGGGGGCGTCGTGAGGCACGTGGCCACATGCCGTGCACTGACGACGCTGGCAGGCGCGGCGCTGCTGGCCGCGTGCACGGTCGGGCCGGACTATCAGCGGCCGCAGGCCGAAGTGCCGCCCACCTGGCAAACCGATTCGTACTGGCGCGTGGCCGTACCGTCTCATGCGCCGATTTCGCCGGACTGGTGGAGCGCGTTCAGAGATCCGACGCTCGCCACGCTGGAAACGCAGGGGCTCGCGCAGAATCAGACGCTGCTGGCGGCCAGCGCGCATTACGAGCAGGCGCGGGCGACGCTCGCGAACAACCGCGCGCAGCAGATTCCCGAAGTCGATTTCGCGGCGCAGGCATCGCGCTTCCGGATTTCGCAGAACCGGCCGCAGACGAATTACGGCACGCCCACGACGTCGACGGTGCAGAACAGTGTGCAGCTCGGCCCCACCATCAACTACGACACCGATCTATTCGGCCGGATACGTCGTGAGGTGGAAGGCGCGGCGGCTTCCGCGCAGCAGTCGGCCGACGACCTCGCCAACGCGCGGCTCGTGCTGACCACCGATCTCGCCACCGACTATTTCTCGCTGCGCGAACTCGACGCCGAGATCGACGTGCTGAATCAGTCGGTGAAACTGCAGCAGAAGGCGCTCGACTACGTCACCACGGAACACGATCTCGGTTCGGTGTCGGGGCTCGACGTGCTGCAGCAGAAATCGCTGCTCGACTCGACGCGTGTGCAGGCGCAACTGCTGCTGAACCAGCGCGCGCAGTTCGAGCATGCGATCGCCGCGCTAGTCGGCGTGCCCGCGCCGCAGTTCGCGATCGAACCGAAGGTGCTCGATGCGAAAGTGCCGTCGATCCCGCTCGGCGTGCCCAGCGACGTGTTGCAGCGGCGGCCGGATGTCGCCTCGGCGGAGCGCGCGATGGCCGCGGCGAATGCGCAGATCGGCGTCGCCAAGGCGGCATTTTTCCCGAGCCTCACGCTGGCGCCGAGCATCGGTTGGGAAAGCACACAGTTCGCCAGCCTGTTGAGTGCGCCCACGCTGATGTGGACGCTCGGCGCGGCGGTCGGCCAGGTATTGTTCGACGGCGGCCGCCGCGCGGCCAACGTGAAGTTCGCGAGCGAAGGCTACAAGGCCACTGAGGCGAACTACCGCCAGACCGTGCTCACCGCGTTCCAGCAGGTGCAGGACGGCATCACCGGACTCTCCGTGCTGGACGGCGCGGCGAAGCAGTCGAGCGAGGCCGTCACCGACGCGCAGCATCTGCTGGCGCTCGCCAACGACCGCTATTCGGGCGGCCTCGTCGCTTACCTCGACGTGATCACCGCGCAACAGCAACTGCTCACCAGCGAGCGCCAGGACGTGCAGATTCACGGCCAGCAGATGACGCTGTCGGTCTCGCTCGTGAAGGCGCTCGGCGGCGGCTGGGACGTCGGCGCGGACATGCCGAATACGCCCATGGGCGCGCAGCCGAACGACACGAAGGAAGCGATGGCTCCCGCGCGGTGAGCTACCGGATCATGAAGCAACAGGGGCGGCAACAGGAGCACGCGGCGGTGCGCAAGAAGATTGCAAGGCGTTTCGTATAATGCACATACAAGGGGACGCGCATGAAATTGCTGATTGTTGAAGACGAGCACAAGGTGGTGGACTACCTGCGCTCCGGTTTGACAGAGCAGGGCTGGGTCGTCGACGTCGCGCTCGACGGCGAGGAAGGCATGCATCTGGCCACCGAATTCGATTACGACGTGATCGTTCTCGACGTGATGCTGCCCAAACGCGACGGCTTCAGCGTGCTGAAGGCGCTGCGTATGCGCAAGTCCACGCCGGTCATCATGCTCACCGCGCGCGATCACGTGAACGACCGCGTGCGCGGCCTGCGCGAAGGCGCGGACGACTATCTCACCAAACCCTTTTCGTTCCTCGAACTGGTCGAGCGGCTGCATGCTCTCGCGCGCCGCACCCGTTCGCAGGAGTCGACGCTGATTTCCGTCGGCGATCTGTTCGTCGATCTGATCGGCCGGCGCGCGACCCGCGACGGCGTGCGGCTCGACCTGACCGCGAAAGAATTTCAGTTGCTCAGCGTGCTGGCGCGCCGGCAAGGCGACATTCTGTCGAAGACGGCCATTACCGAACTGGTCTGGGACGTCAATTTCGACAGCCATACCAACGTGGTCGAGACCGCGATCAAACGATTGCGCGCCAAGCTCGACGGCCCGTTCCCCTCCAAACTGCTGCATACCGTGCGCGGCATGGGTTACGTGCTCGAAGTGCGGGAAGAGGCGGAGCAATCATGAACCGCTCGATAGCCCGGCGCCTCGCGTTGATGTTCGCGTTCGTCGCGCTATTCGTGTTCACGCTGGTCGGCACGGGGCTCTTTCTCGTGCTGCGCACGCAGCTCGAACACCATCTGCGCGAGTCGCTCGACGACCGCACGCAGATCGCGCGCATCATCGTGTATCACGCCGTGACGCCGGAAAAGTGGCGCATGGCGCGCGAAAAGCTCACCGACATGACGCCGCACGATGGCAGCACCGTGTATGCGGTGTCGAGTCCCGATCCGTATTTCCATTACGGCACACCGGTCGACGGTTCGGTGGTCACGAGCTGGGCGGGCGGCTATGCGCGCGTGACGCCGGCCGGCGGCGGCCAGGACATGCTGACCTCCACGGCCACGATTCCAGCCTACGGCGCGCGTCCGGCGGTGCAATTGCAGGTGGCCGCGAGCTATTCGCCCAATGTGCGCACCATGCGCGTGTTCGGCTTCGCGCTTGCCGCGCTGTCGGCGCTGGGCAGCCTCGGCGTCCTGTTGCTCAGCTATTCGGTCACGCGGCTTGGCCTCGCGCCGCTCACGCGTCTCACGCGCGACGCTTCCGCGGTGAGCC
The DNA here is from genome assembly GCF_046027915.1 of Paraburkholderia sp. RL17-347-BIC-D. Lineage (NCBI taxonomy): Bacteria > Pseudomonadati > Pseudomonadota > Betaproteobacteria > Burkholderiales > Burkholderiaceae > Paraburkholderia > Paraburkholderia sp. RL17-347-BIC-D. Next base: position 193,567 of record NZ_JARESS010000012.1, read on the forward strand.
CGAACAACCGCTCGCAGCGTCTGAATACCGCCTCGCTGCCGCTCGAACTGAACGACCTGGCCAACTCCTTCAACGGTGCGTTGGAGCGGCTAGACGGCGCGTATGGCCGCCTCGAATCGTTCAATGCGGACGTGGCCCATGAACTGCGCACGCCGGTGACGATTCTGATCGGCCAGACGGAGGTGGCGTTGACACGCAATCGCTCGGTCGACGATCTGCGCCATACGTTGCAATCGAATCTCGAAGAATTCGAGCGCATGCGGGCGATCATCAACGACATGCTGTTCCTCGCCCGCGCCGATCAGGGCGAACGCGCGACGGGCCTCATCGACGTGTCACTGGCCGCGGAAGTCGCGCATACGCTGGAGTTTCTGGAGATACCGCTCGAAGAAGCGCGGGTGCATGCGCAATTGCGCGGCGACGCCATGGCGCGGGTGAACCGCTCGCTGTTCGGCCGCGCCTGCACGAATCTGTTGATGAACGCGATCCAGCACTGCGAGCCGGGCGCCGAGATCAGCGTGACGATCGTGAGTGATCAGGATCAGGTGCGCGTCGCGGTGGCCAACCCCGGCGAGCCGATCGCGCCGGACGTGCTCGAACATCTGTTCGACCGCTTCTATCGCGCCGAGGTCTCGCGCACGAACAGCCGCGAAAACCACGGGCTGGGTCTGGCGATCGTGAAAGCGATTGCGGAGATGCATAGCGGCACCGTGTCGGCGCAAAGCGCGCACGGCATCAACACCTTTGCGTTCTCGGTTGCGGCGGTCTCGCCGCTCGAAGCCGGCGTGCCGGCGGCGCGCTCGAACACGAGCGCGGCGGCCGAGGGAACCGGTTATTCGTCGCTGGTGAAGGGCAAGTCGGCCTGAACCGGCAGACGTCGCGGCGGTGTCAGCGCGTTGGCCGGCGTCAACGCACTGACGCGCACGCCGAGGAGCCGCAGCTTGCGGTTCAATTCCACTCTGCGCAGGCATTCGGTCGCCGCGCGCCGGATCTCGGCGGCGTCGGCGGTCGGCACGTCCAGCGTCAGATCGCGCGTGACCGTGCGGAAATCGTCGTAACGCAATTTGATGCCCACGGTCCGTCCCACGTAGCCCTTGCGCACCAGATCTTCCGCCACCCGCACGCACAGGCCGGTAAATGAACTCGATAGCGCGGGCCGGTCGTGACGCGGATGCAGATCGCGCTCGAAAGTCGTCTCGCGGCTCATCGACTTGGGCTCCGATTCGACCACCACCGGCCGCTCGTCGTGGCCTTGCGCGACCTGCATGAGCCACGCCGAATAGCTGCGCCCGAAGTGGTCCTGCAAGAGCCCCGCGTCCGCCGCCGCCAGATCGCCGACGGTGGCGAGACCGAGCGCGGTCAGCTTCTCCGCGGCCTTCGGTCCGATGCCATTGACCTTGCGCACCGGCAGCGGCCAGACGCGCAAGGGAATGTCAGCGGGCGTGAGGATGGTGAGGCCGTCGGGTTTGTCGAGTTCGGAGCCGATCTTCGCGAGCAGCTTGTTCGGCGCCACGCAAATGGAGCAGGTGAGGCCGGTGGCCTGATTGACCGCCTGCTTGATGCGCGCGGCGATCTCGCGCGGCTCGCCCGGCAGTTCCGTCAGATCGATATAGATTTCATCGATGCCGCGATCTTCGATGCGCTCGGTGAACGTGGCGACCGCCGCCTTGAACAGGCGCGAATAGTGGCGATAGGAGTCGAAGTCGGTGGGCAGCAGGATCGCATCCGGCGCGAGCACGGCGGCCTTCATCATGCCCATGGCGGAGAACACGCCGAGCGCGCGCGCTTCGTAAGTGGAGGTGGTCACTACGCCGCGGCCCGCGTAATCGCGCAGCTTCGCGAAGCGGCGGGTGCCGTCTTCGAGCGTTTGCGGTATGCCATTGCGGCCGCCGCCGATCACCACCGCCTGGCCTCGTAGTTCCGGATAGCGCAAAAGCTCGACGGACGCGTAGAACGCGTCCATGTCGAGGTGCGCGATGCGGCGGCTTGCAGAACTCATGGGATGGCAAAAAACGGCTGACGACGGCGGTCAAACCGTAATAGTACCTTGCTCCGCCGCCGCCAGGACCGCTCAGAAGCGGTAGCTCACCCCGTACACGGCCGTTGAGTCTGCCAATGCGTCGACGCTGGTTTCCGCTAACCGCACGAGCGTGGTGAAAGACGCGCCGACGCTCGGCATCACGGTGACATCGAATCGGCAGACGGGGACTTACACGGAAAGCGCGGACGTTCGGCTCGCCGGTGAGCGGCTGAGGGAAGAAACGGGCTGGCGTGGAGAGTTGGGAGCGGGTTGCGGCAACGGAAGTCGAGGGACTGGTTGCCGCAACCGCCTGATGCAAACCCGGGAGTCCGGGCGACAGGCAATTACTGCTTGATGCCTTCGGCCTGAATGTGCAGCGTGGTCTGCATCTTGAAGCCGTAGGTCTTGCCGAAGTCGACGCCGAAGTCGTCGCGATTGAACGTCGCGGTCGATTCCGTGCCGCACACTTCACGCTTGAGCATCGGGTTCATGATGCACTTGAACGATTCGATCTTCAGATTGACCGGCTTGGTGATGCCGTGCATCGTCAGCGTGCCGATCACTTCCACCGGCTTGTCGCCGTCGAAGCGGATCTGCGTGCCCTTGTAGGTCGCGGTCGGGTACTTCGCGGCGTCGAAGAACTTGTCCGTGACCAGTTCCGCGTCGAGCTTGTCGTTGCCGATATCCACCGAGCTCATGTCGATCGTCACGTCGACCGTACCGGTCTTCGCCGCGCGATCCAGCACCACGGTGCCGCTGCTCTTCTTGAACTTGCCGCGCCAGATGGACAGGCCGCCGAAGTGATCGGTTTCGAAGCTCGGGTAGGTGTGCGTCGGGTCGAGCTGATACGTATCGGCTGCCATCGCGTTGAACGACAGTGCAGTGGCCAGCGCGCCTGCGGCGAGCAAAAGTTGTTTCTTCAAGTTGTTCTCCAGGTTTCAGAAAGTGCTGTGACGCTTCGTGTCGAGTTATTTCTTCGAAGCGACGATGTGAAATTTGATGACGACTTCATCGGCGACCACCGACGTGTCTTTCCATTCGCCAGTACCGACGTCGAATTGCGAGCGCTTGATCGGCAACGCGCCGTCGAAGGTTTGCGTGGCGCCCTGGCTGGCAATGGTGACGGGCACCACGACGGTTTGCGACTTGCCCTTGATGGTGAGCTTGCCGGTGATCTTGTACTGGTTGCCGCCGGCCGGCGCGATCGCGCTGGAGACGAAGGTTGCGGCCGGGAAGGTGGCGCTGTCGAACCATTCCTTGCCTTGGGCCTGCTTGTTGTAGTCGTCGGCGCCGAGGTCGTAGCTGCCGGTGTCGATCGACACATTGGCGCTGCCCGCGGTGGGCTTGGCCGGATCGAAATTCAGTTGCGCCGAGAATTTCCTGAACTTGCCGTCGACGGGCACGTTCATCTGTTTCGTGGTGGCAATTACGCTGCTCTTGCCCGTGTCGACATCGGCATGCGCGAGGCTTGCGCCCAGCAGCGAAAAGGCCGTGATGCCGGCGAGCGTCACGCGTTGAACGGAGTGGTAAAAGTTTGCTTTCATGGTGGTACGCATCCTATGAACCCGCGTGCGTTGATTGCGCACCGCTGGGAATTAGATTGCCAACAAGCCGTAGCCAATCGCCGGCTGTCCGCCGCTGTCTGCTGCCGTGTGGCTATCGTCTGCCGTTACTTGAGGAACGGAATCATTCGGGCCAGCAATCCGTCGCGATCGACGAATTGATGCTTGAGCGCCGCCGCCACATGCATCGCCACCAGCGCGAGCAAGGTGTAATTGAGCAGCACGTGGACCGTGCGCAGACTTGCCTTGAGCGCCTGATCCGGGCCGATGAAGGTAGGCAGCGGCACGATGCCGAGATACACCACCTGAATGCCGGCGGCGGAACTATAGAAGTAGCCGGACAGCGGAATCGCCAGCATCAGCACGTACAGCACGCCGTGCACCAGATGCGCGGCGGCCTTCTGCCATGCGGGCGTGGCGCTGTCGAGCGCCGGCGCGCGGTGGGTGGCGCGCCACAGCACGCGGGCCACGGCGAGCACAAATACGGTTACGCCGATCCACTTGTGCCAGGAGAAATACTTCAGCTTGGTAGGCGTGAAGCCGGGGATATCGGTCATGATCCAGCCGATATAGAAGCCGCAGATGATCAACGCCGCGATCAGCCAGTGCAAGGCAATGGCGGCGCCGTGGTAGCGGTCTGAACGGACGGGGCTGGATTTCATGCTTTAACGTTCGTGGGTTATCGGGTATTGCAAGTGAATGCGAATGGTAGGGATGCCAATGAAAACTGAATAGCCGGGGAGAAAGGAACAGATTGTTGTATCCGTGACGCTAATGTCGCTGGAATAAAGCGGCGCGGCGGCCGTAATGGGCCGGTAGGTCCTCCACTGTGTTAATTTGCCGGCTGAACCGCCAGGAGAGTCGAGACCGATGAACAGGATTGAAAACAACAACATTGCGCTAGGCGCGGATTTTCTGCGCCACGAGGTGGCACCCGTGGCGACTGCCGCGGCCGGGGTGGAAGGCTACATGGAGCACGACGCGGCTGTCTACCGCACGTTGCTCGAATCGACCAAAGCGATTCCGTGGAAGATCGATTGGGCGACCATGGAGTTTGCCTATATCGGCCCGCAGATCGAAGGCCTGCTGGGCTGGGCGCCCTCGAGCTGGAAAACCGTGCAGGACTGGGCCGCGCGCATGCATCCCGAAGACCGCGAGAAGGTGGTCGAATTCTGCGTCGCCCAATCTCAGGCGGGCACCGATCACGAAGCGGACTATCGCGCGTTGACGAGCCGGGGCGAATACGTCTGGCTGCGCGACGTGGTGCATGTGGTGCGTGACGCGCGCGGCGAGGTGGAGTCGCTGGTCGGCTTCATGTTCGATATCAGCGAGCGCAAGAAGACCGAGGAGAAACTGGCCGCGCTGCAACGGGAACTCGAGGCGCTCTCGTTCGTGGACGGCCTGACGGGCGTCGGCAATCGCCGCGCGTTCGACGCGCGCCTGCAGCGCGAATGGAGCGCGGCGTTGCGTCATGCGGCGCCGCTCTCGTTGATCATGGTCGATATCGACTTCTTCAAGTCCTACAACGACTACTACGGACACGTGCAGGGCGACGAGTGCCTGAAGCGGGTCGCCGGCGTGTTGAGCAGCGCGGTGCGGCCGGGCGACTTTGTCGGCCGCTTCGGCGGGGAAGAGTTCGTGCTGATCCTGCCGAACACCGGCGCCGACGCCGCCCGCCAGGTGGCCGAGCGTTGCCGCGACCGTATTGCGACCGAAGAGATCGCCCATGAGCGCTCGCCGTTCCGCCAGACGGTGACCGCCAGCTTCGGCGTCGGCACCACGATTCCGGTCGAGGCGGCCGATCCGGTAGCCTTCGTCAATCTGGTGGATACACAGTTGTACTGCGCCAAAGATAACGGCCGCGATTGCATTGCGGCGGTGAACCGCGTGGGATGAAGCGAACGCAACGGCACGGCCATAGGCGCGCAACTTGCTATATCAGCGCCTGCGACCACCGCAACATGGGCGAGTTCGCCCGGCCATGCCGGACATCGCGCTCGCGCGTCATCAATCATCCTGGGCTCACTTCGTGAATTCCATTTTCCTGTCTTGGGGTATCGCCGCCGCCGCCACGGCGGGCGTCATCACGCGGCCGTTCAAATGGCCCGAAGCCGTGTGGGCCGTCGCCGGCGCGCTGCTGCTGGTCTCGCTCGGTCTGTTGCCGGTCCATCTGGCGCTCGAGGCGATCGGCAAGGGCACCGACGTCTATCTGTTTCTCTTCGGCATGATGCTGCTGTCGGAAGTGGGGCGCCGTGAAGGCCTGTTCGACTGGGTCGCCGTGCTCGCGGTCAACCATGCCCAGGGTTCGCCGCGCAAGCTCTTTCTGCTCGTCTACCTGGTCGGCGTGGTGATCACCGCGTTTCTCTCGAACGACGCCACCGCCGTCGTGCTCACGCCGGCCGTGTTCGCCGCGGCCAAAAAGGCGAAGACGCATCCGCTGCCCTTGCTGTTCGTCTGCGCGTTCATCGCCAATGCGGCGAGCTTCGTGCTGCCGATCTCGAATCCGGCCAACATCGTGCTGTACGGCAATCACACGCCCGCGCTCGGCGCCTGGCTGATGCGCTTCACGCTGCCCTCGCTGCTATCGATCGTCGCGACCTACGTGATGTTGCGCTGGACCCAGCGTGACGCGCTCGCCGGCGCCTGCGAGGCGAATCTGGAGCCGGTCGAGCTCTCGTCGAGCGGCAAGGTGGCGCTCGCGGGCATCGCGGTGACGGCCGTCGCGCTGCTGACGGTCTCCGCGTTCGATGTTCCGCTCGGCATGCCGACCGCGATACTCGGCGCGCTGACCGCGCTGGTGGTGCTGATTCTGGAGCGCAAGTCGCCGCTGCCGATGATCCGCGAAATCTCGTGGAGCGTGCTGCCGCTGGTGGCCGCGCTGTTCGTGCTCGTCGAAATGCTCGATCACACCGGCGTGATCACGGCGGCGGCTCAACTGACGCAGCGCGCCGCGCAACATCACGAACTGGCCACGGCGGGCTGGGCAGGCAGCGTCATCGCGATCGGCAGCAATCTGATGAACAACTTGCCGGCGGGTCTGATCGCCAGTTCGACCGTGATGCAGGCGCATAGCCCGGAGCGTGTGATCGACGCGCTGCTGATCGGCGTCGACCTCGGCCCGAATCTGTCCATCACGGGTTCACTCGCAACGATCCTTTGGCTCAACGCGATTCGCCGCGAGGGCGAAGACGTGAGCTTCATGAAGTTTTTGAAGGTGGGCGCGCTGGTTATGGTGCCGGCACTCGTGCTGGCGCTCGCCGCGCGGATCCTGACTGCTTGACGGCGTGAATCGAGCATCGAGGGCGGCGGCTTCCGGGCCGCCCGGTTACCACCGCGTACCGGTGGGACGCAGCGGCGCTTCGGCGAACGACGCTTCGTCCGCTTCGTTCAGCGAGCGCAGCGTCTCCTCGAGCCGCGCGATACGCTCGCGCTGTGTCGGCATCAACGTCGGCCTGGGCAAATTTCGCAGGCGATTGTGCCAATAGGACAACGGAATGCGATCGTTGCTGGAGATCATCCCGAACACACGTTCGAGGTGGGCGATCTCCTTGTCGAGTTCCTGGTAGTTCATCTGATGTTTCCCCAAAGGGTGGTGGCCGGGCCGACATCTGTCCGCAAGCCACTCGCGAGTCCAATGGTTGGACAGCTATGTCCCACGAATGGACATGCGCCACGTGACAAGCGACATTTAGCCAACGATGTTCCGCACCCGCTGGAACGGAACCGCATCGCATTTGGCCTTCCTCTAGAACCGCGAAACCCACCGCTTTATTCCAAGGGTCCGTTCGGAGTTTTGCAACACGGACTCGCGCTCCGCATCACGTCGCCGGACATGCTTCAGGACAACGGGAATTCACCAGGCGTTCTCCCCAACAGCATGTCCTATGCTGGTTCAGCGGCTTTTGTTGTAACCAGCACATCGGCTGACAAGAAGCTGAGCGCGCCTAACGCGGCATCATCATGACGGGCTGGGCGTAGGTCACCGCGGGGGCGGGCACGATCGCGTAGTTGGTTGGCGCGGGTACGACGACGGTGGTGTACAGGGGAACGGGCTTCGGCGCCGTCACCGTTGCCGCGACCGGAACGGCCACGGGAAGGGGAACCGGCGGGGGCGCCACCACATACACGGGATTGACCGGCACGGAGTAGTAGACCGGGCGCGGCGGCGGTGCGTAGATCACGGCGGCGGGCATATAGACGACCACGCGGGCGAACGCCGTCGACGAACAGGCGAGGCCGATGGCGGTGACAGTTGAGGCGCAAACGAGGCGGATAGTCAATTGGTACTCCTGATGCGTTGAGCGGTGCGATGCGTCTTCGGGTGAAGAGGCGGGCCGGCTGGCTCGGGTGACGTGAGAGTTCAGCCGTTGCGACGAGGCGCTGATGGCGCCGGCAGACGAAAGATACGCAAAGCGCGGTGAAAACGGCATCGCATACTCATTTCATTCCATGTCACGCCGAGGCGGTGTTGCGGCGTGCGTGTGTGTGTATGGAGCGCATGCTGCATTTGCAGTGGCGGCAAGCGTGGCGGCTCGTGACGCGGTCACGAAAGCCATGACATAAGTCGACATGATTCTGAAGTTGCCTTCAGGCGACGCTTCCCCAAGAATTCGGCCTGTCATCGAAACGGATCGCGGCAAAACAGCAGGCGACGCTCGGTGGCTCAATCGAAGGAGTCAGTCATGAAGAAGTTGATCGCTATCGTGTTGCTGTGCTGCGCATCCACCGTCACGTTCGCTCAAGCCGCGCCTCAAGGCGGCGACTCGCAGCGCATGGAGCGCATGGTGCAGCAGTTGCAATCGCGCTTTGCGAATGCCAATGCCACGCACGACGGCAAGCTCACCAAGGACCAGGCCGCCGCGGGCATGCCGATGGTCGCCAAGCATTTCGATGAGATCGATACGCAGAAGGCGGGCTACATCACCCTGCCGCAGATCGAGGCATTCATGCAGCAACGCGGGGCAACGCACTGAAGCGCGCGAGCATCGGCGGGACCATGAGGCCGTGGCGCGGCGCGGTGTGCCGCCGGCGCGCGAGCCGTCCTGCCGAACCATCAGCCGTCCTCTGAAACCAATAAAAACGCGCGATGAAACCTGCCACGTCCCGCCATCTGTGCAGCTCCGGCGCGTCGATCAGCGGTCGCGTGAGCGTCGGCAAGCCGGCCGCGGGCATCGGCATTTATCAGTTACCCGAAGCGAATGCGCTTGAAGCCGGCATCGTGCTGGACGACGCGATCGTGACGTTCGAGCAGGAAGCCGCGCGCATTCTGCCCGCGGGTATCGGCTATGAATCGACCGCGAGGTCGTATCAGGAGAAGTGCCAGCGCGCACCGTTCGCTCGGGATTGCGGTATTTTCGGGGATGCTCGCTTCCACCTGCATCGCCGTGCTGTTCATTCCGTCGTTCTACGTGTCGTTGCAGCGCCTCTCCGAGCGGCATGCGGCGCGGAAAACGCCGCCCGACGCCTAGCGTGAACCGAGGAGCCTTCGCATGGATCGCCCCGCCAAAATCATCGTGCTCGACGACGAAGTCGAATTGCGCAACATGCTGCAGCGCTTCCTGCGCGGGCACGGCTTCGACGTGCGCGTCGCCGAGGACGGCAAGCGTCTGGACCGCTACCTGGAGCGCGAACCATTCGATCTGCTGGTGCTCGATCTGATGATCGGCGAAGAGGACGGTCTCGCCATCTGCGCCCGCTTGCGCGAGCAGGGGCAGACCTTGCCGATCCTGATGCTGACCGCGAAGGGCGATCCGCTCGACCGGGTGGTCGGCCTCGAAACCGGCGCCGACGACTATCTCGCCAAACCGTTCCTGCCGCGTGAACTGGTGGCGCGCATCAACGCGCTGCTGCGCCGCCAGAAGATCGCCTCGGGGGAAGTCACCGTGACGTCGCAAAGCGTGCGCTTCGGCGATTTTTCGCTCGATGTCGCCAAGCAGCAGCTCTCGCGCATGGGCGAGTTGCTGGATATTCACTCGGCGCAGATGCTGCTGCTGGTCGCACTCGCGTCGTCGCCGAACCGGCCGGTGAGCCGCGACAATCTGCTCGCGCGCGCGCGGGGCCGCGAGCACGATGCGCTCGATCGCAGCATCGACGTGCAGGTGCTGCGGCTGCGGCAGATCGTCGAGGACGATCCGTCCAAGCCGCGCTTCATCAAGACCGTGTGGGGCGTGGGCTACATGCTGGTCGCGGACGTCGACTCATGACGCGCCCGCTGCTGCACAGGTTGCTGCCGAGAACGCTGCTGGCGCGCAATATCGCGCTGCTGATCGCGCTCGTGATGCTGAGCCAGGTGTGTTCGCTCGCCGTGTTGCTGCATTATGTGCAGCGGCCGCGGGTCGAGCGCGCGGCGGCCGTGTTCGCCACTTATGTGACCACACTCGACAATCTGCTCGCGGCCACGCCGCCCAACACGCGTCGAGAATTGACGACGCGCCTCGATATGCGCGCACAGGTTCCGGACGAAGCCGTCGCCGAGCCGCCGCCGAGTTTCATGGGCGCGTATCGCGTTTATCAGCGCCGCATCTTTCTCCAGAGCCTGCGCGCGCATCTGCCCGCCGACATGCCGACACGCTGGCAATTGGTGGGCGGCCAGCGCCTGTGGATCCGTATGCACGCGCCGGCCGACGCTCCGCAAACGCCGTACTGGATCGCCCTGCCGATTCCCGAAGACGCGCAGGGCAACGGACTCGACGCCGCGATCGTGCTCTCGCTCGGGCTCGGCGCGCTGGCGGCATTGACCGGTTATGTGATCCAGCGCCACCTCAACCGGCCGCTTCAGGAATTGACGCGGGCGGCGCGCCGCGTGAGCGCCGGCGAAACGCCCGCGCCGCTGCCGACAGACGGCCCCACGGAAATCGCCGCGGTGAGCGGCGCCTTCAATCAGATGACGCAGGCGTTGCAGCAAGCCGAGGCGACGCGCGCGCTGATGCTCGCCGGCATCTCGCACGACATCCGCACGCCGCTCACCAAGCTGCGCCTTTCGATGGCCATGGCGATGCCCAGCGGCAGCGACAGCAGCTTCGTGGTCGCCGCCGAATCGTATCTGGATCAGATCGAAACGATCTTGCAGCAGTTCATGGATTACGCGGGCAGCGGCGAGCGCGAGCAGCCGGAGCCCGGCGATCTGAACGCCTTGGTCGAACGGCTCGCGGGGGATTTCGCGGGGCTGGGTCACGAGTTCGATCTGTCGCTCGCGACTTTGCCCGCTGTGCCGTACCGGCCGATCAGCATGATGCGGCTGCTGATGAACCTGATGCAAAACGCGATCGTATACGGCGGAACCGGACTGGCGGTGCGAAGCTGGGCGACGGGCGAGGCGGTGTATGTGGCGGTCGGCGATCGCGGCAAAGGTCTTTCAGCGCAGGAACTGGAGCAACTGAAGGCGCCGTTTCAGCGTGGCCGCAATGCGCGTTCGCATAGCGGCGGCACCGGTTTGGGACTGGCGATCGTCGAGCGGATCGCGCGGCTGCATGGCGGCAGTCTGGAGTTTCATGCGCGCGAGGGCGGCGGGCTGGAAGTGTGGGTGGTGTTGCCCCTTAGCGCCTCGACGCGCTAAAAGTGGCCGTTGCGAGGCGTCGTTCCGCTGCTGCGCGTTCTTCGCTCACTTCCGGTCGAACCATGCATCCAGCCCGACCCGGAACGCCACGCCCGCGATCACCGGCACGGTCAACATGAGGATGATGCCGAAGTTCGGAATCTCGTCGCCGTACGTAATCGGACCGTAAAGCACGACGGTCGCCACGATCGCGAAGACCACGATGCCGACGGCCACCATCAGAAGATTGCGCGCGGCGATGGGCATCACCTTGCGCGGGGCCTTGTCCGGCGTGGCGCTGGCAGCGGGGACTTTGTCGGGTTGGACGGGCATGATGGTTCTCGTGACGATGGGAAGCTGCGTGAGGAGCACCGGTGAACCGAACTCCACGGAAGGCGCACGATGGGCATCATACCAGGGCGCGTGCGTGCCGCGCATCTCACGCCGCGCCGACCACCAATCCCGCGGCCACGATCACCAGCACGAGTGCGGCGATCGCGCTGAACCGGTAATCCCGTTGATGCAGGAACACGCCTAACATCAATATAAGCCGCATTACCGGCAGCAGGATAAAAAGCGCGATGCCGATAGTCACGACAGGCATCCCGGCCGATGCCGGGAGACCGGCGCCCGTGGTCCGCATGGCGGCCAGGGCGATGGCGAGGCCGAGCGCGATCGTGCCCGTCGCGATCCACGTGCCGTAATGCAGCAGCGCCGCCAGCCAGTGTTCGAGCCGGGCGCCGGCCCGCGCGATGCGGCTCATGCCGACGCTCCGAACAGGTGAACGCCGAAGGCTTCGAGCAGCATCTGCACGGCAAGCGCCGCGAGCACCGCGACGAACAACACGCGCAGCCGGTCGTTGGAGACGCGCATGAGCACGCGCGCGCCGAGCAGCGCGCCGGCCACCGAGCCCAAGGCCACCGGACCGGAGATCGCGGTCACGATCTCGCCCCTCAGGAAGTACGCGCCGGCGCTGGCCGCCGCCGTCACGCCGATCATGAAGTTGGAGGTCGCCGACGAGACCTTGATCGGCAGGCGCAGCGCGGTATCCATCGCGGGAATCTTGAGCACGCCGCTGCCGATGCCAAGCAGCGCCGAAATCAGACCCGCGCCGTACATCAGCGACAGGCCCAGCGGCACGCGCTGCACACGGTACGCGACGTCGCGTCCGAGCGCGCGGTCCGGATAGCTCGAATCCAGCCGCAACGAGGCGCCCCACGAGTTGGCGCGGGGCGTGCCGGCGGCATCGGCGGCGGTCGCCGGATCGGTGCGCCGTGCGAGCATTTGCTGCGCCGACAACAGCAGGATCACGGCGAAAATGAAGTACAGCGCGGGCACGGGAATCAGCCCGCTCAGCAGCACGCCCGACAGCGCGCCGAGCGTGGTCGCCGTTTCCAACACGAGCGCGAGCCGGACGTTGGTCAGGCGTTCGCGCAGGAAGGGCGCGGCGCCGCCACACGAACAGGCGATCACTGAGACGATGCTGGCGCCGATCGCGACGTGGATATCGACGTGGCCGAACATGGTCAGGACCGGCACGATGAAAATGCCGCTCGCCATGCCGAGCATGCCGCCCAGCGCGCTCGCGCCGAGCGACACCGCGAACAGCCATAACGTGTAGTGCAGATCCATCGCCGCCGCGCCCGTCATTGGCCGCGCGGCTTGCGCCGCGCGAGGCGGGTCACGAACTGGATCTGGTCGCCGCGGTAGTAGAGCTTTTCGTAATCGACGGGACGGTTGCCGTCGCCATACGAGGTGCGCTCGATGAGAAAGATCGGGCTGCCGGGCGCGATGTCGAGCGCCCGAGCGACGGCTTTGTCGGCGGCGATCGCTTCGAGGCGGTACTCCGCCTCGATCAGCGGCATGCCGTACTTTTGCTCGAGCAGCGTAAAGATCGGCTCGGCCTCCAGATCGTCTTGCATGATCTTTTCGCCGATGTCTTGCGGCAGCCAGGTTTCGTCGAACGAGAGCGGGGTGCCGTCGGCGATGCGCACGCGCCGGATGTGCACGACCGGCGTGCCGGGTGCGAGCGACAGCTTGCCGGCCACTGCTTCGCTGGCCTTTTCGATCTGCTTGCCGACCAGCCGGGCGGTCGGATGACGGCCGTGCGCGCGCATGTCCTCGACGAAGCCGCTCAGTTCGGTGAGCGGCTGGGTCAGGCGCGGCTGCGTGACGAAGGTGCCTTTGCCACGGCGGATTTCGATCAGGCCGCGCGCGATCAGGTTCTGCACCGTCTTCTGCAGGGTGGTGCGGCTGATGTTGAAGCTGGCGAGCAGGCTGGCTTCGTTGGGTAGCTGGGTGCCCGGCGGATAGGTGCCGTCGGCGATGCGTGCGGCGAGGGTCGCTTCGACTTGCGCGTAGAGAGGGAGCTGGTTGCTGCGGTCCGTGGTCATGTGAGACATCATGACGTCATGATGTCTTGGTGTCAAGGGCCGGTTTTGAGGGGCGGCGTCAGTGCCTGGCTGCGATCGTCATGAGGTCAAGGCTGAAGGGATTCGATCGGCAAAGATACTGACGCGCCTCGCGTGGGCGGCGAAACGATCATTGGAGTGTTCAGCGCGATTGCTACGGGAAATCATTTCCCAGAATCTCCATCAACGTCCGCGCATTCCGCTGCCCCTGATCCTCGAAGCAATTATTGAAAATGACATGCGTGCGTCCTGCCCGTCTCGCGATCGCGCGGATCGGGACGGCCAGTTCCGTCAGTTCCGCTTCGTTGTAGTCATAGTCGAAGCGATCCGCGGCGCTCGCGGCGCCTGTCGCGCTCCACGTTTGCGTGTTGCGCCCATGCAGACGCACCATCGCGAGTTCAGGATTCGTCGCCTCCCACACGGTATGCACGCGGTTGCTCACGTCCGGCGGCGCATCGACGATCACATGCACGATGCCCCGCTCGCGCAGAAACTCGAGCGACCAGGCCGCATGCTCGTCATCGAACCACGACTGATTGCGAAATTCCGCCGCCATCATGTAGCCCGCCATGCGCGCCCGGCATTCCTCGACCAGCGCGAGGCCATCCGGCGCGCGCGTGATCCACGGTGCAAACTGGAACAGCACGGCGCCGAGTCGTCCGCTCACGCGCAGCGGTTCGAGCGCTTCCAGATAGCGCCGCCACAGTTCATCGCGGATGTCGTCGGGCATGTCGCGGTAGTAGACGTTTTTCTTGCGCGGGCCGGTGATGCCTTCCGGCAGCGCCATTGCGATGTCTCTCGGCAGCGCTTCGGGCGAAGTCTGATGTCCGGTGAAGAGACGAAACGCCTTGAAGTTGAAGGTGAAGCCTTCGGGCGTGCGCTCAAACCACAATTGCGCATTGCTCGCCGATGGCATTGCGTAGTAAGCCGAATCGACTTCGACCAGCGGGAACTGCGACGCATAAAAACGCAGACGTGCTTCAGCGCTGCTGCTGCCGCGCGGATAAAAGCGCTTGCAGGCAATCAGCGTCTTGTCGGTCCAGCCCGCGGTGCCGCAGCGAATGTCCATCGGCGAAGTCAGTTGAATGCGTGGCGTGCGCCGGCTAGGACGCTTCTTCGGTGTGATCGATCCAGTCCGCGAGTTCGCGCCGCAGCTCCGCGATATCGAGCGGTTTGCCGAGCAGCCGCGCGCCGGGAATGGCGTCGCCGATCTGCGCGCTCTTGCCATAGCCCGACACCAGCAGCACGCGAATACCCGGCTGCTGGCGCAGCATGGCGCGCGCGAGGCTGTCGCCGGACATGCCCGGCAACGTGAGATCAGTAAACAGGATGTCGAAGTGTTGCGCGGGCACGAGCGGCAGCGCTTCTTCGGCGCTCGCGACCGCGGTGCAATCGAGGCCCAGGGCGTTCAGCAGGTCACTGAATGCTTCGCGTGAATCCGCGTCGTCTTCGACCAGCAGCACGCGAGCCGGCGTGCCGGGCGAGCGCGCCGTCCCCCACGGGGCCCTCCTTTGGGATGCAGCCTCGGTAGCGCAATGCTGGCTTTCCTGCCTGGACTCTCTGCCTGGGTCGTACACGGCGGGCGGCACGCAGGCGGCGATCTGTCCATCGGCGACGGACACGGACAAGGACACGCCGGCAGGCGTGGCCGCGCCGGCACGCAACACGCCCCGCACCTTGCGGGCGAGATCGTCGCGCCGGTACGGCTTCGAGAGCAGCGTGATGCCGGCGTCGAGTTTGCCGTGATGGACGATTTCATCGCGCGTATAGCCGGAAGTGAAGAGCGTCGGCACGGCGGGCGAGCGCGCCGCGGCACGTTGCGCGAGCTCCACGCTTTTCACCTTGCCGGGCATGACCACGTCCGTGAACAGCAGATCGATCGGCACATCGCTGTCGATGAACTCGATCGCCGCGTCGCCGCTCGACGCGGTCAGCACTTTGTAGCCGAGTTGCGCGAGCATTTCGACGGCGGTCAGGCGCACGTCGGCATCGTCTTCGACGACCAGAACGGTTTCGCCGCCGCCGCTCGGCGCCGCGGTCTCGTCGACGGCTTCCGAGGTTTCGGCTTCGCAGCTGCGCGGGAAAAACAGCGAGACGGTGGTGCCGCGTCCTACTTCGCTGTCGATCAACGTGTGACCGCCGCTTTGCCTGACGAAGCCGAACACCATGCTCAGGCCGAGGCCGGTGCCGTGGCCGTCGGGCTTGGTGGTGAAGAACGGTTCGAACACGCGTTGCAGGATTTCGGGCGGCATGCCGGCGCCGGTGTCGGTGACGGAAAACACCACGTATTCGCCCGGAGAGAGTTCCGGTTTGCCTCGGCAGAACGCGGCATCCAGCACTCGGTTGGCCGCGCGCACGGTGAGCGTGCCGTCCGCCTGCATCGCGTCGCGCGCGTTGATCGCTAGATTGAGCAGCGCGTTTTCCAGTTGATTGCGATCCACCTGCACGTTCCACAGATCGTCGCTCAGGACCGTATCGATCCGGACCGTTTCGCCGAGCGCGCGATGCAGCATTTCGCTCATGCCGCGGAGCAGGCGGCGCGGGTTCAGCACGGTCGGCGAGAGCGGCTGGCGCCGTGCGAAGGCGAGCAGATGCGCAGCCAGTTTCGCACCGCGTTTGACGGCGTCCGTCGCGGCGGACAGGCGGCGCAGCGTGGCCGGGTGCCCGCCGGCGTCGGCGGCAAGCATTTGCAGGTTGCCGTTGATCACCTGCAGCACGTTATTGAAGTCGTGCGCGACGCCGCCCGTGAGGCTGCCGATCGCTTCCATCTTCTGCGCCTGGCGCAATTGCTCCTCGGCCAGCGCGCGTGCCGCGACTGCGTCGGCGACGCGCTGTTCGAGGGTCTCGGTCAACTGGCGCAGCGACTGTTCGGCGATCTTGCGTTCGTGAATGTCGATCAGCACGCCGGGAAAGCGTGTCGGTTCGCCATGCTCGTCGAATTCGCACTGGCCGTTTGCCTGCACCCACATATAGTCGCCATCGGGCCGGCGGATTCGAAACTCGGCGCGAAACGGCTCGCCCGAGCGGATCGCCTCGGCGGTCAGTTGATCGTTGAGCGCCTGATCGTCCGGATGAAGCATCTGGATGGCTGCATCGCGCTCGACGCCCTTTGCGGCTTCTTCCTGCAGAAAGGAAAAGGTGCGCGCGAAACGTTCGTCGCCGCTGACCTTGCCCGTGTGCACATCCAGCACCCATGTACCGAGCACCGTGCCGGTATTGAGCGCGAGTTGCAGCCGTTCGTTGGTCTCGTGCAGTTCGGCCTCGGCGCGCTGCCGCCAGCGTTCGGTGAGCACGCGCGCGGTGGTTTCGACGACCACCGCCAGCACGCCGGCCGGCGCGCCGCTGTCGTCGGCGACCGGGCTGTAGTAGAGATCCATCCACACGTCTTCGGGTTTGCCGTCGCGCAGCAGCACCAGCTCCTTGTCGCGATACGACAGCGTGCCGCCCGCGAGACAGGTGGCCATGACATGCCGGTTGAAGTCGGCGACTTCCGGCCAGCCGTGTTCGACAGGACAGCCGAGCAGATAGGGATGGCGTCCGCCCGCGAAGATCGCGTAGGCGTCGTTGTAGATCATGTAGCCGGGCTTGCCCCACAGCAGCACCAGCGGCACCGGCGAGGCGAGCAGCAACTGGACCGTGGCGGTCAGACTGCGTGGCCAGTTTTCAATGGCGCCGAGGCCGGTGGCGGCCCAGTCGAATGCGCTGATGCGCTGCGCCATCTGCCCGCGCCAGCCGGGGCAGCCGTGGTCTTGTGCCGGAAATGGCATGCTGCGCTCCACAGAGGTCACGTCGATGAAAGTGTCCCCACTCTGCCGGCGCGCGCGACGCGCTTGCACTCTCAGCAGGAGGCGGGATGAATCTTCTGCCGTGCACCGCGAGCCGGCGGATAGCTGACACGCGGTTGCGACAATTGTAGGCCACAACGCCGGGCCGGTGACCCGTCACGCATGGGTTATGGGGTTTAGCCGAAGCCTGTCCGCAACGGGGTTCGCAAGAATTACCTGGACGAAGAACCGAGTGCCCCGGATAGCGGAAAGAAGCTCACAGGTAGGCATTTCATGCGGAAGATGCCGGCGTGATTCCGGCCGCTGCGTGCCGCTTACAGACTGCATTCATCACGCGGGCGCGCATCCTGCTGCCGCCATTTGTTCAACTGCGCCGACCGGCGCACTGTGGGCCTGGACGCCACGCAGAAATTTGAACGTCGATAAAAGCGGACCGCACAATGAGCAAGAAAAACATCACACGAAACAAGCTGCCTAAAGCGGATGCGCGCCAGGCGTTGTTGATCACGCGCCGCAACGCCAGAATGGCGCGCTCGGCACACGCTTATGTACGCGGCAACACCAGCAAGTTCTACGAATGGCTCGAGGGCATCGAAGGCCATGCTTTGCCGGAGGGTCCCGCGATCTGGATTTGCGGCGATTGCCATACCGGTAATCTCGGACCCGTTGCCGACGCGCAAGGGCGCGTCGAAATCCAGATTCGCGATCTCGATCAAACGGTGATCGGCAATCCGGCCCACGACCTGATTCGCCTCGGCCTGTCATTGGCGACCGCCGCGCGCGGCTCGGACCTGCCGGGCGTGACGACGGTACGCATGATGGAAGCGATCGCGGACGGTTACGAGCGCGCCTTCGACGACGCCGCGGGCGACGCCGACATCCACGCGGAAAAGCCCGAGGCGGTGCGAGTGGTGATGAGGGAAGCGGTGCGCCGTTCGTGGCGTCATCTCGCTGAGGAGCGCATCGAGGATCTCGATCCGACCATTCCGCTCGGCCCGCGCTTCTGGCCGCTCGCCAAGAGCGAGCGGCGGGAGATCGAGACGTTGTTCGAGAAAGGCTCATTGGCGCGGCTCGCCACAGTGCTGCGCGGCACCGGCGACGAGGCCGACGTGGAAGTGCTCGACGCCGCCTACTGGGTGAAAGGCTGCAGTTCGCTCGGCAGGTTGCGCTATGCGGTGCTGCTCGACATCGACGGCGCGGCGGTGGAGGGCGACGACTTGTGCCTGATCGATATCAAGGAAGCGGCGCAAGCGGCCGCGCCGCGCTATCCCGGCGTGCGCATGCCGCGCGATAACGCGGAGCGGGTGGTGGAGGGCGCGCGGCATCTGTCGCCCTCGCTTGGCGAGCGGATGCGCTCGGCGCGTCTGGCGGAGCGCGCCGTCGTGATTCGTGAACTGCTGCCGCAGGACATGAAGCTGACCATCGAGCAGTTCACCCGCGACGAGGCGATGAAGGTAGCGCGCTTTCTCGCGATGGTGGTCGGCAAGGCGCACGCGCGGCAGATGGATAGCGCCGAGCGCAAGGGCTGGCTCACCGAGCTACGCAGAAACCGCTCGAAGACGCTCGATGCGCCGGGGTGGCTGTGGACGGGCATCGTCGAATTGGTGAGCAGCCATGCTGCCGGTTATCTGGAGCATTGCCGGCGGTATGCGACCGGTCGCGATGACGGCTGATGCGGTGTGCTCGCGGCGGCGGCAGCCTGAAGCGGGCCGCGCCGTCGTGAGACACGCAAAGATCAATTCGACAACGACAGATACGGCGAAACAAGCGGCGTGGGCGGGAACGGCTGCAACCCGGTCTGCTTGCTGAAGCTATACCGCACATAGACCGCCGCGAGATACTCGCGATATTCATAAGCATTGCCGAGCGAAGCCGTCGCCCCGAACGCCAGTTGCGGCGCGAGTTGATATTCGCCCACTGCGCTGAGCGAATACGACACGCCGGTCTTGCTTTGGCTCGGGTACTGCGCGTTGCTCTGCACGCTCGTACCGAACTGCGCTGCGTTTCCTACCGCCGAACTCTGCCGGTTGGATCCGTCATTGAGCGGGAAATAATTCGACGCATCCTGGCGGTAGTGCTGCACTCCGATCGATCCCTTCACGTCGTACGTGAACGCGCCATTACGTCCTGTCCATTCGATCGGCAAGTTCAGAATGACGTATTCCTGCGGGCTGAAGTAGCCCCCTTGGCCATACGTGAAGTACGACAGATTCTTGTTGTAGCCCATCACCGTCGTATTCACGCCGATCGTAAAGGTCTGGTCGGCATCTTTCAGCAGGCGCGTGTAGACGCCACCCCCTACCTTGACGGCGACATTGCCCTGCACGTTGTCGCCCTTGTAGTACTGAACCGCCCCGTTCACATACAGGCCGCTCGTGCCGTCGTCCCATGCGAGGCTGGCAAGGCCGCCGGTCGATGTGATGCCACCCCATTCGAGGCCGGAACCGGCATCGTGCGCACCGGCATAGGACAGCAGACTGTCGGTCACCGCGCGGCGCGCGACGGCCAGAGAATACGACACCTTGTCGGTAATGCCGCCGTTGTATTGCGCGCCGCCCACGATGTTGGTCTCGCGGAAGCCGATCGGCGTCACGCCGATATCGCCGCTGATGCTGCGGCCTTCGTAGCCGACCGACAGGCCCACGCCGCTCGCCGTCTGGTTCCCGTAGGTGTTGTTGCCCGCCTTGGCCGCCGCGGTGGACGTGTCGTTCGAGAGGCCGGCGCCGAATCGCGCGAGCGTCGAGACATTGCCGGCGGCCGTGCCGGCATCGAGGGTGACAGGCGTCGCCGTGACGACGACGTGGCCGTTGCCCGCCCGGATGCGCCCCTGGATCGGCGCTTCGATGTCGGTAAGGTTGGACAGGCCGTCCTCGCCGCTGCGGTTACGGAACACGATCCCGCCCGAGATGCTGCTCGACTGCTCGCGGTTGACCTGCGCCAACTCTTCGGCCACGCCGAGAGTTTGCGTGTTCGCCACGTTCGACGGTGCGTAAGTGTTGCCGTTGCCGTTCGCGCCGGGTTGTGCCGGGTAGTAAGGCTGGGCGTAACCGGTGGGCGGCTGCGGAATGTACGGCTGCTGCTGCGCGTAAGCCTGCTGCGGCGGATACGGCTGGTAAGGCTGTTGCTGTTGCGCCGGATAGGGTTGATAGGGTTGCTGCGCGTAGCCCTGCTGCTGCGGATACGCCTGCTGCCCGTAATAAGGCTGCTGTTGCTGCGGATACCCTTGCTGTTGTCCATACGGCTGCTGCGCGTAAGCCGGCGCATTGCGGCTATTCTTCGACGCGCTTTGCTTCTTGCTGGTCGAGCGCTTCGAACTCGTGCTCGCGCCCGGTGCGCCATACGGTTGCGCTTGCATTGAACCGGCATTGGCCTGCGCTTCGCGCGCGGCCGGCGACATCGGCCAGGGCGTGGCCGCATAACCATCCTGCGCGCCGTATTGCGCTTGCTGCGGATAAGGCGCCTGCTGCGGATAAGCCGGGTTGTACTGCGGAGCCTGCTGCATCGGCGGCATCTGCGCCTGCTGTTGCATCGGCGGCTGTCCTTGCCCCGGATAAGGCTGCAATGGCGCACCCGACTGGCTCGACCCGTAAGTCTCCTGGCCGTAGCCACCCGAGTCGGCGCCACGGCGCGGCGCGTTGTACGGCAGGGCGGCGGGCGCCGGGCTCGGCGCATAAGGCTGCGCCGGCGCGGTATAAGGCGCGACGTAACGCGCGGGTTGCGTAGGCGGCGGATAGTTCGGCACGGTCTGTGTCGGCAAGGAAGACTGCGAATACGGAAGCGCTGCGCGCGCGGCGTTGTCGGCGTCGGTCGGCGTGACGGTGGCGGTTTTGCCTTCGAAGGGATTGGTGCCCGGCAGCGGCGTCGCGCCGATCCGGCGCATCGCCACTTCCCAGCCGCGCGGCACGTTGCTCGCCGGGCTGCGCGGGACGTTGGCCATCAGCGGCGTATTGGCGGCGACCAGCGAGCGTTGCAGATAAGTCGACGCGAGCGACAGCTTGCCTTCCGCGCGATACATGCGGCCGACCGTCGCCAGCAAGCCGGGATCGCCGGGCGCCGCGTTCAAGGCTTGCTTCGCGAGCGTTTCGGCATAGCTGAACTGCTTTGCGCCGGCCGCGGCGGAGATCGTTGCCTGCAACAGGTTCAGATCGTCGGGCTTGCGTTGCAGCGCGACGCGATAGCTGGCGAGCGCGTTGCGATCGTCGCCGGCGCTCGAATAGAGGCGGCCGAGCGCGGCCTGCAGATCGGGATTGTCGGGCATCGCCGCGAGCCACGGCGCGATCACGTCGTAGGCGCTGGCGAGGTCGCCGCTCTGACGCACCGCATCGCACTGCTTGATGACGATGCCGAGATTCAGGTTGCCGAAGTCGGTGCGTTGCTGCGGCGTCAATTGCATCGACGCGAGCCGCCGCATCACCATGCCGAGTTCGGCTTCCTGTTGCGTGGCGGACAGAATGCCCGCGTATTGCAGCAGCAGATCGGTGTTGCCGGGCGCCGCGTTCATCGCGGCGCGCACGAGTCCGAGCGCGCGGTTCGGGTCGCCGGCTTGGCTGTAAGCGGCGGCGATCACGCCGATCAGTTCGGGGCTGTTGCCCGCGACCGGCTCGGCGGCGTGCAGCGTGGCGAGTGCCTGTTGCGTCTGCCCGTTGCGCACCATGCGCGTGGCGAGGTCGGCTTGCTGATGCACCCACAAGCGGTGCTGCAAGGTCGCCATCGCATCGGTGCGCTGCGCGACCGGAATGCGGTCGAGTTGCGCGAGACCCGCGGACCAGTCCTGCGTTTCCGCCGACAGCAACGCACTCGCGTACAACGCGTCGGTCATGTCGGGATGCGCGGCGAGCAGGCCGTCCATCATGCTGCGCGCGTTGGCGACCGCGCCCTGGCGCACGTAGATGCGCGCGAGGTCGAGACGCAGCCACGGATCGTCGGGCGTGTTCAGCAGCGCGTCTTCGAAGAGGCTGCGCGCGCTGCCGAGATCGCCGCGCGCTTCGGCCGCGCGCGCTTGCGCGGCCTGCGCTTCGCCACGCAGACGGTTGATGCCGCCGGCCTTCGACTGCTGTTCGGTGTTGAGTTGATTGGCGAACTGCAGCGCCTCGTCGCCGCGGCCTTGCGCGGCAAGTGCGCCGACCAGCCCGCGCACCGCGTCGGGGTTGTCGGCCTGGCGGCGCAGCGCCATCCGGTAAGCCTGTTCGGCGCCGCTCGGATCGCCGTTGGCGAGCAGCATTTCGCCGAGCAGCACCTGCGCGGTGACGTCGGACGGATTGAGCGCGATCGCGCGTTCGAACAGCGACTTCGCCTTCGCGAATTCGCCGTTGCTGCGCGCGCCGATCGCGTCGCTCGTGTAGGTCCAGTAGGTCGCACTGTCGAGCGCGGTTTTCCAGCGCGCCGGATTGCCGTTGCGCGACGCGCGTTCCAGATAGTTGCGGGCTTCGGCGAAATGCTCCTGCTTCAATGCGGCGATGCCCATGCCGCCGAGCGCGTCGGGGTCGTTCGGGCTGGTGGCCAGCACCGAGGAAAACTTCGCGCGCGCCGTCGCCACGTCGTTGCGATCGAGCGCGGCGAAACCGTCGGCGATCGTGCGGCCGCGCGCGTCGACGGCGGCGTTTTCCTGCGAGCGGGCGCGGGCCGTGCTGTCTTGCTGCACCATCGAATCGAAGCGTGCCTTGACGGCGGCGTCATCGGTGGCGGTTTGCAGATAGGCCTGATAGAGCGGGGCGTCGGAGGGCCGCGCGTCGAGCCACAACAGCGCCTGACGCCAGCTCTTTTTCGCCGACGCGGCGACCGTGCTGTCGCCCGCCAGTTTCTGCAACCGCGCGATGCCGTCGCGGCGCGTCACGTCGCGATAGGTCAGATGCTGCGCGTAGGCGAGGGCGTAACGCGGATCGTCGGGGTTGTCGCGCGCGAGTTGTTCGAGACCGCGGCGCGCCTGATCCCAGCCTTGCGGCGTGGCCGAGAGCGCCTGGTAGTATTCGAGTTGCAATTCGGGGGTGGCCGGTTTGCCGCTCAGCGCGCGCTGGTATTCCTGCACCGCGCTCGCGCTTTGACCGCTTTGCGCGAGCCGCCGCGCGTCGTTCACGGTCTGGTCGCGCAGGCTCGATTCGCCGAGGCGCCGGCCGAGTTCATCCAGATTCGGATAGTTCGGCGCGACCGCTTTCAGGCGCGCCAGATATTGCTGCGCGCCGGCGCCGTCCTTGCGGTCGGCGAGCACCATGCCCATGCCGAACAGCGCGTCGGGCTGCTTGGGATCGATGCGCAGCACCTTCTGCCACGCCTGCTCGGCGAGGTCGCCGCGCTGATGCGATTGCCAGTACTTGCCCTGATCGATCAGCACGTTCAAAGGATCTTTCGACGCCTGCGCCAGCGCGTCCGGCGAAACCGTCGCCACGCAACAGACCGCCGTGAGGCTCAGCGCGAGGCGCAATGACAACGCGAGGGCGCTCAGTCGCATGCGTTTCTCCAACTCGGCACGAGACGTCCGGCTTCGTCGAAACGATAGCGGCCGTCGATGAAACCCGTGCCGAACAAGCCCAGCACACGATCGTAGTAAACCGGTTCGCGGCCCGGCACGCTGGTGTCGAGCGCGGCGAGATGCGTGCGCGCGAGGCCGAGGCCGCGCTCGTCGCCGAGCGCCTTGAAGTACGGCGCGAGCGCGCCCCAGTAGCTGAGCGGTCCTTCGCCGCTGGCCGTGCCGGTGGTCGAGGAAACCTTCTCCGGCGGAAAGCCGGTTTGCGCGACGCGGGCGCGCATGCCGCCGAGCGCCGCGAGCCACGGCTTGGCGAGCGGATCGGCGGGCGAGGCGAGGCCAGCCCACAGATAGACGCGGATCGCGTCGTAGCTGCCGGTGTCGCCGTTCTTCGGATCGACCACGAACTGGCCGTTTTGCCAGGCTGCCCAGTCAGGCGCAAAGCCTTGCGGCGCGGTGGTTTTGATGAGCTTGTAGGCGCTGTCGGCGAGCTTGCCCCACGGGCCGCTCGGCATTTCGTGCGCGAGCGAGCGCAGCACCGGCAGCGGCAGATAGCTCGGATTCAGGCGCGTCACGCCGCCGGTTTTGAAGCCTTGCGGTCCGGGCAGCAGCATCGGCCCGACGCCCGGCAAGGTGGTCATTTCCTGACGCGCTATCTGTGTGGCGAGTGCTTCGCCCAGCTGCGTGTAGCCGGTTTCATGCCACAGGCGGCCGGCTTGCAGCAGATCGTAGGCGATCCACAAGTCGGAGTCGGAAGCGGAATTCGGATCGAGCACGCCGTACGAGCCGTCCGCTTTTCTGCCCCATTGCCACGACGGCAGCCGCATGTTTTGCGCGTCGAACTGATTGCCCGCGAGGTTGGTACGGGTCCAGCCGAGCAGCCGGTCGAAAGTCGCGCGGTCGTTCGCGACCAGCGCGAAGAAGAGCGCGTACGACTGGCCTTCTGAGGTGGTTTGCTGCGCCGGCGTGGAATAGTCGATCACGCGGCCGTCGGCCTGCACGAAGCGCTCGACGAACGCGCGATAGCCGCTCCAGTCGCCGCAGGCGCCGGGTGCGGCGGTGGTCTGCGCCACCTTGACGAGATTGGCGAAACTCGCGGACGCCGCCAGCCCGAGCGTCAGCGCCACGCCGATTTTCTTGTTGATTCGAACCCGCATATCAGTCCTATTAGTCCTTCAGGCGGCGCGCGGCGATCGAGCGCAGCGTCCGGTAGAACAGGCCCGCGATGATCAGCGCGGCGAGCACGCCGCCCAGCATCAACAGCAGCGGATGCGACGACAGCGCCCAGCGCAGATACTCCTGCGGCGACAGATGGCCGACGTAATACGCCTCTCCATTCGAAGTGATGGTCACGGTGCGGCCGTGGATCACGGCCATCGCGCCTTGAATCTGCGGCAGCACGTCCGAGTCGAGCAGCGCCGTGGACAGATCGGCGTCCGACTGGCCGGCCGCGCTTACCAGCGCGACGGCGCTGCGGTTCTTTTGCAGCGGCGATTCGAAGCCGGTCAGAAGCGCGTCGCCGTTCGAACTCACGAGAGTCAGATCGGCGCGTGCGGGCGTGCGCTCGACGCCGCGTTCGCCATGCCACCAGTCTTCGAGCTTGAAGACGATGTCGGTGAGCTGGAAGGTGCGCGAGTCGCCGTCGCTGGAGAACGGCATCGACTTCGCCCAGCGCTGCAACAACGGCTGCTTGCCCGGCGCGCCGAAGATCAGCAGATCCTTGTTGGCGAACTTGTCGGCGTCGTCGGCGGTGCCGACCGTGACGCCCGTGACCGGATAACCGGTGGAGGTGCCCATGCGGCCCATGGTCAGCAGATACAGGCTGTAGTCGCTCGAATCGGCTTCGTTCGGCAGGATCACGGCGGTCTCGGAGAGGTCCGCCATGCGCGTGAACGGGAAGCCGCTATTGGCGAACGCGGCCAGATCGGGCAGCGCCATGTAGTGGGGGAACGACGAGAGGTCGATGGTCGAGTTCGGATCGATCGCGCCGACCACGTTGTCGAGCAGACGCCCGTGACATTCGCCGGTATTCGGAATGTCGTAGTAGAAGTGCAGGCGCACCTGCGCGCGCGGCGTCAGCAGCAGCGGCGGAATATGCAGGGTGCGGCGCGCTTCGGCGGTCTTGTCCGGCAGCACGGTGGCGAAGTAATGGCTCAGCTCGAACACGGAAGCGGACTCGGCCGGAATCGGCAGCGCCTGCACGAAGCCGTTGTTCACGCTCACGTTGAGCGAGGAACGATCGCGCAGCGGGCGCACCGTGTAGCGGTAGCGCAGATCGATCGGCGCGCCCTTGGTGTGCCACATGAACAGATCGGGCGGCACGCGCAGATTCACACGCACGGCGTCGGCGTCGTAACCGGACACGGTCAGATCGCGCGGATCGGCGAGTTCGCCGAAGCGCACCGGACGGTTGGTGGGCAGCCAGTTCGGCGCGTCGTACGGCGCGCGCGGCGCGAGTTCGTTCAACTGCGTGATGGTCGCGCTTTGACCCGTCAAGGTGTTCTGGCCGATGCCGAGCGACTTGGCGGCGGTTTTCAGTTCGGCTTCGGTGCGCCCGAGCACGAGCAGCAGCTTGCCGCGCGCCGGCGCCTCGCGATCGACCACCGCGATGGTCGGGCCGGAGATCGCCGGAATGTTGATGCCGGCCGGGCGTTGATCGGAAGTCGCGAAGACCACCGCATTGCCCGACAGCGGCGCGTTATCCAGTTGCGCCGGAAACAGCGCGCCGCGATAACCGGCGAGCGCGCCGAACCACGAGGCCACGATGCCGCCCGCTTCGAGCGTGGCATTACCCGGCTTTTGCGGGAACACGAACGGCAGCTCCAGCCGGCGCACGTCGCGGCGGTCGAAGAACGGTTGCGGCAGCGCGGCCAGATCAGGCTTGCTGGCGAGCGACGCATACGTGAGGTCGAGCGAGCTCGCATTGCTGACGGTGGCCCACAGCGAAGAGTTCGCCGGGTCTTCGCAACTGGTCGTGTAATGACCGATCAACTGCACGTTCAGATGGTTGAACTCGGTGATGAAGCGCGGATCGATCGAGACGTCGCGCGCCACCAGCATGCCGGCCTGTTCGTGCGGCACGGGCAGGGTGGCGGCGACTTCGCCGTTCACCAGCACCTTGAGCTGCGAGATGTTCGCGAGCAGCGCGGGCGAGTAGCTATACACCAGATGCAGGACCGCGCCCGTCACCACTTCGTCGCCGCGCACGGAAAACGCCACGCCGTTCTGGCCGTCGGTGCCGCGCAATTGCAGCGGATCGAGCGCGCCGAGATCGGCGAACGTCAGCGTTTGACGGCGGCCGCCCGGCACGAGGGTGCCCGGCTCGGCGGTGGTCGGCGTCCTGATGCCCAACGCCTTCACCGACGACGCGGCGAGCGCCGGCGTCGGTGCCGCCAGTTGCGGTTGCGCCATCGCGTTCGGATCGTAGGGTACGGCCGGACTCGGCGCGCTCACACTGCCGACGCCGGTTGCAGCCGGAGCGGCCGGCGTGCTCTGAACGGCACCCGCCGCGCTTGAACCGCCGCCGGCCGCCACGACTTCAGCCGCCGACGCCAGCGGCGCGGCCAGCGCCGTCTGCAAAGCGAGCCAGCACGCGAGGCCGCGCATCAGCCGTTGCGAGCCGGGGCGAGCCACGCGGCGCATCTGCAATCCGGTCCCACTGCGCTCGTGATTCGAGCGTTCGATGTTGCCCTTCGCCATCCAGTTGCGCATAGATCAGTCTTTCGTTTTTAGCTTCTTGACGTCCATTGGACGGCTTTTCATCGAACTGCGAAGGTCGGCATAGAGATGCTCGAACAGCCCCGCGATGCCACGCGCGCCGACCGTCAGCACATGCGACAGGCCGCGCAGGGGCGTGTCCTGCTGCCGTCCTTCCGCCCAGCCGGTCCAGGCGTCGGCGCGTGCAAAGGTGGTCTTGACGAACTCGTACTCCTGCTCGCGCGTCATCGCCGAGAAGCGCAGGCCCACGCGGCCTGGCGCGGTGAAGCCGACGGTCGCGGGGAACGCGTATTCCTCGTCGCCGCGAAAGAGGGAGACGGTTACGCGTTCGTGCATCGGCACCTGGATCGCGGCGGGCAGCGCCACGCCGACGCCGCCTTCCGAGTAGTCGATGGTTTCGCAGGCGAGCGTGCGGCCGGTCGAGAACTTCAGCATCACGGGCATCTGCATCGCCACGCGGTGCACCGCGCGAATCTGCCGGCGCTCGCTCGCGGCGGCCACGCTCGCGCCGAGAATCAGCATGTTGTACGTGGTCCAGCCGAGGTTGAGGATCGTGGTCTGCACCACGCTGCGCACATGCCAGTTGAAGTAGATGTGCACGACGCCCACGCAGAAGCCGATCAGGTTCAGCAACAGCAGGAACAGATAGGGCCGCGAGATTGCCCAGTCGAAATAGTTCTTCTCGATCTGGCCGCCCTTGGCCGTCACGTTGAACTTGCCGAGCTTCGGGTTGATCAGCGCGAGCAGCGTCGGCGCGGTGATGTACGAGGCCAGCACCGATTCATACACTTCGGCCCAGAACGAATGGCGGAACGAACGCTGCATGCGCGAGTTGGTGATGCTCGCGTGCATCATGTGCGGCAGCGCGTAGATCGCGATCGTGCTGGCGGCGGCTTCGATCACGTGCGCGCCGAAGAACAGATACGACAGCGGCGCGGTCAGGAACACCAGACGCGGGATGCCGTAGAAGAAGTGCATCATCGCGTTCAGATAGCACAGGCGCTGGCCGATTTTCAGGCCCTTGCCGGTGAGCGGATTGTCGATCCGGAAAATCTGCGTCATGCCGCGTGCCCAGCGAATCCGCTGGCCGATGTGGCCGGAGAGACTTTCCGTGGCCAGCCCCGCGGCTTGCGGAATAGCCAGATACGCGGTGGTATAGCCGAGACGGTGCAGCTTGAGCGCGGTGTGTGCGTCTTCGGTCACGGTCTCGACCGCGATGCCGCCGATCTCCTCGACCATGGTCCGGCGCAGCAACGCGCACGAGCCGCAGAAGAACGTGGCGTTCCACAGATCGTTGCCGTCCTGCACGAGGCCGTAGAACAGTTCGCCTTCGTTCGGCACCTTGCGGAAGGTGCCGAGATTGCGCTCGAATGGGTCGGCGGAGAAGAAATGGTGCGGCGTTTGCAGCATCGACAGCAGCTTGTCGCGCAGGAACCAGCCGAGGCCGATCTGCAGGAACGAGCGGGTCGGAATGTGATCGCAGTCGAAGATCGCGAGGTATTCGCCGCTGGTGATCTTCAGCGCTTCGTTGATGTTGCCGGCCTTGGCGTGGCGATTGTGCGTGCGGATCGTCCAGTTGACGCCGACCTCTTCGCAGAACGCCTTGAACTCGGGGCGGCGGCCGTCGTCGAGCACGTGGATCGAGATCTTCTCGGCCGGATAGTCGAGCGCGAGCGCGGCGTAGATGGTCGGCTTCACCACCGAGAGCGGCTCGTTGTAGGTCGGGATGAACACGTCGACGGTCGGCCATTGGTCGCGCGAGGCGGGCAGCGGCATCGGCGTGCGCTTGAGCGGCCAGGCGGTCTGGAAGTAGCCGAGCAGCAGCACGATGGTCGAATAGACTTCGGCGGCCACCAGCAGCAGGCCCCAGCCGGCGTCGAGCGGATGTTCCCAGTACGTGGTCGCGGTCAGCCGCCAGTACATATAGCGGCCCGAGGTCACCACCGACAGCATGATCATCACCATCGTCGCGTACCGGCCTTGCAGGCGGCGGAACATCAGCGCGGTCACGAAGCAGCAGGTCGCGAACGTCAACTGTTCGTAGAAGGCGAGCGGCACGGTGAACACGAAGTACAGCATCACCAGCGCGAACAGCGTGACGAGTCCGGTGACGATGCGGCTGTTCCAGAAACGCGCGTCGACGAAGCGTTCGAGCCGCGAAGGCTCGGCGGGCTCGAGACCCGGCGATGGAGTCGTGCTCATGCGACGTTCCTCGGCGAGACGGCGATCGCGTCGAGCGCCGCCAGCAGCCACGCGCCACACGATTTGAAATCGGCGGCCGCCTGGCTGAGTGGATCGTAGTGAATCAGCGTGGTGTCGCACGCGAGCGCTTCGCTCACGCCTTCGTCGAGATGGATCACGCCGGGGAACAGCTTCGCGCCGAGCATCTGGCGCAGCACCTTGAGGACGTCCTTGGTCAGTTGGCGCGACTGGTCGATCTGGTTGATCACATAGCCTTCGCCGCCGAACTCCGCGCGCGGCGCCGCGTAGGTTTCGATCAGCCGCTCCATCTGCGGAATCGCGGCGTACGACGCGGCGTCCGCGAGCACGACGTTCAGCGTGAAGGTGGCCGCGCACAAGGCGGTGCGGACATAGGCGGACGAACCCGGCGGCGTGTCGATGATCACGATGTCGGATGCATCGAGGCGCAGGTTTTGCAACGACTGCGCGAGCCAGCGCGGCTCCTGGTCGATATGCGCTTCGAAGCGGCGGCGGTCGTCTTCGAGCAACGCGCCGTAGGGCAGCACGGTCACGCCGTCGACGCCGTCGAACATCACGGATTGCCACGGGTCGCCCGTCAGCGTGGCGCGCGACAAACCGTCGATGCTGTCGAGCGGCACGCCGAAGTGCAGACGCAGCGCGTTTTGCGGGTCGAGGTCGAGCGCGATCACGCGCCGGCCGCCGGCGGCCAGCACGGAAGCGAGATTGGCGGCGAGGGTGGTCTTGCCGACCCCGCCTTTGGCGGACACCACCGCGATGACTTTCATGAGCGACGAGGGCCGTTGATCAGCCACGAGTTGGAGGTGGCGGGCGTGGCGGCGCGCGCGGCGCCGGCCGGTGCTGCGGTGGGTTGAGCGGGTGTGCCGCGCAGGCGGTCGAAGACCGCTTGCAACGGCGCGGATTCGCCACGGGTCGCGGCCGCTTGCGGCGGCGGAGGTGCGGATGCGGGTTCCGGCGCGAAGAGCTTGCCGAGGATCGAAGCGGGTTGCGTTGGCGCGGCGGGTGCGGTTGTTGCGGTTGTTGCGGTTGGTGCAATCGGCGCGGTCGCAGTCGTGTAAGCACGCGCCGGCGCCGGAGTTTGAGTCCAACTCGGCACGGCGGACGAAACCGTTTGCATCACTGGCGGCCGTAAAGGAATGGCGGCGGCCTGGACGGCTTGAGGCGCGGAAGCGACCGGCGCAGTCTGAGCCGGAGCAACAGCCGGCGCGGCTTGTGCGGCCACCGGCGCGACGCCTTCCACTCGGGCGGCGCCGACTGCTGCTTGCGACGTCGCGTCATCTTTCGATTCGAGCTCGCCAAAGCGCGACGCGCCTTTCGGCGCGGTCGGCGGCGCGGCCACGGCAACCGGCGGAATGTCTCGCCGATGCGAACGGGTGAACAGCGGCGCTTTCGCGCGTGTCACGGAGGCCGCATCTTTCGGCGTGGTGTCCTGACGATCGACGGCTACCGGCGCTTCGACCGTGAGCGGCTGAGGCTTGGCCTCGCGACGCTGCCCGATTGCGGGAATCGTCGGCTGGGTCAGATCGAGCGTCACTAGTAGCGGCCAGCGGGTGCGCGCCGAACGCGCTTCGTTTTCGCGGCCGATTTCCTGGTACGCGCTGGCGTCACCGCCAAAATGATCGAAAAGTTTTTCGATGTCGCTCGATGAGCTCATAGTGCCGCCGTCTTGTTCATGCCTACCCTTGCCCCGATCCCGACTTGCGTTCGCGGCCCTGAAACGCTGGTCCTGCCTGTTCCGCTACTTCACTGCTACTTCACGCGCACCGGTCTGGCGCGTTTCTCTACGGCTCATTGCTACTGTGTCCATTCACAAACGCGGCCCATCAATCCAGGCCACATGTTCATCAACGTGCGGCGTTCAAACAGGATGACGTCCCAGACGGAACTCGATCGCGGTGTCCTCGCTGTACCCACTCGTTTGCGCGACCGACAAGCCTTGCGCGCCCAACGCGCTCAACCAGGTCTGATACACGCCTTCGAGAAACGCCGGCGTCCATGCAAGCGCCGTGCCGCCGAATGCCTGCAACGGCGCGCAGTAGTGAACGATGCGCAATGACTCGGGTTCGTCCGCCAATTCGACGTAGCCCCAATCCATCTCATGCCAGTACAGGTTCAAGGTTCGCGCGAGTTCGGCGGTCGAGTCGCAGGCGGGCAGCGGATGCGCCGCCGCAAACCGGCTGCCGACGCGATGCATCAATTGGCGCAATTCGTCGCGGCCTATCTGCGCTTCGAATTCGGTGGCCAAGGCGGTCAGCATGCCGCGCCACTGCGGCGAGATTTGGCGTTCCAGCAGGTAATCGAGAATTGGGACCATGTTTTCCGGGGAATGGCCGTTGCTTCAGCCGCATAAAAAGTCGGAGGCCCACGGCCGGATGCAAGGAAAAAGTGTTGCGGGAAATCGCGTATTGCACGCGGCCTAGGTTAGTTTTACCGGGTTGTCTAGTCTGTCCACCACACTTCGAAGCAGTCTACTTAAGACATTAACTTTTAGCCACTTTCCATTCGTCTGTTTATACGCGCAATCGATTGCGATGGATGCATTTGCGATTAAGTAATTTTTGCTGCTTGATTCGCCGATTGGCTTATCCAGCGTGGATGTCCGGTAAGAATGCTTCGGTCGTGACTCTATTAACGGCGTGTTTCCGCAGTTGATTTAACGCTTTCGTTTCGTGATAAATGCAACGCTTCGCGATTGCGCGCAAGCAACGGGATCACCGCCCGTCGGTAAGTCTTTCTAAATCTTTCGCGGTGCTTGCGTGCCCATTTTTTGCCCGAGCCGCTAAGCTTGCGAACTTGCAGCGGGTTGCACACAGAAAAAGCACGTGCGTACGTGGCGCATGTTCACGATGCCGTTTGATTCAATTCACTTCAATGCTCAATCCACTCAGTATTCTTCTGGTCACCGTGTTGTCGAGCGCCATGGCGATGGCCGTGCTCGGCTCGTTGTGGCGTGCGGCGATTCCCGGCGTCGGTTACTGGATCTCGGCGAACGCGATCGCGATCGTCGCGCTGCTCGCTTTCGCCTTGCAAGGCCATGCGTCGCGCTGGCTGACTTTTGTGGCGTCCAACGTGTTGCTGGCGGCTTCGCTGCTGCTGGTGGTCGAAGGCTGTTTGCGCTTTCTGGGGCGCCGCACGCGACCGTGGCCGGCTTACGCCGGACTCGTCGTCGTGCTGTTCGGCATCTCGTACTGGACCTTCGCCGCGCCGAACTTCAACGCGCGCGTCGCACTGGTGTCGGCATTTCATGCGGGCCTCTACGCCGCGCTTGCCGTGATCATGCTGCGCGGCCGTCCTGCGAACCGGCCGCGCTACAGCTATTACTTCCTCGCGGTGGCAGGCGTCCTGCTATGTGCCGGGCATACTTCGCGCGGGCTCATGTACGGCTTCGGTTTGCTGACGCAGACCGGGCTCCTGCAAGTGTCGCCGTCCAACATCGTATTTCTTGCGCTCGGCATTCTTGCGCCGCCCTGTCTTTCGATCGGCGTGGTGATGCTGGCACACGACCGCCTCGCCGAACGGCTCGAACGGCTCGCCAATGTCGACGACCTGACCGGCGCACTGTCGCGCCGCGCGTTTCTCGCGATCGGCGACGCGCTGCTGAACGCGTCGCTGCGGACCCGCTCGCCGGTGGCGCTCGCGATCATCGACATCGACTCGTTCAAGGCGGTCAACGACAACTACGGCCACGCCGCCGGCGACCAGGTGCTGAACCACTTCGCCACGTTCGTCGCCCGCAACCTGCGGGTCGGCGATGTGTTCGGCCGGCTGGGCGGCGAGGAATTCGGCGTGCTATGCCCGGCCACCGGCACCGCCGAAGCGGTGAAACTGCTCGACCGCCTGCGGGCCCGGCTCGCCGGGGCCGCGCCGGACGAGTTGCCGCGTGGGCTGCGCTACACCTTCAGCGTCGGCGTGGACCAGCGGCGGCGCGATGAATCGCTCGCTCAACTGATGGCGCGCGCGGACGGCGCGCTGTATGCCGCCAAGGCGTCGGGTCGCAATCGTGTGATGGCGGCGTAGGGCGGAGGGGCCGGGAACGACAATCTTCGTTCTATTTGTGTGGAAGGCATAAATATTTATCAGACATTTGCCGATATCCATTGGCAGAGTGACCGGAACCAGCCTGATACCTATCAATATGCTTTCCAGCTCAACGCAGCACCCGTCCGACACCGGTTTGCGCGATCGCTTCCACCGGCGCTCGCTCGAACATCAGCGTCCGCTGTCCACCATGACCATGGCGTTCACCGTGGTCGCGTTCCTGTGCTTCATCGGGGCGCGCAATCTGGTCGACGGCCCGGCCGCGCCGCTCGCCTACCGGCTCGCGTGCGCGCTGCTGCTCGGCTTGCTCGTGCTGGCGATTCCGCGCACAAAGTCGACGTGGACCTTCGGTTTCATCGGCGTCGCTTACTCGCAGGTGCTGGTGGTGGGACTCGCGGTGAACATCGCTGGTGTCGCGCAGCCGCTGCTGTGGACGCTGCCCGCGATGGTCGTGATCCCGATCTGCGCCGCGCCGCTGTGGCTCACGCCGGCCCACTTCATCACCGGCAGCGTGCTCTTCTATACGACGGCGTTCGCGCTGCTGTTCGGCGCGCCGCTGCCGCATGACGTCGATACCGTCGTGTGGATGTGGATCGCGGCGATCGGCGTGCCGACTTCCGCGGTGTTTCATTTCGGCTTCTACCGGTTTCGCCGCAACCACTTTCTGCTGGAGAGCCAGCTCGCGCAACTCGCCGCGACCGACCCGCTGACCGGCCTGCAAAACCGCCGTGCGTTCGTCAAGCAGGCCGAGCGCCGCCTCGACACCGTCACGCCGGATACGCGGATCAGCGCGATCTTTCTCGACATCGACAACTTCAAATCCCTGAACGACCGCTTCGGCCATGCGATCGGCGACCACGCGCTCTACCAGGTCGCCCAGGTGCTGATGGAAGAGATTTCCGCGGACGACAGCGTGAGCCGGATCGGCGGCGAGGAATTCGCGCTGCTGCTGCGCGACAGCCTCACGGGCGCGCTTCATGTGGCCGAACGGCTGCGCCATGCGATTGCCGCGATCGAGCGGCCGGACGGGCGTCTGACCGCGAGCTTCGGCGTGGCGGAGCACCGCAGCGGCGAAAACATCATGGTGCTGCTCGATCGCGCCGACGAGGCCTTGCTGCGCGCCAAGCACTCGGGCAGAAACCGGGTGTGCGCCGAGCGCGCGCTGCCGCGCGAAGCGCTGCAACTGCTGGCCGACGACGGATCCGACGAGAGCGGGGCGGCAGTGCGGCGGCATCGCTGGGAGGAGTACTACCTCACCTCGCATTTCCAGCCGCTCTACAGTCTGTCGCATCAGAAGCAGGTGGGCTTCGAGGCCTTGCTGCGCGGCGAGCAGGACGACGGCACGCTGGTGCCGCCCGCGGTGCTGTTCGCGCCCAGGCCTTCGAGCGACGAAGGCGCGCTCGACCGCGCGAGTCACGTCGTGCATCTGGCCCACGCGCGCAATTCGCTGCCGGACGACGCTTGGCTCTTCCTCAACATTCTGCCGGCCACGTTCATTGCCGAAGGCTACGCCGATCAACTGGCGAAGATCGTGCGGGCCGTGGGGCTCGAACCTGAACGCGTGATTCTGGAGATTCTCGAATCGCACGGCGGCAGCGTCGACGACATGTCGCGGGCGGCGGCGCTGTACCGCAAGCACGGCTTCCTGATCGCCGTCGACGATTTCGGCGCCGGCCAGTCTAATCTCGACCGCCTGTTCAGGATTCGCCCGGACCTCGTCAAGCTCGACGGCGAACTGATTCGCGCGACGGGCCACGGCACCGAGCAGCCGATTCTGCCCAAGCTCGTCTCGCTGCTGCACCTCGCGGGGATGCTGGTGGTCGTGGAAGGCGTGGAGACCACGGAGGAACTGATTCTCGCGGTGGAATCGAATGTGGATTTCGCGCAGGGCTATCTGCTCGGGCGGCCGGCTAAGGAGATCGCGCCGCCGGAGTCGGTGCATCGGCGTATCGACGAAGCTTTCGATGTGATCGCCCAAGGGCGGGCGCATCAGTACGCGTTGTTCGAAACCGAAGTGGAGCCTTACCGGGTCGCCTTGCGGCTCGCTGCCGATGCGTTGCTGGCCGGCGTGGCCATGGAGGAGGCGTTCGCTTCGCTGGCGAGGTTCGAGCGCTGCATCAGCTGTTTCATCCTCGACGACTCGGGCAGGCAGATCGGTCATGAGGTGCAGGGGCCGGCCTGGAGCACGGACGGGGCGTCGCTGCAACCCGTGGCGAATCCGCGCGATGCGCGCTGGGATCATCGGCCGTATTTCCGCAATGCGGTGTTGTTGCCGGGCGTGGCGGTGTCGAGTAGTCCCTATCTGTCGCTGGCCAGCGGCAGGCCGTGTATCGCCGTGACGCTGGCGCTGCAGTTCGCCGCCGAGCGATCCGTGATCGGTGTGGAACTGGACTGGTCGGCGTCGGGCTTGCCGTGGCCCGCGGGGGAATAGGGGGTTTCCCGCGCCGCGGCCCCGCGTGTTGCCGCAGAACGGATTCCTTCAATACCCGCCCTTTGGCGACGCCGCCAGCGCTGCGGTCGTTTTATACGACCCCGCCAGATCCGCCGCCGCGCGACTCAGCAAACCCGTGTCCGTGCCGACCGCCACGAAGGTCACGCCCGCTTCGAGATAGTCGGCGGCAATCGCGGGATCGGGTGCGAGCACACCTGCCGCTTTGCCCGCGCGCCGTACGCTTTGGATGCCGTTGCGAATCGCTTCGCGCACAGTGGGATGGCCGGGTTTGCCCAGCAGTCCCATCGACGCACTCAGGTCCGACGGACCGAAAAACACGCCGTCGACGCCGTCCACCGCCGCGATCGCCCGCAGATTTTCCATGCCCTGCACGGTCTCGACCTGCACCAGCACGCACAACTCGTTTGCCGCCGTGTTCAGGTAATCCGGTATCCGGTTCCAGCGCGACGCGCGCGCCAACGCACTGCCCACGCCGCGAATGCCTTGCGGCGGATAACGCGTGGCCGCAACCGCGTCGGCGGCCTGTTCGGCGGTGTCGATCATCGGCAGCAACAGAGTCTGTGCGCCGATGTCGAGCAATTGCTTGATCAACGCGCTGTCGCTGCGCACCGGACGCACCACCGGATGCGATGCATACGCGGCCACCGCCTGTAATTGCGCGAGCGTGCTGCGCACGTCGTTCGGCGCATGCTCGTTGTCGATCAGCAGCCAATCGAAACCGGCGGTGGCCAGCAGTTCGGTGACGTAGGCGTCGGCGAGCGCGGCCCACAGGCCGAATTGCGGTTTGCCTTCGGCGAGTGCGCGCTTGAACGTGTTTTGCGGTAGAGACATGTCGTATCGACTCGAATGAGCTCAGATGAAATTCAAACCGATGCCGCCCAACGGACCGTAGTCGACGTGGAAGGTGTCGCCTGCGCGCGCGGGGATCGGACTGGTGAAGGAGCCGCTCAGGATCACGTCGTTCGCGTTGAGCGTTTCATCGTATTGGGCGATCTTGTTGGCGAGCCAGGCCACGCCCGTGGCCGGATGATTCAGCACTGCGGCCGCGAGGCCGCTTTCTTCGACCGTGCCGTTCTTGTAGAGCAACGCGCCGACCCAGCGCAAGTCGACATCCAGCGGACGCACGGGACGTCCGCCCAGCACGATGCCCGCATTCGCCGCGAAGTCCGAGATCGTGTCGTAGACCTTGCGCGGCGCCCTGGTTTCGCGGTCGAACTGTTCGATGCGCGCGTCGATGATTTCCACCGCCGGGCTCACGTAAGCGGTTGCGTCCAGCACGTCGAACAGCGTGACACCGGGGCCCTTCAAGGGTTTGCTCAACACGAACGCCAGTTCGACTTCCACGCGCGGTGCAATGAAGCGGTCCGCGCGAATATCCTGGCCGTTTTCGATGAACATGCTGTCGAGCAGAGGCGCGTAGTCGGGTTCGTCGATCTGCGACGAACGCTGCATCGCGCGCGAGGTGAGGCCGATTTTGCGGCCCTTGATCACGTGGCCTTCGGCGAGCTTGAGCTTGACCCATTCGCGTTGAATCGCGTAGCCGTCCTGCACGGTCATCTGCGGATACGCGGCGGAGAAGTGGCGCAGTTGCGTGCGCGTTTTCTCAGCGTGGTCGAGTTGTGCCGCGAGGTCTCGGATAGTCTGTTCGTCTAGCATGATGGATTCTCTCAGTGCCGCTACTCAGCCATCAGGCGCGCGTGCAAGTTGTTATGTTTCCAGGTACCGGCTTCGCTGAATTCATTGATCTCCAGCGACAACGCCAGACCCTTCTGTGCGAATTCAGTGGCGAAGTGCTGCTTGATCAGCGCGAATAGCGCGTCGCCGGTGGCCTTTTTCGCGGCCTCGGAACGGCCTGCGCCGATCTTCAGATTCGCATGCAGGAACGCGGCGTCAGCGCGTCCGTCGGCGATGCAGTACTGTTCGCAGCGCAGCGCGCGCACGCGGATGCCGCCGAGCGGATAGACGCGCTGTTCGTTCTCGCGTTCCTCGTCGAGGCCCCGCGCGAGCGCGTGGCACAGTTGACCGATACTTTCTTCGCCGGCGAGATTGGCGCTGTATTCGAGTGTCAGATGCGGCACAGTGATCTCCTTCCTTGGAACTCAGGCGGGCAGGGGCGTAACGGGGAAGATCGCGTTGATCTGGCCGGTGCCCGAACTGCCGAAGTAGGGCGTGACGACTTCCACCTTGCCGTCGTAACGATCCCAGCCGAGCGCGCCGAGCAGCATCGCGGTGTCGTGCATGCCGCCTTCGCCCCAGCACTTTTCGTTATAGAGCGGCAGCATCTCGCAGAAGGTTTTCCAGTCGCCGGCTTCCCACAGTTCGACCACCCTGCGGTCCATCTGCTCGAGAAACGGACTCCATACCTTGTGCATGAACTGCTCGGCCGTGCCGTTGTTGGCGAAGTGGTGGCTGAGCGACCCGCTTGCCAGAATCGCCACGGTGCCGTCGTAGTGCTCTTCAATAGCCTTGCGCACCGCGAGGCCGAAGCGCGCGCTGGTGTCGAGGTCGTGCCACATGCACCAGCCTGCGACCGAGACGGTTTTGAAATGCTGATCGCCATTCATGTAGCGCATCGGCACGAGCGTGCCGTATTCGAGTTCGAGCGTGGTCTCGCTGTGCGCGCGGCTTTTCACGCCCATTTCGTTGGCGACTTCCGCGATCAGGTTGCCGAGGCCGGCATTGCCCGGATACGCATACGGCATGTTCTTGATGAAATGCGGCAGTTCGTTGCTCGTATAGACGCCTTCGAAATTCGGCGCGCAGTTGATGTGGTATTCGCTGTTCACGAGCCAATGCACGTCGAACACGACGATCGTATCGACGCCCAGCTCGCGGCAACGCCGGCCGATTTCATGATGGCCGTCGATTGCCGGTTGTCGGCAGCCTTTATGCGGACCGTCGAGTTCGGACAGATATAACGACGGCACGTGTGTGACTTTTGCTGCCAATGCGAGTTTGCCCATCGCGGTCTCCAAGTCTGCTGCCGCGCGGCGCATGAGGCGCTCGCGCTGAAAACGCACCGGCGCTTCATGCGCCGGCACCGATGGTTCAAACGCCCCAGCGCGGAATGTGATGTGAGCCTAGCGATACGCAAACATTCTTCGGTTCGAGGAACACTTCATAGCTCCATGTGCCGCCTTCACGGCCCACGCCCGATGCCTTCGTGCCACCGAACGGCTGGCGCAGATCGCGCACGTTCTGGCTGTTGACGAAACACATGCCGGCTTCGACGGCGGCGGCGACGCGCAACGCGCGGCCGCTGCTCTCGGTCCAGATGTAGCTCGACAGGCCGTAGGAGATATCGTTGGCGAGTCTGATCGCGTCGGCTTCGTCGTCGAACGGAATCAGGCAGGCGACCGGGCCGAAGATCTCTTCCTGCGCGATGCGCATGCGATTGTCGACATCGACGAACACGGTGGGCTGCACGAAGTTGCCTTTGCGCATGGCGTCGGGCAGCTCCGGCATGTCGAGGCCGCCGCACGCGAGCGTCGCGCCTTCTTTCGGGCCAAGTTCGATGTAGCTGCGCACCTTCGCCAAATGGCCCTGACTGATCATGGGGCCGACAATGGTGCTGTCGGACAGCGGATCGCCCACGCTCAACCGCTTTGCACGCTCGATGAAACGCTCGGCAAAGCGCGCGTAAATAGAGCGTTGCACGAGAATGCGCGAACCCGCCGTGCAGCGTTCGCCGTTGTTCGAGAAGATCATGAACACGGCGGCGTCGAGCGCGCGCTCGAAATCGGCGTCGTCGAAAATGACGAAGGGCGACTTGCCGCCGAGTTCCATCGAAAACTTTTTCAGCCCCGCGGTTTGCACAATGCGGTTGCCGGTCGCCGTCGATCCGGTGAACGACACGGCATGCACGTCCGGATGCGCGACGAGCGGTTCACCGGTGTCCTTGCCGAAGCCGTGCACCACGTTCAGCACGCCGGCCGGAATGCCGGCCTCGAGCGCGAGGTTGCCGAGCATCGCGGCCGTGAGCGGCGAGAGTTCGCTCATCTTCAGCACCGCGGTGTTGCCGAACGCGAGACAAGGCGCGACTTTCCAGGTGGCCGTCATGAACGGCACGTTCCACGGCGAGATCAGCGCGCACACGCCGACCGGATGGAACAGCGTGTAGTTCAGATGCGTATCGGTGGGATACGTATGGCCGTCGACGCGCGTGCACATCTCGGCGAAGTAGCTGAAGTTGTCGGCGGCGCGCGGTACGAGCTGCTTGCGCGTCTGCGAGATCGTCTGGCCGGTGTCCTTCGTTTCGGTCTCCGAGATCTCCGGCACGTTCTTCGCGATCAGTTCGCCGAGCTTGCGCACCAGCTTCGCGCGTTCCGCGGCGGGCTTGCCGGCCCAGGCGGGAAACGCGTCTTTGGCGGCGCGCACGGCGGCGTCGACTTCTTTCTCGCCGCCTCGCGCGACTTCGGCTAGCACTTCCTGGGTGGCCGGATTGACGGTTTCGAAGTAGTCTTTCGTCGCGCCGGTCTTGCCGTTGATCAGATGTTCGATTCGCATTGCCTTGTCCTTTCTCTTTTTTGATCCCATGCACCGCACCCCGATCAGGCGCGCTTGAAGTCCGCGTCGGATGCAATCGTATTGACGAGACGGCCCAGGCCGTCGATTTCGCAGATCACTTCGTCTCCCGCGTTGACGTTGACGACGCCTTCCGGCGTGCCGGTCAGGATCACGTCGCCGGGCGCGAGCGTCATGAAGCTGCTCAGGTATTCGATCAACGCCGGGATGTCCGTGACGAGATCGCGCGTGTTGCCGTGTTGCTGACGCATGCCGTTCACGAACGTGCGCAATTCGAGTTGCGTGACGTCTTCGATATCGGCGGCGTCGACGAACCAGGGGCCGAGCACCGTGCCGCCGTCGCGATTCTTCACGCGCAGGTTCGGACGGTAGTAGTTTTCGAGGTAGTCGCGGATCGCATAGTCGTTGGCGATCATGTAGCCCGCCACGTATTGCATGGCGTTTTCGCGCTTCACGTTTTTCGCGGTTTGACCGATCACCACCGCCAGTTCGCACTCGTAGTGCATGAAGGTGACGTCGGCGGGGCGGCGCGTCTCGCCGCGATGACCGACCACCGTGCCCGGTCCCTTGAGAAACACGAGCGGCTCTTCCTGCTTGTTGAACTGCAATTCCTTTGCATGCTCAGCGTAGTTCAGGCCGAGTGCGAAGATCGTGCCGACTTCGATCGGCGCGAGCCACACCACTTCATCCTCGCGACGCACGCGGCCATCCGCGAGGCGCACGCCATCGGCGTCGGGATACGCTTCGTGAATCGCGCCAGCATACGCAACACGGCCGCGCATCATGGCTGTTCTCCTTCTTTTTCTTCGGCGCCGACGAACGACACCGTGAGCGGCGGCATCGCGCCGATCGATAGCGTGGCCGTGTCGCCGATATGCGCGACAGGCGAACCATGCGGCACGCCGAGCGTGATGACGTCGCCCGCACTAAGCGTCATGAAATCGGTCACGTCCGCGAGCAGTTGCGCCACGTTGCGCACCGATGACGCGGTGCTCGCCGTGAACGCCTCCCGTGACCCGAGTTGAACCCGGATCGCCAGATAGTCCGGCGTCGCGACATGACGCGCCGCAACCACGGCCGGTCCGACGACGCAGAAACCGTCACGCGCCCGGAACCGCACCGATGGCCGGTACACGCTCGCATGCGGCACGCTGAGATCGGCGACCAGCGTATAGCCGGCGATGTAGTCGAACGCCTGCGCCACGCTAACCCGTGTTGCAGTGCGGCCGATCACGATGCCGAGCGACGCGCCGACTTCCACGCCCAACGCATCGTCCGGCACGACGACCCGCGCGCGATGCCCGGCGAGCGTATTGCGCGGCTTCAGATAGAGCACCGGCGCTTTCGGCGGCGCTTTATATGGCGCGGCGTGCACCGCGTCGCCCAGCGCATCGAGCGCGGCGCGGTCGTTCAGCAAGGTTCCATAGACAGCGCCGCCAACCGGCGCGCGGCAGGCCGTGCCGCGTGCGAGCAGCGCGGCCGCGGTGCGCGCATCCACGTCGCGTGGCAACGCTTCGCCTTCGGGATGCAGCAGATGATCGGCTAGTGCAAACATAAATTAGCTGTCTCTCGGCAAAAACACTAACATGTTAGTAGTATTGCGCTTGATATCATCCATGGTCAATAGCCTGTCGGCTGATCGCGGGTTTTCCCTTAAGCTTCGACGGCTGCTTTTTAATCATCTTCCAACATGTCCGCTTCCGCCTCGACCCGAGTTTTGCACCGCAACCTGCCGATGTTGTTGCTGCGCGCCAGAGAAAAAATGATGGAGCGGTTTCGTCCGTTGATTACCGCACATGGATTGACCGAACAGCAGTGGCGCGTGATTCGCGCGCTCAACGAGCACGGTCCGATGGAGCCGCGCCACATTTCCGATATCTGCACGATTTCGAGCCCGAGCATGGCCGGCGTGCTCGCGCGCATGGAGAGCATGGAACTGGTGACCAAGGAGCGTTTCGCCGAAGATCAGCGGCGCGTGCTGGTGTCGCTGACCGATACGAGCGTGGAATTGGTGCGCGTGATTTCGAAGGATCTCGAAGCGCATTACCGCGAACTGGAGCGCAGGGTGGGACCGGAGATCGTCGAGCGCGTGTATCGCGCGGTCGACGATCTGCTGGCGGGTCTGGAGGAAGAGGACGAGTGATGTAGCGGTTCAGATGCTCGCTTCACCAGCCCTGAAAGCGCCGCCACTCTACACTGCTGCCGTCCGGCGCCACCGCGTGATACTCGGGAAATTGCGCGCCGGTGGCGCACGCGTGATTTGGCAGAATGCGCAGTTTCATGCCGATCGGGAAGCGCTGCGTGACATCGTCGGCGGCGTCCGCGTTTTCAACTATCGGCGACAGAATGCCGTGCTCCTGGTTGGCGCCGCTGACCACGTACCCGGGAAGCGGCGTGCCGTTCAGCAAACACGGCTGGCCGTAGCCGAAATCGTGCGACTGCTTCGACGTGCCGCGATCCCGGCTCATCGCCATCCAGCCCGCGTCGAGAATCGCCCAGCCCTTGTCCGCCTGATGACCGATCACGGTGGCGAGCACGCTGAGCGCGATGTCGTCGAGCGCGCACACGCCGATGTTGTGCATGACGAGGTCGAACAGCACGTACACACCGGCGCGCACTTCCGTGACGCCCTCTAACTGCGTGGCGGCGAGGGCAGTGGGCGTCGAGCCGACGCTGACCGCCGGGCATGCAATGCCGGCTTCGCGCAACCGCTGCGCCGCGCGCACGCAGCCCGCGCGTTCCTGCTCAGCGAGCGCGGCGAGCGCTTCCGGCGTATCGAGCTCGTAGCTCGAACCGGCATGGGTCATCACGCCACCCACCTTGACGCCGTTCTCATGCAGAATCCGGCCCACTTCGAGCAGCGTGTCCTGTTCGGGTGTGATGCCTGATCGGTGCCCGTCCGTATCCACTTCGATCCACACTTCGAAGGTTTCGCCGTGCTGGTCGCCGTATGCGGCGATGGCCGAGGCGGCGGTCGGATTGTCCACCACGATCTTCAGATTGCAGCCCTGGCGGCGCAGCGCGAGCGCTCTCGGCAGCTTCGACGGAGCCATGCTGACGGCGTAAAGAATGTCGTCGACACCGGCGGCGAAGAACGCCTCCGCTTCCTTCAAAGTGGACACCGTGACGCCGCGCGCGCCGGCGGCGATCTGCGCGCGGACCACGTCGATGCATTTGGTGGTCTTCACGTGCGGACGAAACGCGACGCCGAGCGTGTTCATATGCCCTTGCATTCGCGCGATGTTCCTTTGCATCCGCGCGATGTCGATCAACGCGGCTGGGGTTTCAATCTGGTCGAGTTTCATGTTTTCACCGGGGAAAATGGAGTCATGCGGAGTCATGCGGAGTCATGCTGGTTCGTGCCGAAGCGAGCGAGCCACGGAACGAGCGAATCGAGCGTCGGCGATTGGATCTCGGGCGGCTGTGCGCCGCTTACGAGCGGCAGGCCGACGCGGTTGTGCCAATACGTCCGCAAGCCGACGGCGGCGGTGCCGAACATGTCGTAGCTGGAGCCGGCCACGAACGCGGCTTCATGGGCCTGGACGCCGAGTTTTTCGAGCGCGAGGCGGTACGGCAGTGGCTCCGGTTTATATACGCCGGCTTCTTCGGCGGTGACGATCGCGTCCCAGCGGACCGGCAAGAGCAGGGCCGC
The DNA here is from genome assembly GCF_046027915.1 of Paraburkholderia sp. RL17-347-BIC-D. Taxonomy (NCBI): domain Bacteria; kingdom Pseudomonadati; phylum Pseudomonadota; class Betaproteobacteria; order Burkholderiales; family Burkholderiaceae; genus Paraburkholderia; species Paraburkholderia sp. RL17-347-BIC-D. The sequence goes on from NZ_JARESS010000012.1 coordinate 237,942, forward strand.
CTGTGTGCCGAGCCGCGTGGAGCAGTTGGTCACGACCGCTAGCTTGCAATGCGGCGCGAGCGTTTGCAACGTGTCGACGGCGCCGCTCCACGGCGTGAGCGTCAGCCAGTCTGCTTCGAGCGCGAGCGCGGCGGATTCGGGCAGGCCGACTTGTGCGGCGGCTTCGCGCACCAGTTGTTCATACGCAATGTATGAGCCGCAGCCGTAGGTCAGCCGCAGATAGGCGGCGCGCCATGCACGGCCCGCCTGTTCGGAACCGGCCGCGCGATTCCATGAGGTCCATGAGTCGAGCAAGGCGGTCAGGAGGTCGAACAGGACCGCTTTGGGATAGGCGGCAGGCACAGAGGCACGAGTCATGATTGATTTGACCAGCAGCGGACGGTGAGCTGATTATAAAGTTTCATCAGCGGCGCGGCGTTCAGATGGCTTAACTCTTAGATTCAGTCAGAATGAATGATCCAGTTTGCGTCTTCCTGCAAGCGGATTTCGACACTTATCGCCGCCAGGGCGGCTGCGGCCTGAACCTGCTTTGCAGATACTGCATGAAATGACGGGTGCGCGCCGGCAGGCCCGCGCGTTGATGCGTGAGCGCCATGACGTCGGCATCGGGCGCTTTCCATCCCGATAGCAAACGCACGAGCTTGCCCTTCGCAAGATCGTCGGCCACGTCCCATTCGGAGCGCAGGATCACGCCGCGTCCTTCGCATGCCCACTGGCGGATCACATCGCCATCGTTGCAGCTCAAATGAGCAGACACGCGCACGCTGCGGCGCGTGCGGCCTTTGCTGAACTGCCATAGCGAGACATCTTCGTTGTTCTCGCGCAGCACGATGCAGGGCAGCCTGCTCAATTCATCCGGAGAATCCGGCATGCCCACTCGCTTGATCAGCGCGGGCGCCGCGCAGACGAAACGCGCATTCGGTGCAATCGTGTAGCCGATCAGATTCGACACCGGCAACTCGCCGATATGCACGACGATATCGAAGCGGTCCATCGTCTCGGTCAGAGGCTTGTCGGAGAGCGTAAGCGCGACGTCGACATCCGGATTCCGCTGCTGGAAATCGGCAATCGCGGGCGCGAGGTGCCGCCGCCCGAACCCCAGCGGCGCATTGATTTTGAGCGTGCCGACGAGTCCGCCGCGACGCATCTGCAGGTCTTCGAACAGCGCGTCGAACTGCTGGACGAGGTCGGCGCCGCGTTCGCACAGCAGCGTGCCTTCTTCCGTGAATTGCAGGCGGCGCGCCGTGCGGTTCACCAGTTGCGCGCCCAGTTTCTTTTCCAGTTGCTGAAGTCGCTGCGTGACCGCCGAGGGCGACAAGCCCAGCTTTCGCGCCGCGGCGATCAGGCTGCCGCTTTCGCGCAGCGTCAACAGGAAGCGGATATCGGCCGAATCGTTCATGTGAGCGACGTTTGAGTTCGGAAGTCTGGCAGCTTAAAGCGTTTGGATGCGCGATTCCAGTTCAGTCTGGCACACGCGCCGACGAATGCGGTGCGGCTTGCAAGGTAAAGTGATGCTTCTGTCATGCACGCGGCGGCGCGAGCCGCTAAAGTATGCGTTTGCGCCGCTTACCTGCTGCTTTCATTTGAAGAGAAGTCCACATGCCGTTGTCCATTGAGCCGTCGAATGGCCCGTCAACCGATGCCGCGCGGAACAGCGCGTTGAAACAGGCGGTGTTTCTGCACACGGGCTGGCGTAGCGCGGGAACGTGGGTCTGGTCGCGTCTGCGCGAACTCGACAGCGTGACCGGCTTTTATGAGCCGCTCAGCAACGTGCTCGCGGACCTGAGCCTGGCCGAGGTGTCCGCGTCGCGTCCCACGCTGACATCGGGCCATCCGCCGCTTGACGCGCCGTATTTCCACGAATATCGCCCGTTTCTGCGCGAAGGCGTTCGCGGTGTGGACGGATATCGCAGGGGTTTCAGTCTCGATCGCTTCGCCAGCGTGCCTGATGCGGAATTTCCGGCATTGCAGGCCTATCTACGCAACCTGTGCGAGCGCACCACCGAACAGGGCAGCGTGCCGGTCTTCAAGTTTTGCCGCTCGTCCGGCCGGCTGCCGTGGCTGAAGCAGGCTTTTCCGCAGGCCATGCATGTGGGCGTGTTGCGAAATCCGGCCTCGCAGTTCGCTTCGGGGTGGCTGCTCAGTCAACAATGGAGCAATCCGTTTTTCGTGGCCGCGCCGTTTCGCGTGCTCGGGCTGAATCAATCGGACCCGCTAGTCAGGCAGGCCATCGAGATCTGCGGCGTGAGCTTGCCGCCCGCGGCGCCCACTTCGGACGACACTTATGCAATGGCGTGCGAGCACTATGCGCGCACCGCGGAAGGCAATAACGCGTATCGGGCATTCGTCGCGCTGTGGATTCTGTGCGCGTTGCGCATGGCGGACGGTGTCGATCTGCTGATCGATATGGACCGGCTTGGAACCTCGCGCGATTACGCGACGGATCTGCGCAGCCGGTTCGAAACGCAGAGCGGCTTGTCGCCCGATTTCAGCAGCGCGCGCGATCTGGTGGAGGAGACGCGTCGCGGCGCGGCGCGCATGAGCGGAATCGACGGACGGGCGATGCGCACCGTGCATTCCGCCGCGCTCAAATTCCTCAAGGCGCAGGGCGCCGCCGACGCCGCCTTTGTCGAAGTGATCCGCGAGAAGATGGTGCTGGCCAACGAGCTGACTGATGCATGGCGCTGATGGAGCATTCGCCGCGCACGGTGAACGACTCCGGGCGCGGCGACGCAAAATCACCGTTATTTAAGCGGCCGTCGCCGATACAGCCGCTCGCAGCCCCAGCAGATAACTCTCGACGCCAAAGCCGCAAATCTGCCCTTTGACGACTTCGGCAAACACGGAAACATGCCGGAACGCTTCGCGCGCGTGGATGTTCGACATGTGAATTTCCACCACCGGCACCGTCAAGATCGCCAGCGCATCGCGAATGCCGTAGCTGTAATGCGTCCATGCTCCGGCGTTGATCATGACACCGTCGGCATTGTCCGTGAAAGCCTGGTGGATGCGTTCGCACATGGCGGCTTCGCTGTTGGTCTGAAAGCTCTCGACCTGCACGCCCAGTTCCTTGCCCAATGCCTGCAGGCTGCTGTCGATTTCGGCGAGCGTCACGGTGCCGTATTGCGCAGGGTCGCGCTTGCCGAACATATTGTGGTTGATGCCGTGAAGCATCACGAACGTTTTCATGGGGCGTTCCTGGAGTAATGGATTCAGTAAAGGCGATGCGATATCAATGCGCCGCTGCGACCGCGGGCGTCGTGCTGACCACGGAACCGGCATTGGCCGCTTCCACGATCGCCTCGGTAATGCGCAGATTCTGCAGGCCGTCGCGGGCGCTCACGAGCGGTTTCACTTCTTGTCGAATGACGCGCACGAAATGTTCGAGCTGAAGCTTGAGCGGATCGTCGCGAGTCATCTCGGCAACGCCGACCGCGAACGGCTTCCACCACGAACGGTCCTCGGCCTTGCCATAGGTTTTCAGGCGCATGGTGGGCACGGCGAGCGAACCGAAGGTGCCCGCGATCACATAGCAGTCTTCGTCCGGATACGACGGATAAGCCTTGTTTTCCTGCGACGTCTGCTCCCAGCTACGAGCACTCGCGGCCGTGTCCGATAGCATGAAGCTGCCGAGCGCGCCGCTCGCGAAGCGCAGGTTGATCGCCACTGTGTCCTCGACCGGAAAGCCGCGTGTGGCATGCGACGAAAACGCCTGCACGGCCACGATATCGCCGCACAGCATGCGCAGGTTGTGCACCTCGTGGATCATGTTCAGCAGGATCGGCCCGCCGCCCGGCTCGCGCCGCCAGGGGGCGTCGGCGTAGTACTCATCCGGTTTGAAAAAGACCGCGCTGCCCATCACCGCGACCAGTTTGCCGAGCCGGCCTTCGTCGATTAGTTGCTTCGCGCGGGCCATGATCGGACTGTGCGCGCGGTGATGCCCGATCAGCAACGGCACGCCGCAACGCTCGGCTTCGGCGACCAGTGATTCCGCTTCATCGACCGTGGATGCGATCGGCTTTTCGAGCAGTGTCGGCACGCCGGCCGCGAGACAGGTCAGCGCGTGCTCCACATGCAACTGGTTCGGCGTGGCCAGAATCACACCGTCCGGGCGGTCCCGTTCGAGCAGTTCGTCGAGCGTCCGGTAAAGCGGCACGCCGGTCTGGGTAGCGATCGCCTGTGCCGCCGGCGACGGGTCGACGATCGCCGACAACGAGCACGTGCCGCTCTGCTGCGCGACGGCCATGTGAGCGCGGCCGATGTAGCCCGCGCCGGCCACGGCGATCCGGGTCCTGTTCATGGATCGATTCCTTCGAAGTTCGAGCGAAATGGATTACGCGAGAGCTTTCTTCGTTTCAGCCATGGTCTCGGCCCGCATGCGCTCGTAGCTGACCTTGTCGATCGGCACGGCATTGGGTTCACCCAGATCGCTCAGCCTGACGCGGTAGTTCTCGCGTGCGCTCCATGCGGTCACCGCCGCAACGATGGTGATGGCGAACGTGATCGTGCCGATGATGAGTGGCACATTGGTCGATCCGGGCGGCGCGACATAGGCGAACAGCGCAGGCAGCAAAGCGGTGATCGTCGTGCCGATGTTCTGGCCGATGGCCATCGCGGAGACCCTTGAACGGGTCGGGAACAGTTCCGGATAGAAGCTCGGGAAAATCGCGTTATACCCTTGATAGACGATGCCCCACATGAGGATCGACATCACCATGGCGAGCGGGACGTTGCGGATGCTGATCGCGTAGAGGTAGCCGAACGAAAGCAGACCCGCGCCGAGCGCGCCGACGACGATGGGCAGGCGCCGGCCGATCCGGTCGGAAAGATTGCCCACATAGGGAATCACCAGCACGGCGACGATATTGCCGATTACCGGAATCCACAGATAGACGCTCTTGGAAAAGCCGATGCCGTATGACGCCTGCACCGCATAGGCCGCGCCGAAGATGGTGGCGACGACCGGGATCACGTTCATCAACGAGCAGAGAATCACGCGCACCATATCGGGCCAGTTGTAGCGGAAGGCTTCGACAATCGGCGACTTGGGCACGTTGCCGCTCGCGTCTTCCTTGGCGAACGCCGGTGTTTCATGGACTTCGCGGCGAATGTAGTAGCCGGCAATCAGCACCACGGCACTCAGCAGGAACGGGATGCGCCAGCCCCACGAATTGAATGAGCTCTCTTCCATGAAGTAGGCGAGCGGCAGGAACACGGCGGCGGCGAGAATCTGGCCCGCCTGCACGCCTTGCAGCGTGAAACTGGCGTAATAGCCGCGCCGCCCGAATGGCGCGTGTTCGAGAATCATCGAACTCGCGCCCGAGATTTCACCGGCCACGGCGAAACCCTGAATCAGGCGCAGCACCACCAGCAGGGCGGGCGCGAGCAGCCCGACGCTGTGATAGGTAGGCAGAAAGGCGACCGCCATCGTCGAGATGCCCATCAGGAACATGCAGAGAAGCAGAACGTTCTTGCGGCCATGAGTGTCGCCCCAATGCCCGAGCACCACCGCGCCGATCGGCCGCGCAACGTAACCCACGCCGTAAGTGGCGAGCGAAGCCACGATGGCGATCTTCGGATTGCCCGATGGAAAGAACAACTGTGGAAAGATAAGGGCCGCTGCCTGAGCGTAGATAAAGAAGTCGTAGTACTCGAGTGCCGAGCCGATCCAGCCGCTGGCGGTTGCCTTGCGAGCCTGCGAGCGGCGTTCGTGGCCGCCTGCCGATGTATTCGTTTCCATGTTGTCTCCTGAACAGAAATGTTTGGATCAGCTTCTACGGCTGATTCATTGGCGTCCTGAAAGCAAAACTATGCAAGCCAGGACTTACCGGGACGCGGCCTGTTTCCGGATGCTCGATCGCTGCTGTGCAGCGCACCAATCGAACGGCGGTACAGGGTTAACCAGTGCCTGGGTGTCCCGAGTATTTCATCCGACCGGCATGGCTTGCCCGATCGGCTCGTTAGGGCTAGGGTAATGTGGTTCTGCACGGACACAATGCGGCCAAATGGAAAATCAGAATGCGCTCACAGCCAGCAATGAGTCTTTCCTGCGCGATCTGCAGCTGTTCTGCAACATCGCGCGCCGGGGTAGCTTCGTGGCGGCATCGACGGAAATGGGTTTGTCACCCTCGCATGTCAGCAAGCGCGTTGCCATGCTGGAAGCCAGTCTCGGCGTGAAGCTCTTTCAGCGCACCACGCGCCGGGTCAGTGTGACGAGCGACGGCGAAGCCGCTTTGCAGTGGGCGCAGAAAATACTCGACGACGTGCAAGGCATGGCCGATGCGTTCGCCGATCGCCGCACCGAGTTGCGCGGCTTGCTGCGCATCAGCACGAGCCTGCGGCTCGGCCGCAAGCATGTATCGCCGATTCTGGCCTTGCTGCGTCAGCGTCATCCGAATCTCGAGATCTGGCTGGAATTGCTGGACCGGCGCGCCGATCTCGTGGGCGAGAACTTCGATATCGACATTCGCGTGGGCGAAGTGCATGAGCCGCACCTGATCGCGCACAAGATAGTGGAGAGCACGCGAATACTCTGCGCGTCGCCGGACTATCTGGAACGGCGGGGCACGCCGCTCGAACTGGCCGAACTGACCCAGCACGACTGCCTGCTGTTTCGCGGACGCGACGACCGCTTCGGCGTCTGGCGCCTGAGCGGTCCGAACGGCGAAAAGAGCGTGAAGGTGACGGGCACCGTTGCGTCCAATCTCAGCGATATCGTCGTGCAGTGGGCCAAGGACGGCTACGGCGTGGTGATGGTGTCGATCTGGGACGTGGCCGAGAGCCTGCGCGCCGGCGAACTGGTGCGCGTGCTGCCTGACTACCTGCAGTCCGCCGACGTGTGGGCCGTGACGGCGGAGCGTTTGTCGTCGTCGGCGAAGATCCAGGTGTGCATCGAATTTCTCCGGGAACAGTTGACGAGCGGGCCGTACGCGCTGGTGACACGCGGCGTGGGCGGGTTTTGACCGAGCCACGCCGCGACGCGCGCTGACGCCTGAGCGGGGTCCGCGGTCCAATACAGTTGCCATGCAAAAAACAATACAGTGAGGCGCGGTTTTATTTCGCTGTATCGGGAATATGGCCGGCGCCGTCGATACAGTTGGCAAGTCTCGATGGAGCCTGCCGACGAGCGGATCGCCGCTCTGGCGCTGTGCGAAGTAGCCCGATTTTTTGCCTATGGCCCGGTGGTGACGCGCCGCGGTTTATCCCGAACACGAGGTAAGGACATGAATGCAGTGAACGAACAAGCGAAGCTGTCGGTGCAGCAGTTGGGCCACTACATTGGCGGCGCGCCGGCCGCGCCGACTAGCGGCCGCTTCAAGGACGTGTTCAATCCCGCCACCGGCAAGGTGACCGGCTCGGTGGCGCTGGCGTCGGTCGAGGAAGTGGACGCGGCGGTGCAAGCCGCCAAGGCCGCCTTTCCCGCCTGGAGCGAAACCGCGCCGATCAAGCGCGCCCGCATTCTGTTCAAGTTCAAGGAGCTGCTGAACAAGCATCACGACGAGCTGGCGATGCTGATCACACGCGAACACGGCAAGGTGTTCACGGACGCGCAAGGCGAAGTGGTGCGCGGCATCGAAGTGGTCGAGTTCGCGTGCGGCATTCCGAACCTGCTGAAGACCGATTTCACCGACCAGATCGGCGGCGGCATCGACAACTGGAATCTGCGGCAGGCGCTGGGCGTGGTTGCGGGCATCACGCCGTTCAACTTCCCGGTCATGGTGCCGATGTGGATGTTCCCGGTCGCGCTCGCCTGCGGCAACACGTTCGTGCTGAAGCCGTCGGAGCGTGACCCGTCGGCGTCGCTGCGGATTGCCGAGTTGCTGAAGGAAGCCGGACTGCCGGACGGCGTGTTCAACGTCGTCAACGGCGACAAGGTGGCCGTGGATGCGCTGATCGATCACCCGGATGTCGCGGCGCTGTCGTTCGTGGGCTCGACGCCGATCGCCGAATACATTCATACGGAAGCGTCGAAGCGCGGCAAGCGCGTGCAGGCGCTCGGAGGCGCGAAGAATCATCTGGTGGTGATGCCGGACGCCGATCTGGATCAGGCGGTCGACGCACTGATCGGCGCGGCCTACGGTTCGGCGGGCGAGCGCTGCATGGCGATCTCGGTCGCGGTGGCGGTCGGCAACGTGGCCGACAAGCTGATCGAGAAGCTGGTGCCGCGCGTCAAATCGCTCGTGATCAAGAACGGTGAACATCTCGACGCGGAAATGGGCCCGTTGGTTACCGCCGAACATAAGGCCAAGGTGGCCGGTTATATCGCGTCGGGCGAGGCCGAGGGCGCGAAGTTGGTCGTCGACGGCCGCGCGCATCCGGTGGCGAGCGAAGACGGCTTCTTTATCGGCGGCACGCTGTTCGACAATGTCGGCACGGACATGAAGATCTACAAGGAAGAGATCTTCGGCCCGGTGCTGGCGGTGGTGCGGGTGCCCGATTTCGCGAGCGCCGTGGCGCTGATCAACGCGCACGAGTTCGGTAACGGCGTGTCGCTCTTCACGTCGGACGGCGGTGTGGCGCGCGCGTTCGGCCGGCAGATTCAGGTGGGCATGGTTGGCATCAACGTGCCGATTCCGGTGCCGATGGCATGGCATTCGTTCGGCGGCTGGAAGCGCTCGCTGTTCGGCGACCATCACGCTTACGGCGAAGAGGGTGTGCGCTTCTATACGCGCTACAAGAGCATCATGCAGCGCTGGCCGGACAGCATCGGCAAGGGGGCTGAATTCACGATGCCGGTGGCGAAGTAAGTTATCGGCGGGTTGGTTGTCATTCAGAAAGCCGCGCCTGATTCAGGCGCGGCTTTTTTGCGTGAGGGAGCGGCAACGGCCCCTTAAACGCCCGAAGACGAATCTTCCTCCGCTTCGCTCAAGACAGCGTTTTGCAAGGCAATAGCGGCGCTGACGTATGCGGGCCCCTGACGCGGATCGTCGACGCTATAGCGCAGACGTCTGCCGTCCATATACACGCGGAACTGGCGGTATTTCACCAGGTAGAGCAAGCCGACGACCGCCGCCGCGAATCCCGAAGCCGCGCCTACGCCGAGCGCCCAGCGCGGGCCGAAACGGTCCGCGACCCAACCGACGACCGGCGCGCCGAGCGGCGTGCCGCCCAACGCAATCGCCAGCAGAATCGCGATCACCCGGCCGCGCATGACGGGGTCGGTGGTGAGTTGAACGAGACTGTTGGTGGACGTCGTGAAGGTTTGCGTCGACACGCCGATTACCATGAGTGCAATGCCGAACAGCACGGAAGTCGGCATTAACGAAGCCACGGTGCAGCCCACGCCGAACACGCTCGCCGCGCCGAGCAACAGCGCCATGCGCGGTTTGGCCCGACGCGCGGCGAGCAGCGCGCCGGTCACGGAGCCGATCGCCATGGTCGAGCTCAACACGCCGTATTCGCTCGCACCCGCATGGAATGCAGTGACCGACATCGTCGAGATGAAGATCGGGAAGTTCAGGCCGAATGTGCCGATCAGGAACAGCATCAACAGCGCGGCCTTCAGGTCGGGCCGCGTCCACACATACTTGAAGCCTTCCACGAAACTGCCACGTGAGCGCACCGCACGGGGCTTCAGATGCAGTTCACTCAACCGCAGCATGCGCAGCGAACCAAGCACGGCGACAAAAGACAGCCCGTTGATGAGAAACACCCAGCCGGTGCCCACCGAAGCGATCAGCAGTCCCGCGACCGCCGGCCCGATCATGCGCGCGGCGTTGAACGAGGTGGAATTCAGGCCGACCGCGTTCGACAGATCGTCCTCGCCGACCAGATCCGATACGAAGGTCTGGCGTGCCGGCGAGTCGAACGCGGTGACGCAGCCGAGCAGTCCCGCGAACACATAGACGTGCCACAAGTGCACGAGCCCGGTGACGGTCAGAATACCGAGGCCCAGTGCGCAAGTACCCATGGCTGCCTGCGTGGCGAACAGCAGTTTGCGACGGTCGAAGTGATCGGCCGCATAACCGGTGAGCGGCAACAGCAGCATTTGCGGGCCGAACTGCAGCGACATGACGATCCTCACGGAGGTCGCATTGTGACGCGTGAGTTCCGTGAGAACGAGCCAGTCCTGCGCCGTGCGCTGCATCCACGTACCGATGTTGGAGACGATCGCGCCGCTCGCCCAGACCCGGTAATTGAAATTGCGCAGCGAACGGAACGTGCCTTTCACCGGGCTGTTTCCATGTGCGGGGTTAGGCCGGCGCGCAGACTTCCAGCTGTGATCGAAGCCGGCATCATGCGCGCGAGCGCTCGAGCAACTCGAGGACTTCCTGGGTCGTGCCGGTTTCGCCGAGACGCGGAAAGATGCGCGTGATGCTGTTGGTGTGAGCGTCCGCATTGAGATCGGTCATGGCGTCGACGACGAGCGTGACGTTAAAGCCGAGTTCGTTGGCGTAGCGCGCGGTGGATTCGACACCGATGCTGGTGGCCACGCCTACGAGCACCACTTGCGTAACGCCTTGCTCGCGCAGATAGGCTTCGAGATCGGTGTTCGTGAACGCGCCCCAGGTGCGCTTGGTGACCCGATGATCCGACGGCTGCGCGTTGAGTTCAGGCACGAGGTCCGCGAACCCGGCCGGAAAGTCGCCGGCGTGGCGCGCCTGTTCCGCGCGGCCCGGCGCGCCGCCGGTCACGTTGACGAGCACCACGGGCAGGCCGTGGCGGCGAAACGCGTCGGCGATGACGGCCGAGCGCTTGACGACGTCGCCAGTGGGATGCGCGGTGGGCAGCGCGACAATACCTTGCTGCAAATCGACGACGATGAGTGCGGTCTTTGGGTCGAGCGTAGTGAATGCCATGAGTTGCTCCTGAGAGTTACGAGTCGATGAGGCGTTTGAGTAAGTCGACGCCGGTAGCGAGTTGTCGTTGCTCGGCCGCCGAGAAGCGCGTCTGGATGGTGCGAAACAGCCAGTCTTCGCGAGCCGCGCGGCTTGCCTTGATCTTCTTGCGAAAGGCGGGTGTGAGGGAGAGGACCGTTTGCCGCCCGTCGTTCGGATCGGGCGCGCCGCTGACGAGGCCGGCGGCTTTCAGAACCGAAAGCGTTTCGCCCATGGATTGCGGACGCATGCCGTGAGCACGCGCGAGCGCGGTGACCGTTGCCGGACCTTCGCGCTCCAGCAAGCCGAGGACCTGCACCTGTGAAGGAGTGAAATCGCCCAGATGCGACTCTTCGCGCAAGCGGCGGCGCAGTTTGCCGACCAGCACGCGCAGGTCTTCCGCGATGGCGTGCAGGGTTTCGGTATCGGCCGGTAAATCGGTCTTGCTCATGCCATGACAGATGTGAAGGTTACCTGCGAAGGTTACCTTCGTATCTGGTTGAAGTCAAGGTGAGGGGGTGGCGTGGGGAGAATGAAAGGAGGGCGAAGCGTGCGCCGTCCGAGACGGTATCAGGCTGCAAAGTCAGTCGTGCTCTTTGCGAAGACACGTTCGTACCTGGCGTCCGCATCGACCGACTCATGTGCGAAGGGCAGTGTTATGCATCTCGATCTTGCTTTCTCGATTTGTTTAACTATAGTGTTAAATATCAACCGTCAGGTTTACAAAAGGAGGCAATCATGAGCGAGCCGCTGTATCGTCCGTCGCTGGGATCCGCGGTGTACTACAAAGACCCGTTTGCAGCGCTCGACTGGCTCGAGCGGGCGTTCGGTTTCGAGCGCCAGATGGTCATCACGGACAACGACGGCCAGTTGGGCCACTCGGAAATGCGTTTCGGCGACAGCTACCTGATGGTCTGCCGCGAATGGTCGGAAAACGCGGCCAGTCCGGCGTCGATCGGCGGCAAGAACACGCAGTCGGTGCACGTGCAATTGCGTGACGGCATCGACGAGCATTGCGCCCGCGCGCGTGCCGCGGGCGCCGTGATTACGCGCGAACCGGAGGATCAGTTTTACGGCGACCGCGTCTACGCCGCTCGCGACCTGGAAGGGCACGTGTGGAGCTTCGGCCAGACGGTTCGCACCGTGTCGCGCGAGGAAGCCGAGCGCGTCAGCGGTCTGAAGATCGAAGGATGGGTGTAGCGCATGGCCCTGCCTGCGAGCGCCTCGCTCGACCGCACGCTGGCCGCGCTAGCCGATCCGAACCGGCGGCAGGTGGTCGATCTGCTTAGCCGTCAGCCGATGCGCGCCGGCGAACTCGCGCAAGCCACCGGCCTGTCGCCTCAAGCGATGAGCCGGCACTTGCGTGTGCTGCGTTCGAGCCAGTTGATCGAGGAATCGCATGACGGCGTCGACGCGCGCGTGCGCCTTTACGTGCTGCGCTCGACGCCGATGGCCGAGCTGAAGGCGTGGCTCGAACAGACCGAGGCCATGTGGGCCGGGCAATTGCTGTCGTTCAAAGCGCATCTGGAGGTACAGGGATGAGTTCGCGCGTGCAGGTGTCGTTGCGCGTGGCCGCCTCGCCGCAACGCGCGTTCGACGTTTTCACGCGCGAGATCGGCGCATGGTGGCGGCCTAATCAGCTCTTTCAGTTCACGCCGCAGAGCGCCGGCATATTGTCGTTCGAACCGGCTGAGCAAGCGGGCGGGCAGGGGCGCCTGATCGAGACGCAGGCGGACGGCAGCGTCTTCGAGATTGGCCGCGTCACGGTCTGGGAGCCGGGCGAGCGCCTCGCCTTCGGCTGGCGTCAGGCCAGTTTCAGCGACGCGCAACACACGCACGTCGAGGTGCGTTTCGAAGCGGTGGGCGACGAAACACGAGTGACCGTTGAACATCGCGGCTGGGATACCGTGCCGCAGGAACACGTGGCGCGCCACCATTTCCCCGATCGCGTGTTTCTGCTGCGGCACGGCGAATGGTGGCAAGCGTTACTGGCTTCACTGCGAACGGCCGTACAGGCGTCCGGACCGACTGGCTGAGCGCTCGGGCGTTCCAGCGACGCAAAGCCTCAGCGCGTGGCGATCGCGGCCGCGACGCCCGCCATCACCGTCGCGCTCGCGCGGTTGGCGATCTTCACGGCGCGCCGCGTGGTGAGCAGCTTGCGCGCTCGCGTGGCGAGCAGCGCCCAGCCGAAGTCGACGGCCATCAGCACGATCAGCATGGTGAGCGTGAGTTCGAACCACGCGACGGTGCCGATGCGCGACACGTCGATGATGGTCGGCAACAGCGCGAGGTAGAACATCATGATCTTCGGATTGCCGAGCGTGACGAGCAGACCCGCCACGAACATGCGCCACGGCGAGCGGGCGCTCGGCAATTCGCTGCCTTGCACATCGGCCGGCGCGCGCCACATCTTCCAGGCGAGAAACAGCAGATACGCCACGCCGATGAATTTGAGCACCACGAACACCATGCCGAAGCTGCGCGCAATCACTGCAAGTCCGGCCACCGCGCAGGTGAGCCAGAGCGCCTCGCCGATCCACATGGCGGCGAGAAAGGGCAGCACGTCGCGAAAGCCGTTGGTCAGCGCGCGCGCGACCAACGCGGCGATACTCGGCCCCGGCGTGCCGGCCGCGACGATCAGCGCGAGGGCGAAAACGAGCAAGGCGGTTAGCGTCATGACGATCTCCACGAATTTCAGTGCGCGCGCAAGCGCCGGTTGACGAAGCGCCACACTCCGCTCACGAGCAGCGAGCCGACGCCGAGCGCGACGCCCAGCAGCACGATCGAACTCATATGATCGCGCACCAGCGGCACATTGCCGAACAGATAGCCGGCCGCCACCAGCGATACGATCCACAGCGCCGCGCCCGCCGTGACGAACGACACGAAACGCGCGAACGTCATGCGCGAAACGCCCGCGACGAACGGCGCGAAGGTGCGCACCACGGCGATGAACGGTGACAGCAGGAAAGTCAGTCCGCCGCGTGCTTCGTAAAACGCGTGCGCCTTGCGCAGCGCGTTCTTGTCGAGCCAGCGATAGTCGGCGGTATAGACTTTCTCGCCGATCGCGCGCCCGATCGCATAGTCGACGATGCTGCCCACCACCGTCGCGGCGAACAGCACCGGAATCACGAACCAGACGTTCAGCGCGCCGGTGGCCGCGAGACCGCCGCAAATGAAGATCAGCGGATCGCCGGGCAGGAAGAATAGCGGCAGGAAGCCAATTTCGACGAACACGACGAGAAACAGCATCGCGTAGACAGCGGTGCCGTATTGCACGATCAGGCCGCTCAGGTGCTGGTCGAAGTGCAGGGCGACCTGCAGCACATGCATCAGATCCATGTTGGGTCGAAGGGAAATTCAGATCTTCAGGAGTTTAGTCCCGCAGCGGCGCGCTGACTTGTCTATTTCTCGGAGGTGATGTCAATATCGGGGCGTGTCGTCGAGAATAACCACCACAACACACCTGCGAAAACGCCCATGCAACACGCCACCGCTGTTACCTTCCGCTTTGCCGGGCCGCACGATGCGAACGCCATCCGCACGATCGAATTCGAAGCGGGGCAGCGCTTCCTCAGCGTCGATATGGCGGGCATCGCGGATGCGCCGCCGATGGACCTGGAACTCGTCGAGCGCAAGATCGCGGCGCGGGAAATCATCGTTGCCGTGGCTGCCGATGCAACGTGTGCCGGTTTTGTGATGTTCGAGCCGCAGGCCACGCGCATCTACGTGCAGGAACTCGATGTGCTCACTTCGCACGCGGGGCAGCGGATCGGCGCGGCGCTGATCGAGCAGGTCGCGCAAATTGCGCGCGCGCAACGACTCACGCAACTGATTCTGTCGACGTTTCGCGAGGTGCCGTGGAATGCGCCGTATTATCGGCGGCTCGGGTTTCGCGATATCGAAGAAGCCGAACTCGACGCGGCATTGATCGCGCGGCGCGACGCGCATATCGCGCGAGGACTCGACGAATCGAAGAGGGTGTTCATGCGGCGTGATCTTGCGTGATATGCGCTTTTTTTCAGGCATAAAAAACGCGGCGGGTATGACCGGAACATATCGTTCATGTCACACCCGCCGCGCGGTTTTTAGCGTACTGCCATGCATTTGCCGCTTTGACTCAGCGGCTTAACCTCCGTCGACCCCACGCATAGCTTCGCTTTTTTACAGCTTGCTGCAAGGCTTATTCCACGGTTTCCAGCGTCGGATAATCGATGTAGCCAGTTTCGCCGCGTGCATAGTACGTCGCCGGGTTCGGCTTGTTCAACGGCGCATTGGTGGCGAAGCGGCGCACCAGATCCGGATTCGCGATGAACAGTTGACCCCACGCCACCGCGTCCGCTTCACCCGCGTCGAGCACCTGTTGCGCGGTTTCCTTGGTGAACTTTTCGTTCGCGATGTACGGGCCGCCGAAGGCTTTCTTCAGTTGCGGGCCGAGACGGTCGTCGCCGAGCGCTTCACGTGCGGCGATGAACGCGATCTTGCGCTTGCCGAGTTCGCGGGCCACATAGCCGAAGGTGCCGGCCGGATCGGAATCGCCCATGGCGTGCGCATCGCGACGCGGCGCGAGGTGCACGCCGACACGGTTCGCGCCCCACACGTCGATACAGGCGTCGGTGACTTCGAGCAGCAGACGCGCGCGGTTTTCGATCGGGCCGCCGTAGGCGTCGGTACGCTTGTTGGTGCTGTCCTGCAGAAACTGGTCGAGCAGATAGCCATTCGCGCCGTGCACTTCAACGCCGTCGAAACCGGCTGCCTTCGCGTTTGCCGCGCCTTTGCGGAAGGCTTCGACCACGCCGGCGATTTCATCGAGTTCCAGGGCGCGCGGCGTCACATAGGGACGCTCCGGACGCACCAGGCTCACGTGGCCTTGTGCCGCGATCGCGCTGGGCGCGACCGGCAGTTCGCCGTTCAGGAACAGCGGGTCCGAAATACGGCCGACATGCCACAGTTGCAGAAAAATCTTGCCGCCGGCGGCGTGCACGGCGCTCGTAACGAGTTTCCATCCTTCGACCTGCTCCTGCGACCAGATGCCCGGCGTCTCGGCATAACCCACGCCCTGCGGCGTGACAGACGTCGCTTCGCTGATGATCAGGCCGGCGCTCGCGCGTTCAGCGTAGTACTTCGCCATCAGCGCATTCGGCACGCGGATTTCTTCGGCGCGTTGGCGCGTGAGCGGCGCCATGATGATGCGGTTCGGCAGCGTGATGTCACCAATTTGCAGCGGATCGAAAAGAGTCGGCATATGAGTTCACCTTTGGCCGAGGGCGCGCGGCCCGAGCCGAAAAAACTGCTTGATGAAAGAAGCGCGGCACTGCGAATAACAGCGCCTAGAACTGCGTGTTCATGTGCTCGAGGAACGCCTGGATGACGGCCTCGTTGCGTTTGAAAAACACCCATTGACCCACCCGCTTCGACGTGACGAGGCCCGCGCACTGCAAAGCCGCGAGGTGGGCCGACACGGTGGACTGCGACAAGCCGCAGTGTTCGTTGATCTTGCCCGCGCACACGCCGTAATCGAGCGGCAGTTCCTGGTCGCCGAAATGCGCGTACGGCTCGCGCAGCCAACCAAGAATCTCCCGGCGAACAGGATTGGCAAGCGCTTTGTGAATCGCGTCGATGTCGAGCGTCATTGGGTGGGTTTCAGGGTCATCAACAACAGCCAGTTGGGGGCGCCGGTTGGCGCCCCCACCACAGCATCGCTACAGGGGCTGTGTCTTA
>NZ_JARESS010000120.1:0-7324 GCF_046027915.1 Paraburkholderia sp. RL17-347-BIC-D
TACGAGAGGAACGAAAACGGGTCCGTCGCGCTGCGGTCCGCGGCGCTTGACGAACGTCACTTCAATACCGCCCCTGGCGGCTCGCAGTGCAAGCCGCAGCGGCGCCGGCGACGTCGCCTGGGCGGCCGCGAGTGGGCGAAACAGGAACAGCAGGATGTCCGAGGCCTGCGCGGCCAGATGCAGGCGCCGCAGCGCTTCCTGCCGGACCTCGGCCTGCCAGAAGAGCAGTGCGCCGCAGGTGCCGGTACGCAGGATCTGCTCGGCGGCCCACAGCGCATCAGCCGTGCGTGGTGCGCGCAGCACGCAGGCCTGTCCTGCGGGAACGCCCAGCCACGCCAGCCCGGCGGGTTGTAGCCGATGCGGCGGCTGCAGCAGGAGCAAGGGGCGGGATCCGACGGTCGCCAGCGCGGGCTGCAGCAGACGCAGTTCACCGCAGCCCGGCTGCGGTGTGAGCAGTTCTGTGAGCGCGCCCGCGGGCCAGCCGCCGCCCGGCAGCTCGGCGGTTAGCGCGGCGTGGCCGCACGACACCACCCACCCGATCGAAGCCGGCGGCCAGCTGCGAAGCTCGCCATAGCCCGGGGTGGATTTCTTCAGGGTGACGCGGCAAGACGCTCATGGGGCAAGAACACTGTATGAATATACAGTATCTAGTGTAGCGCTTATCTCCAAAAAATGGAAAACGGGTGGTCCGGAGGCCGCAGCCGGTTACCGCTGATCCGTTCCAAGCGGGCGCAAGACCATTTTTCGCGACATGGGAGGGAACCCCAGCGGTGACAGACCTGCCGGGTGGTAGGGCTTGCCAGAGAGGTAAGGGGTTCGTACCATGCCTGCACTCGACCGGTTGTCTGGATGGCGTAGAGAAAATTCGTTGTACGCCAAAAATTACAAGGCAGGTGGGCATGTACCGATTCGAAGATTACGACCTCATCATCGACGCGCGCAGCGAACGCGAATACGCCGTGGATCACATCCCTGGGGCAATCAACCTCCCCGTGGTCAGCAATGACGAATACGCCGAGGTCGGCACCTTGCATCGGACCGACAAAATGCGGGCATATCTGATCGGCGTGTCCTATTCGCTGAAAAACATTTCGCGTCACCTTGACACCGTAATTGCGGGCCGCCCACGTCATGGCAGGGTGCTTGTGTATTGCTTTCGCGGCGGAAAGCGCAGTCGACTTTGGTTTGATGCTCTCGATACGATCGGCTATAAGGTGGACCGTCTACCTGGTGGCTGGAAGGGCTATCGACGTTGGGTCAACGAGCAACTGACAAAGCTACCACGCGAGTTCTCGTATGTGGTCCTGTCAGGCTCGACTGGTTGTGGAAAGACTCGATTGCTCGATCAACTCGAAGCCGTCGGTGCGCAGGTCTTGAATCTGGAGGCGCTCGCGTCTCACCGGGGCTCGGTTATTGGTGCGATACCTGGTACGCCGCAGCCGACGCAGAAATACTTTGATAGCCTGCTGCAACAAAAGCTTAGTACTTTCTCTCCCGGCCGCCCGGTGTGGGTGGAAGCAGAGAGCAAGAAGATTGGCAACGTGCAGTTACCGCCAGCGCTGCTCGAAACGATGCATATGAAGGGCAAGCTTGTCTGCGTGAATGCGCCGATGGCCCAGCGAGTCATATTGTGGCGCGAGGACTATCACCATTTCGAGCAAGATCCGAACGCCTTCGTATCGAAACTCGCCTCTCTGCGGAGCCTTATCGGAGGCAAAGAGTTCGAGGTGTGGCAGGAAATGGCCAGATCACGGCAAATACCCGAGTTGTTCGAGCGGGTCATGGTCGCGCACTACGATCCCGCCTATGCACGTTCGACACGGCGCAGTTATCCCGCACTTGCAGATGCACCAGTCGTTGACTTGCAGGAACTGTCGCCAAACAGTCTCCGCGCCGTGGCGCTTGCGCTCATTCAGCGCTTCGGCTAAACGACTCTTATCTCAATCTCACTAAAACCGTGTCATTGCCAATCGCCCCCGCGATACGGGTGGAATAGGGCATATTTGCCATGTCGCATACGCAAGAAGCATATGCACGCAGAGAAATTTCCGCCTTGTAGCAGTGGGTTCCTTTCTTCGTGTTTCCGTTTGTAACTGAATTGGTGGAGGGGAAGGGAGGGCGGGTATGGTCATATCTTATGAATTGATCTAATCGGGACAGATTGACTGATTGGGATTGCTTCAAATATGACCACGACGATCGAAGACCGCATGATCTTGCTCCTGAATGAGCAGGCACGCCTCGCGCCAAGTGAAGACGAAAGGCCAGAGGGCGCACTTCGCAGGGCGTTCGGTACTCTGCTTCCGAGGCCCGAGCCTGGCCGGGGTTACTTGGAGCGGCTGACGGAATACACCCGTATTTCTATTCAGCGCTGGCGTAAGGTGTTTCATCGTCGGCAACGACCTACGCCAGACATGATCGAAGCGCTGGCACGTCTTTTCCCGCACTATGCTTTCTGGCTTGTCACGGGCATTACAGACGCGGCCAATGGCCATGTTGCACCGGATAACGCGCAAACATTTCCGGAGCGCCTGTATGCGCAGTCAGATGGCGCATCCCAGTATTTCCGCAAATCACTGGTTCTATTTCGTCGCCTGTTCGAGGAGTCGGGCGTCAATCTGCAAGATGACCACCAGCGCATGTATGCAGCGGAACGCACCAGGCCGCTCGCTCACTGGCACGACAGCCCGCTTGTCGATGCGGCTTACCGGATTTCTCAATCAAGGGAGTACTGCGAGCTGCATGAGATCTGGGAATCCCGCGAGAAGTACCGGGCTGATGACCTGAAACGCATCTGGGCAACATCCCCTGACGATCGGCCGTGGATGCAGCGTGCGAAGGAAGCAAAGGAGCAGGGGCTTTCGTTTCCTGTCCTGGGCGTCGATCCCCGCACATCGCACCAGGACCACCGCGATCTTTACTACGTCCCGCGAGCGCCCTGCCCAACGCGCTTCGCATTGAGTGTTCTAAACACATCGCCGGCGGATTTGACAGACGAGGAGTTGAAGCGCCTGCGAACATGGCTGGAGCAGTTGCAGGACGATGACCTGTTCGTGTTCTTTCAGTATCTCGAGCATCACAGCATCGACCGCGAGTTAATTTTCCCGTTGGAGCCCGGAGCCATACGATTCGCATGGCTCGGGATGGCCAACTCCGAGATAGAACAGTTCGTTAATTACGTGCAAAGCGAGCGTTCGAGTCGAGCGCGCGATAAGTATCCAGCGCGGATAGGCAGAAGGCTGGCGTAGCACTCGGGTGCACGAGGTGGCCCGGCGATTCGCCGGAGTGAAAATGATTTGCTGGATTGGAAACTATGAGCGACTGTATCAGCATTGTGTGCCCTTCTTGTGGGGCCGATCACGGTGATGATGGATGGGAAGTCTTGCAGGAAAACGAAGTCCATCAAATGAAGTGCGAAGTCTGCCGCACGGATTTTTTCGTATCGATCTTCGAGTGCGAAAGATGCGTTGCAGACAATGTGATTTCGTCTCTGTCTGAGCATGAAGTCAAGAATCGGACGTGTCGTGCGTGCGGACATAGCCCTGAGACCGAAGGCGAGGATTATGAAGAACCTTGTCTATGAACGAGCCGTTAGTGCCGATGTCGAGCAGGTGGGCATTCGCCTCTATCAGGTGCCAGGCGGTTTCATTGCGGAAAGGTATCTGATTCAGGGCGACGAACTTACGCTAGTTCAGATTATGCCGATTTCATCAAAAGGCGAGTTTGAAAAGTTCGCGCTTTCGGACCCACATCATTCGGTGATGCGGGCAATTTATATGGAAGTGCGAAACATTGTCTGGGCGGATGGGGTTGGTGAAGTAATCTAGATGGATCGACCGTAATGGAACTGAGCTTTGATGCCGTTATAAATGCAGCGGATGAACTGGAGTTGATACCGCTTGTTAGCGACGCAATTCGATCGAAGGGAGCGGAATGGTTTGTGTTCGTTTCGTTGCATCCTACCGATCATTCAGCCAGTCGCTCCACCCATCGATTCTTGATCGGTTGTCGCCCTGAATGGTGCCAACTGTACAACGCGAACCGATGGTATCTGACGGACCCTTGTCTCGATTACGCACGATCGAACACCGCGCCAGTGTTGGGCTCGGAGTTGCCAGTCCGGACTGCTGGGCAAAAGCGGATGCTTGAGGTTGCCGCGGAACACGGGTTTCTCAGCACGTTCCTCATTCCTGCGCACGCTAGCGAGAAAGGCCGGATTGGAGCTCTCTACCTTGGCTCGAGCGTGAAGCCCGAGGAAGGTGAGCCGAAACTCAGAGAGGGGCGGGCATTTTTCCGGGCCCTGGCGTTAGAGCTCCTCGATTGGTCATCGCGGGGAGTGCGCGAAGATGCGATCAGAAAGTGTGGCCTTTCACAACAGGACGTGCAGTTGATTGGACTCGTAAGATCTGGCTTCAATGCAGGTGCGATCGCCGATGAGCTGAAGGTGTCTTCGACGACTGTCTACAGGCAGTTCCAACGGATCAACGAAAAGATTGGCGTTTCGCACATTACCGCGGCGGTGCGGTTTGCGGAAGAAAATGACATCTTTGCGCAGCGATAAGGGCGGGTTCTGGCTGTCGACGCTATTACCAGCGACCGCGACGGCATTCTTCTTTGACCGGCATCCCTGGCTGTTTTTGCTATTCTTGGTTGCGGTGGTTCCTGCCGCTGACGCGCTTATCGGGCAGGAGGTGGAGGTCACAAACCAAAGGGCGGGCCAAGCGCCGAGCGGTCCTGTAGTCCCGGTCACTTACATTTGCGTGTGGGGCGCTGCGGTGCTTGTTGCCCTCGAAAGAGCGATGACCGCGAGGCCGCTGGAGTTTGCCGGGCTCGTTATTGCCTCGGGAGTGGTGAGTGCTTTCGCGATGGCGCACATTCACGAGGTAATGCACCGGGGCGGGCGTGTATCCAGGTTGATCTCCGACGTAGCGGTAGCAGTCGCTGGATACCCTCACTACCGAGTCGTACATCAACTCCACCACGAGCATGTCGGCGATCCGCGATTTGGTTCAACAGCCCATGTTGGCCTGTCGGTTTGGTGTCACGTCGGCCGCTCCTTCTTCTCGGCGCTGAGATCCGCTGTTGCTTACGAGCTAAGCCAGGCACGCAGTTGGAGGGGAAGCCGGCTCCTGCAGATCGTCCCGGTCAGCGTAGCGGTCGTGGGTCTCTTCGCGTGGTTTGGTGGGTGGCGTGGGGCGGTCTTCTACGCGGGGCAGGGCATAGTCTCTGTCTTCGTCGTAGAGGCGGTTGGCTACCTGCAGCACTATGGCCTGTGTGGTAGTCCTGACGACCTGGGCCATCAGATTGCGTGGGACGTTAATTTCTGGTTGTCCAATCGCCTATTCGTAAATAACGGGCTTCACACCCACCATCATCTTGAGCAAACGCAGGCCTATGATGGCCTGGTTCCCACCGGGAGTGCGCTTCCTGGCGGCTATCTGCACATGTTTGGCCTGGCGTTAATTCCACCGCTCTGGTTCTCGGTCATGAACCATAGGCTACCAAAGAGAAGCGACTAGCATAAAACACTGGCGGCCGCAAGGCTAAGTGGGCCTCTTGAATTCGTCACATCATCTGTTGGAAAGTGTCACTACGGTGTTGTCTTGGTAGTGCGCTTGCGTGCGACAAGAGCGAGCATGCGTTCGGCGAACATCGTTATCTCGTCTGGGGTCATGAGCTCGGCGAGAGACATTGTCGTGACGGTTTCGCGCAATTCGTCGACATCAGTATCGTCGCGGACGCTGAGCTGGGGATAGGTCGACTCCAAACGCGCGACCAGCTCAGCGTTGAGTGAGCGCTGATTCTTCGTGGCGGATTCGTTCAACTGGTGGTAGAGGGACCACGGTAGCCGGAATTGTGAGCGGTAGCTGTCTTTCATAGTGACATTTGACACTACGTTGGCGCTGGAATATAGTGACAGTGTGTCACTACATTGTAGTGACTATAAAGCACCAGAGGAGAGAGAATGGGTGACATCGTTCGCTCGCAGTGTCGACTCCCCCGAGAGCTAAATGAGTGGCTCATCGATCGGGCAAAGCAGGAGGCACGGTCAAAAAATGCGCAGCTGGTTGTTGAGCTTCGTACTCGTCGGGCCGAACTGGAGGATGAGACGGTCTGCAAGGAGTGCGCGTCGGATGCGCCCCCCGCGTCGCCAACGTCGCGACAGGAGGAGGTGTCAGAAGGAGATTAAATTGGTTCGCATCGCGCGAGCCGGATCTTGGCGAGGGAACGCCAGACAGCGAAGGGCAGGCGTGGAGGTACGGGTAGTAGAAGCGGTCAGCGTCGATGTTGCGAGCATTGGCGCCGACCTGACCAGTTGTTGAAACCTGAGAGGTCGACAATGGCTAAAGCCATTATATCGTTCGGGCGCAGCCAACGATCGAGCGTTGATGAAGGGGGAAGTCATGCTTGATTTCAACTCCCTGGCCCAGCAATGCGCGCCGAACGTCCACCCCACGACGCTGCAGGCGGTCGTGAAGACCGAGTCCGGCTTTAATCCGTATGCGATTGGCGTTGTCGGCGGCCACCTTGTTCGGCAGCCGCATGATCGTGCTGAAGCTGTGGCGACGGCGAAAGACCTCGAAGCGCAAGGCATCAACTTCAGCATGGGGCTTGGACAGGTCAACAAGACCAACCTCGCCCGATACGGACTGACCTACGAAACAGCCTTCGACCCGTGCGAAAACCTCCGCGCGGGCAGCGCCATCCTGCACGACTGCTATCAGCGGGCGGTCGCAGCAATGGGGCAGGGCACACCGGCATTGCGTGCGGCGATCAGCTGCTACTACAGCGGCAATTTCACGCGCGGGGAGACAGCCGACGCCGGCGGTACAAGCTACGTACAGCGCGTTGTTGCCAACGCCCAGATCGCGGCAGGTTCAACCAATGTCGTTCCTGCGATTCCTGTTGTGATGGACAGTCAGTCCGACAGACCGTCGCACGCTGCAGCGCCCAATGCCAAAACCTTTTCCGCGCAGCGCAGTGGCCCAAAACAACGGCCGGACGCACCGCACCCGTCATGGGATGCATTCGGCGATTCCGCTTGTGACAACGACTGCAACTGACTTGAGCCGCGACGACGCGGCCTGATCTCAACCACGTGAAAGGAGAAGACATGAATCGCAATACGAAGCTCGCGACCATGAAATTAGTACAGCTGAAAGATTATTCATATCGCATATCAATGCGGCGAATCGCAACCCGTATGCGCCAGACGATGGCCCTCGGCACCGCAATCGGTCCGGAACTTGCATTCGCGGGTGGTGGGCTCGATTCGGCGACGCAGGGCGCGACCACCTTCAAGATCTGGCTTTATTCGTTCCTT
>NZ_JARESS010000121.1:0-7276 GCF_046027915.1 Paraburkholderia sp. RL17-347-BIC-D
TTCCCGGGGCGGTTCACAACTTAAAGTTAAAGACGGTTTTAGTGTAGCTGCTGTTTTCGGGACGTTGGACGTTGTAGCATGAGACATACGTTTAAATAACCTAGAGACTAATCGCGAGAACTTATCGCATCGCAAGCACCCTATCTCGGACCACTCCATGTATTTCCTAGCCGCCTTGGTAGTCAACCTCGCCCATGGCAAGGCCTTTCAACGCTCCACGTCGAGCGCACCGACCACGAACAGGAAGTCCCGCTTTCCTTGGCTTTGACATCCCGTTGCCCGTGGCTCGCACTGCACCAGGGGAGGCTGCTTGAGCACGACATATGCGCGTGTCTTGACCAGGCCATCGTGATCGACCCCCGACGACTGCCCCTTCGAGCACCGCGTCATGCTCGACCAGCACCATTTCGACTTCAACCGGCGAAACATATTGCCCGCTCACCTTCAGCATATCGTCGCTGCGGCCCGCGTAGACGTAGCAGCCGTTTGGCAACCGGCAGTACTTCTCGCCGCTGCGAAGCCATTCGCCGAGGAACGTTGCCCGCGATTTCTCGCGATTGCACCAGTACGTCAGCGCCGCGCTCGGCGCTTTGACGTAGAGATCACCGATCTCACCGTCGGGCGCCGGCTGGCCGGTTTCGTCGCGCAATTCGACCGCATAACCGAGCACCGGCGTACCGGTAGTGCCGTATTCGACGTGGCCGACACGATTCGATAAAAAGATGTGCAGCATCTCGGTCGACCCGATGCCGTCGAGAACTTCGCACCCGAAATGGGCCGTGAAGCGCTCGCCGATTTCGCGCGGCAGTGCTTCGCCGGCCGATGTGCAGATGCGCAATGCGACATCTGCACGTGCGGGCAGCCGGGGCGAGGCCATCATGCTGGCGTACAGCGTCGGCACACCGGAGAAAATTGTCGGACGATGGTGCACCGGGCGCGCGTACACGGCGTCGGCGGTGGGGCATTCCGCCATCAGGACTGCCGTAGCGCCGACCGACAGGGGGAATGTCAGGGCGTTGCCCAGCCCGTAATTCGCACCACAGCCACGGCGATTTCGAGCACGCTGCTGATCGGCCGCTTCCTGCCGCCCTCTGCCCGCACGGGGGATAGGTATTCATTGCGACAATATCCGTCAAGTAGGTTGTTAAAAAAACTGATCGGAGGAACGGCCAGCAAGACTAGCGCGTGCAAATAAATTTGATCTATGCATCGCTTGCCTCAGTTCTCAAGAGACTTTTCGAGGACCTGATCCTGCGCGAAGATCGATGCGCTAATGGCAGTTGATACAATTGATAAAGCGCCGTGACCGTTTTGATGAATGCCATGCCGCTACAACGATGTTCTCCAGTCGAGGGTGAACGCTGATACTCGCTTCGCAGCATGAGCTGGTGCTCGGGCGCGCTCCTCTGTAATCGCGTCGGCGCGCCAGTGGCGGGCCGACGCCAGCGAGTTGAGATGCGCTAGCTGCCAGTCCAGCTCTGCATGCACGGTCTCCTGATAGACCTGTGCGGGAGTCCTGGCCGGCGTCGGCCCGCTATATGTCGGGACCCATCGGCCGCGGGCAGACCGGCGGAACGGCCGCTCGGAAACTGGAGCGAGTTGTTGGCGGGCTGCGCGATCGAAGCAACAACGCGGGTCGATTGCGCAAAGGCCAGCTCATCCGGAAACAGCTTCGGCGCGCTCGGTTTTTTCGGTCATAAAGGCGTTCCTTTCGGTATCGTGTCATGACCTCAACACACAAGAAATCTGACGGGCTCACGGCCAACCTTATCGAGTCGGCGTGCTGCGCCCTGCGCCCTGGCCCCTCCCGCTCCGGGCGGTTTCTCGACCCATGTGCAAGCCGCCGTCAAGCGACGAATTTTTAGCGGCCATATAGAGTCCGACCGGCGAACGTGTCAGTGGCCGCCGCCATGGCCGCCTCCACCGCCATGTCCGCCACCGCCTCCATGTCCACCACCGCCTCCATGTCCGCGGTGCCATCCGCTGTGCCAACGGTCGCCGTGCCAGCGATGGCCGCCCCAACCGCCGCAGTCGCCCCAAACACTGCAGGTCCCGAACTCCGGTCCGGAGACAGCATAGCCGTACACCGAATCGTATGACTGGGCGTCCCCGTATCCTGGTGCTACCGCGCAACCACTCAAGCTCGCTGCCGTGGCGAGAAACGCAATCAACTTAAGCATGATTTTCCGTCGAATGATGCTGACGGCGAGCCGGGAAAAAAACGTCGGGCGCCGTCGTTAAGAACAGCCAAAGCTCGGAAATGCCTGACGCGCATGCGTACTCTTCCAAATGCGCGAGCAGACGGGCCACTCGGGGCAGCGTTGAACTCTCGAGCGAACAGCTACGTGTAGCGCCTTAAAATCACTTAGTTGTTCCATTGGAAGATTTTTTCACTGCGGCATCTTCGGGATGCGTGATTGCGTAAAGCTCCTTGTTTCTTGCAATGTTGTCAGCGCTCGGATAATACTCATACCGCTTGTTTGGCAACAGTCCATCGCGCCAAGCCTAAACAAGTTCCTCGCGCACCTGCTCCCGTCTTGCCATCGTTGGCCTGCGCCGCAACCATGCCCGTTGCGATAAGTGTCATTACACCAACTGTGAATGCTGGCCACTTCATAACCTTCTCCGTAACTCGCCGAAAACAGCAGGAAGGACAAGTATGGCGAGATGTCTCTTGCGCCCGGATGAGCGCGAGATTACAAAAAGGTCATGAACGGGAACACTCAACGGCTGTCGTTCTATGCATGCATACGCGCGTGAACCCATGAAGACGGGCTGGTCCTTGCAGCGCCCATTTCAAGGCATTCCATGTCGGCAGGTATAACTACGGCGGCCTGACGTGAACGCCTCGATGCCTCCTTCGCCTGGCAGCCCCCGGGCATTGCGTGCAACCCATCATGGCGAACACACACTTAATCAGGAAGAGAATGAAACCTGTGGCGAGCGTTACGGGCGACGCCGCCCAAGTGGGGCCGTTGAGCCCGCGGCGCGGGCCAGTGGCACCTCTGCGGAACGCTGCCAGTTAGGGTGTACTGGCGTGGCGCGTCCGCCGCAGACGTCGATGAACGCATGTGAGTCGTCGCAGCTAACGTCAACCGCCTTGCCGTGGCGCAGTTTGACTCGACCTACGTTCAAGAAAAGCAAAATCCCATACCTAGCTCGGCTTTGGCCGTTCGCAGGCGCACACGCGCAGCGCCAAGTCTATCTCGTTCTTCGGCTCTGAATAAGACCAACCAATTCGCCTTTGGGTAGCGATGCGGGTGGCCGCGCGTTACATCGACGGAGTGACCGTGGATTTACAGATTCGCAATCAGGCGCAGATGACAAAACTGTAACGGGCGTGTCAGCGCGAGGTCAAGCTTGAAAGGCCAGGATAAACACATAGCTTCCAATACACGCTTATGCGTGACGTTCGAAACCTTCGGACAGGATGTTTTTTTTCAGGTTCGCCCGGATAGCCGGGCACAAAGTGACTGGAAGTCGCTCCTTCGGAGGTGCCATGTCGAAAGTTTTTGAACTGGATCGCTGGTTGGCAAAGCTCTACGGGCATACTGGTGTTGACAGTGCTGCCGTGCGCGAACGGGATTCGGCCGGGGCAAACCCGCGCGCGGACGATTCAGAAGATCCGCGCGTGCCCGCAGTCCAAATCATCGAAGTCGTGAACGACAGAATGATTATCGTCGCATGGCAGGACCCTACTGGCGGCCGGTATGGCTATCAGACGTGGACCCGCGTGTTCGCGGGGCGCGATACCGTGTGCGCACTGACCGGGCTCTCAGTGAAGAGGGGCGTTGCAGTCTTCCATCCAAAGAATCTTCGCGACGGGCGCCCGGCGAACGCGGAGAGCGTCATCCTTGCAGGTGAAGTGAAGCGCAGGTTTCAAAGCGCTTCCGTATCGTTTGCCTCGCACTTAGTTTGAATAAACCCTTGTGTTTTCATAGCCGCCCAGCTGGGCGAGCGTGATCAGGCAGCGTGACAGCGGCGGCGCCTGTGCGGTGCGTGCCGTATCCTGGACGAGCTGGTCAAGAAACGTCCTCCTCGGTTGGGGTAAGTGCCGCCTCCGGAGAAGCCTCGGGTACAGACCGATTGATCTCGGTCAGCCAGAATACCCGCCACGCAGGATGCAGAAGATGGCGACCAGGTTGGTCGCTGCTGGCAATCGCGAACTCGGCCGGGTACTGAAAGCCCAGAAGCAACTCGCGCCACCGGCGCAGCGAACGGCCGACCCTGTTAAAGAAAGGTCTGCACAACTCGTTTCCGGAGCACTGACCTTTGCTTCCTGCGCGATGTCAGCGTTGAGGATCTGTTGTGACGTTGATTACCCGGTCGACCGCCTGAAGGCCGGCTCGTCCGGACAATCACTCAGTCGCTACTTTTCTATTCTGTTCGCCGGCTAGCCGCCCGGGGAGCAGCTTGTCCCGAACCCGTTTGTACGACTCGCCGGTCCCATTAGCGTTACCCAGCTCCTCGTTCCGGATCCTCAGGGTCCGCTAACGGACAGATAAGCGGCGACCTGCTCGATCTGCGTGTCATTCAGCGTACCCGCTACTGCCGTCATTGTTCCAGCTTTCGGAGGTGCGGCTTTTGCGCGCGCCTGGAATTCGTGCAGCCGGGCGACGGTAAAAGCGGCGGGCTCGCCTGCGATACCGGGGAAGCGCGCGCCATTGCCCTTGCCGCCCGCGGCGTGGCAGCTGAAACATGCCAGTACGCTCGTGCCCGCTCCCATTTCGGCGAGTTGTTTGCCGGCCGCGACGAGCTCCGGAGCTGGCGGCTGCGGAGCTTTCACAAGCGGCGGATGCTGGTTCGAGAAGAAGACCGCGAGAGCTCGCATGTCGCTGTCCGACAGGTTCTGAGCGACCGCCTGCATCTGAGGGCTGACACGCGTGCCGGCCTTGAACATCGACAGCGCGTGTGCAAGGTACTCCGGATTCTTGCCTGCCAGCCGCGGCACGCCCATTTCACTTCCGGCACCCAGCGCACCATGGCATGCGACACACGTCGCAATCGACGGACCCTGCGCAACGTTGCTTGTACTTGCGGTCGCAGTCTGGCTCTGGGCGAAGCATAGGCTCGCGAACGCACCAAGCGACGCCGCCAAACCTACTTTGGCGCCGCGCGACATGACGTGTCGACGATATGAACCCGCCTTCTCGTGCTGCCCTTGCTCTCCGCGAGACCTCTTGTCCGAATTGCGTACATTGAATCGCTTGATGATTTCGAGCATCTGATCTTCCATTTGAGGTTCGCCCCATTCTGTCTATAGTCAACCGGCGGGTGAATTTGGTTCTATCGATGACGCTCATTGACGATGGCTATGAAGTCCCAGGGATTGAGCATGCGCAAGGATTTGAGCCTTGATAAAGACGATCGATGAGCATGTCCGATGACGAAAATGTAATCGGACCGCAACTTAACGGTTATTCAGCCGGCCCATTCGACGATCCATGGTTCATGGTAGATCCGGAGTCCTTAAATCGACGGCCGAACGTCTCACTGTGATCCACAGGAGAGTTGGCAGATTCAGCTATGTCGACGCTGGGAAGATACATCTCTATCCGAACATGACATCGATGTAATGCGAGCGCCAGTATCGCGTCAAGGCCTCCGTGTAGAATTTAGCTTACTCATCAGCATCAAGGGTGAGGTCCACGGCTTGACTCATCCTGCGTGAAGCCGACTGCAGCTAACTCGAGGAGGCGATCCACCATGAATGCTCTTATCTAAGGGGCGTTGGTTGCCAGCGCACTGGCCGCCCCGGCGGTTTCTTTTGCACAGGACACCACTGCGCCGGTGTCACATGCCCAAGTGCGCGCGGACCTGGTGCAAGTTGAACAAACCGGTTATCGCCCGAGTGCCAAGGATGTGTACTATCCAGCGGATATTCCGGCAGCGCAGGCGCGTCTTCACGGGCAGGACATGAGCAGCACAGCCGTCGGCGGGGTGTCAATGGATGGTTCCTCGCCAACCGAGCGGTGCATGCTATGTCGATGCCTTTGAGCGATCCAATCGCCATTCCTAATGAACGCGATAGTCATGCCTTAGGAATGCGCGAGGCTTTCCGCCTCCGTTGCAGATCGGCTCAAGCAATCCGATGATTGAACCAGTCGACCCAATCGAGTTTCAACATCTCGGCGGTACAAGACAGAACTAATGCATCGGCTTGGGCCGTGGCGCAATCTGTAGGCGGCCGTTTGATTCATTTCAGCCAGCGCATTGTCGTAGGGGAGTTGAGCTTCGGCAGCGATTACACCTTACTCGTCGGCTAACAATCCATGGGTTGTCGGATTCACAAGCTTGCGTCGCGACGAAAACAGGTAGATTTTCCATCTCACGCCCGGCATATCACAAAATCCGCCGACGCGAATGGCAGCCGCGCCGTGCCCCTAGCGCAGCCGGACAGCCTGCGGGGGCGACCTGCGTATACGGCAAACAGGCGCCGATGAGCTGGGGTAAGCTGGGTCTCGGCGGCAGCACCATTGCGACGCTATACGGGCAACGCGAAAAGGCAGCGATTCCGCGTACGAGAACGGCGTGACGATGGACTACGAGTCGCTGGCGCCGGCGCGACGGGTGATTTTTTTTCTGAACAACGACCCGTTCGCCAATCTTGTCGGCGTCCACCCAGGCGTCGTCAACGCTGCATGTTGAACCACCCGGGCATCAGTTCGAGGCCGGCGCGGAATGAGCCGCAGGCATTCCCGCTGTGTTCACCTCGTGTGCCCCGTCCGTACGGTGCTGGATCGCGTAGATCTCGCGATTGCGGGCGATCGTGGCCTCCGACGGCGGATAGTCGTTGTTGTGAGACGGGACCAGTCCTTCGGCCTGGGCCTGTTGCAATTGCGCCATGACCTCCGCATGCGTCAGTCCCGACGGATTGGATTGCGCAAATGCGGCGGTGCCGAACGACAGGCTGAGGGCGGTAACGGCAAAAGCTGTAAGCAGTTTCATGATGGTCTCTCTGATGATGTGCAAGAAATGAGTGGTCCGAACCACGCTTCACATTCTTGTCATTTCACCTGTCGACGCACTGACCCGCAGATTACCGTTCTGTTATCCGCGCGCAGGCGATAAAAAAGCTCCAGATAACAGACTTGTAATTTACCGGACCGCAGCCCGTAAGCCCCCGACCATCACACTCCTGAGTCATGAAGCGCATCCCATGCGCCGTCCGTTGCATTCAAAAGACGGGCGCTTCCATCTGCCTCTTCTCAGGAAACCGTCATGTGGATCGTCAAGCTCGCGCTGCGCCGGCCCTACACATTCGTGGTCCTCGCTC
>NZ_JARESS010000122.1:0-6942 GCF_046027915.1 Paraburkholderia sp. RL17-347-BIC-D
ACCTGGCGGGATGGCACCATCCGAGTTAGCGCGGTAAGGGTCCGTTCAGGCAGTCTGTACCCGGTCAACCGGTCGGCTGCCTCTGGGCAGATTCCAGGCGGACACGCGCGATCCGCTGACTGTCTGTCGGATCGCGCAACATATCGGGCAGGACGGGCGTGGGTCACGGTGAGCGGCCTTCAAGGTTATCGCGAAGGCGTCGGGGCATGGTGACAAATCCCTGCGATCGCAGGAGTGCGACGAACGCCGGATCAGACAGGAGTTCCGCCAGCACGTTGCCGACAATGACCCGCTCGACGCGGACGGCTTCCATCTGCCGGATCGCCGTCTGTTGGCGCGCTCGCTCCAGCATAAGGACTTTCCGGGCCTTGATCTGCGGCGAGGATCGGGATTTCGCGCGGGTCGACGCGTCGCAGCCGGACGCGACATCCTCTTCGCCAGGACAGATTGCGGTGCGCGGATGATCTTTTCGCATAACGATTACTTCGTAGCAGGGTGGCACGTCGCCGGCAATACTTCCAGCGGCACGTTGGCGGCAAGCTCGATCAGTGATGCAAGATCGGGATGCTGGTACGGCTCGAAATGAGACTGGCCGTACCGGTACAGCACGGTGTATTCGCCCTTCGGCAGGCTACCCTGGGGGAGAATGTGAAAGTCGAGCAGTTCCTTGCCTGCGCGCTCAATGCGGCCATACACGAGAAAGTCAATCGCAAAGCAATCGGGCCAGCGGGCGATCCAGTACGGCAAATGTCCCTGGATCAGCCACGGGCTCCGGATGACCAGTTGCAACCGTAGTGCGCCGTCGATGCACAGCGTGCCCGTGTGTTTCTCATACCGGACCTGATGACCCAGCTCCCGCAGCTTGTCGGTCGTCCCATCAGCAACGCGCCGCTCCATCAGGTGCTCGACGTACCGGTTTTCGGACCGCTCGGGATTCAGGTTCGGCGGGTATCCAATGATCTTGTATGCCTCATGCAGACTCCCGAATTCGTGCATTACCTGTTCAACAGACGGCGCACTCCGGTAGTGCCTCAGTGTTGCCTGATTGAGTCTGCCTGCTCTCGTGACCACCTTGCGTAGGCCTTCAATAATCTCGTTTCGTGTCGGTCTACGTCCGACGCGTGCCATTTTCTGCTGGACAGCGGCAAAGATGCGCCGGTCGACGACCGGCTCGAACGCGTCCGGAATGCGGATCCACTCCTCCCGCGGCAACTGCTCCCAGCCGCGGTCGAGTTTCGAGGTCGTCCGGCTGTAGACATTGGTGCCGATGTACTTTTCGTTGCGCAGGATGTCCAGTATGTTGGCGCCTTGCCAGGTGCGGCCAGCACCGTTGACTATTCCAAAGCTGTTCAGGCGCCGCGCGATTGCCGCCGCGCTGACCGGTTGCATTGCGTACCATTCGTAAATCTTGCGGACCAGCGCGGCATCGCCTGGCGGCCCCGGCGCGATGATGATGCGGTCAGTCTGTACGCTTTTGTATTCACGCGGAGCGAGGCACCGACGCTCGCTGTTATCCCGGCCGACCAGAATGCGCTGCAATCCAATCCCGGGGGGGCCACCCGCATGAAAACCACGCCGGACGTTCAGGCAGTGCCCGAGAAAGACCTTACGTGACATCTCGCGACTGAATTCGCCGGCCATCGCCCGCTTGAGTGCCTTCAGTATCGACGTGGCAGGACTGCTATCGTTCTCGAACGGCTCGGCGACATAGATGACGTCGACACCGGCGCGGCGACAGGTGTATTCGTAGAACGCACTTTCATCGACATCCTGGAAGCGTCCCCAGCGACTGACGTCGTACACCAGCACGCTGGTGAATCTGCGCGCCGGATTCTCCACGTCGATCAATAGCTGGATCAGTGCTGGGCGTTCACGCAGCGTCAGTCCACTGATCGCAGCATCTTCATAGTCCCGCACAACCCGGATACCGTGCGCGGCGGCATATCGTGCGATCGCTTCGCGCTGGAATACAGGTGAGTACTCCTGGTGGTCGGTGGACATGCGGATGTACTGCGCGGCGCGAACGGGCGCAGCGGGCTGGGTACGGCGCTTCCGCGCGGAAGGCATGATATTTCCAGTGCTCACACATTAGTGCTAGCGCTTTTCCGGTCAAAGTCAAGATGGAGGTGTCACGGATCGGCGTAAAGGCGCCGGGGATGATCGCCGTAATGGCGCCAGTTAGAAGTGGTGTCAAACGCAGATTCGAACGGCCTCAAGAATGCGGTTTTTTACTGGATTTTGCAACGGCGGTTTCGCCGTTTTCAGGCATCGGTTTAGGCTTGCGGAAGCTCTCGCCCTCGATGACGATGCGGTAGGCACCGTGACGTAGCCGGTCGAGTGTCGCGGCGCCGAGAACCCGGTTGTCGGGGAAGGCGTCACCCCATTCGCTGAGATCGAGATTGGATGTCAGGATGGTAGCCGCCCGCTCATACCTGGCCGCCACCAGGTCGTGGAAGTCTTCGTCGTGTGGCGCGCGCAGGGGTTTGAGCGCGAAGTCGTCAACGATCAGCAGTGGCACACGCACGAACTGCTGGAACTTGCGTTCGTAGAGGCCCGTGGCGCGGGCTGCATGCAGCTTCTTGATCAGATCGGTTTGCGTGACGAACAGCACGTCCCGCCCCTGACGCGCAGCGCAGTGGCCCAGCGCCTGGGCGATGTGGGACTTGCCGACGCCTGTTTGACCGACCATCAGGATTGCCACCTTCTCGTCGATGTAACGACCGGTGGCGAGATCGTGGATGTGTGCGCGGTTGAGCTTCGGCAGCCGGTCGAAGTTGAAGGTTTCCAGTGTCTTGCCTAGCCCGAAGCCGGCGCGCACGAGACGCGCGCCGAGCTTCTTCTGGTCGCGCCGCGCGACTTCATCATGCAGGAGCATCGCGAGGAATTCGGTGTAGGCGAGCTGTCCATCGATTGCCTGCCGGTTGCGCTGCTCGAGCGAGTCCAGTACACCGGACAGGCGCAGTTGCTTGAGGATCGTATTCAGTTCGGGACTGGGGTTCATGATGTTCAATGCAGGAGAAGGGAGTGGAGGTCACGACCGAAGCGGCCGCCGTTCAGATAGGTGTCGGCAGGCGCCGTTGACGTTTGCGCCGCTGCTGCGGCGGGCTGGCTGTCCAGTCCCTTGTCGAGGATGGTCTTGACGGTGCGGTACTTCGGGCTCGCGAATGCAAGCGCACGCTCGCACGCGGCGTCCAGTCGCTGATCGCCGAACTTCTCGCGCATACGGACGATGCCCTGCGCGCCACGCAGGTTCACCAGCACCGTGTCGTTGAACATCGCGAGAACCAGCGCGTGACAGGATGGCCCGATCTCCCTGGCACGAGCCAGGCACCACTGCGGATCGTGCTCGAGCCACGCCTGCGCCGCCGGCGGCTGGTGGTCACGCACTGTATGGCGATCACCTGCCTTGCGCAGTCGTGGATGGGTTGCAATGAGTTCGTGCTGATGGAACAGCTGTACGACCGTATCAGTCGATTTGAGCCAGAGGCTCTTGCCAACCAGCGTGAACGGCACGGAGTACAGCGCCTTCTTGTAGACGACGTGTCCGTCCGTATGCACCTTGACTTCGCTCCATACAGCCAGCACCGGCGCAACGTCAGGCAGCGTCGTGAGCAGCGGCTTCTCGATGGCAAAGCGCGCCAGCGGCTGCTCGCGTGTCGTGCCATGTTCGCGCGTGCTGGCCTGCTGCATGATCCATTCGCGCAGCTGCCGGTTGGCATCGGTCAGGTCGCGGAACGTGCGCAGCGGCACAAAGGATTTCTTGACATACTTGACGCCCGACTCAACGATTCCCTTCTTCTGCGGGTCGTGCGGTGGACATGCGTCGATCCGGAAGCCGTATCCCTCAGCGAGCGCGGCGTACGAACGCTGGACCTCCGGGCTGTACATGCAGGCTCTGGTGATCGCACACTTCGCGTTGTCGATGATGATGCGGCCCGGGCAGCCGCCAAACCACTCAAAGGCACGACGGTGGCAGGCCAGCCATGTCTCGACGGTCTGGTCGAGCACGAGCTCGACATACTGGTGCCGCGACCAGCAGAGGGTCATGACGAAGAACCACGTCTTGATCTGCGCGCCCGATTCATGTGGTAGTGCCGGCCCGGCGCCGAAGTCAACCTGTGCGGCCTCCGCTGGCGCAAACTCAAGGATCGTTGTGGCCGGCACGCCGCGTTCGGCCCTCAGGCCCAGCAGGATACGGCGCACCGCCGAGTAGCTGCCGGTGTAGCCATGGTTGCGTTTCAGCGCGTGGTGAATCGTTGTGCCCTGAACGCCGGCGTCATGCCAGTCACGGATCTGCTCGCGAAACGGCTCGAGCGTGGACACGCATGTGCTCGGCAAATGTGGAGTGCGGCCAAACACGCCGGCAATCACGGTATCGTCAGGCAACGGCTGCCCAGGATTCAGCCAGCCGCGCTCGTCGGCCATACGACGAACAGCGGTCAACTTCTTGCGACCCATCAGGCCGCTACGCCCGATGTCGCGATCAGAATCGCCTTGCCGCATGCGGACAAGGACTTGACGGTACTCAAACAATTCGAACCTCCGGTTGGTCATGGACACTCCGTTCAGAAAGAACGGGAGCGTACCCATCTGGAAAGTTCGAATCGCGTTCAACACCCTGCGCCAGTGGCGCCTATACGCCGATCATTGACTGGCTCCTTTACGCCGGTCACGGACTGGCGCCATAACGCCGATCCTGCGCTGGCGCCTATGCGCCGATCATCAGGTGGCGCCAATACGCCGATCCCGGAATGGCTCCATAACGCCGGTCAGTGACAGGAGGATCGCTATGGCGACCGAACGGGCGCTGGACAACCGGAATTGGTTGATCTTTCGACTTGCAAAGGGCCCGGGTCGTTAACGGCTATTCGATGCCTGCCACCGGCCCGCAGGAGTGTGACGGTGCCCCTGCGTCAAACCCTGTCGCGTAGCCGCTTTCGTGAGTGCAGCCTGCTCTGGAGGGCTACAGGTTGCCGTTTTTGCGTTCCTTCTGCACAAAACCCCTTGGTTTAGGGCCTCGCCCGTTGCAGATTCAAATGCGAATTGCTACGCTAGCGCGAGCCTGAGGATTTGGACCTTTGCGCATTGTCGGTGACTACGCAAAGGCAAGGGCCCCGGGCCAACCTTTGACCAATGACGAGGAATCTATGGCAACGAAAGCTGCGGCAAAGCCGGCTCCGAAGAAGGTGACCCCGGTCGAGAAAAAGGCGAAGGCGCCGACGGTGAAGAAGGCGGCGACCCCTGCCACCAAGAAGGCGGTCGCTGCCACGCCGCTGAAGCCCATCAAGGATTCGTTCACGAAGGCTTCGCTTGCTACCCATCTTGCCGAGCGCGCAGGTGTCGAGCCGAAAGCGGCGAAGGCCTTGATGGCCGCTCTGGAAGAAACGGTGCTCGCATCGGTCCACAAGAAGGGTGCGAAGGAGTTCACGCTGCCGGGTCTGCTGAAGGTTGTTGCTCAGGACGTGCCGGCAAAGAAGAAGCGCTTCGGCAAGGACCCGTTCACGGGTGAAGAAAAATGGTTCGCCGCGAAGCCCGCTTCGGTGCGTCTGAAAGTGCGGCCGCTGAAGAAGCTGAAGGACGCCGCGATCTAAACCGGACCGCCGGAAAGGGAGCCCCTCGCGATGGAAGTCTGAGGGGCTTTTTACTTTTTGTGCCTGGGGAGCACGGGCCTTAATGTAATCTGCCCAATCAAGGTGAACTGAGCGACACATCCGAGCATCAGGGCGTGCTGAATGGGTGAATGCGCCCGCAATTGCGGCGTCATAAAAGTCGTGCACTGCGGGCGGCTGCGCGCGCGGCCAGGATGCCTCCCAGCGCGCCACCCAGATGGCTTTGCCACGACACGCCTGGATATATTGGCATCACGCCAAAGAGCATCGTCAGCCCGTAGCTCGCCGCTACGAAAAGTGCCACTAGCATCGCCAGAAGGTGCCGCGTGTAATGTCCCCGCGCGACCAGGTAGCCCGCGTATCCGAACACGAGACCGCTCGCGCCGATATGCACCGTGAAGGGCGCGCCGAGCAGCCACGCGCACAATCCGGCACCAAGCATCGCACCGATTGTCGCCTGCCAGAAGTTCGCGATGCGCGGCCAGGTGCACAGCCAGCCCAAAATGAGCAGTCCACCAGTGTTGGCTACCAGGTGCATCATGCTTGCGTGCAACCACGGGGCGAACAGGATGCCCTGCAGCCCGCCAAGCGTGCGCGGCACCACGCCGTGCCGGTTCAGATGCAGGAATGGCAGCGCAACAGACAGGAAAAAAACCAACCAGATGGAGCCAACGAAGGCGGCCAGAAGGAGACCACGTGCCTTGAGCTGCACGAAGAGCGAGTCAGAAGTGGAAGTCGTGCCATAGCGCCGGGTTGAGTCTTGCGGCATTACCAGTTACTCCGTACTCGGCTTGATATCAATTGTCATGGACGCGATGACGTACGCGCTTTAGCTTTTGCGCTGCCGCGGTTCCCCCGGAGACCTATCTGACGGTGGTTAGCGGGTGCGGCTGCGGACAATGACTCGATGCAGAAATTAATGAACGCGTCGACTTTCGCAGCACGATGGCGCCGGGACGGAAAGAGCGCATACAGCGGAAATCTTTCGTCCGGCCAGTGCGGGAAGAGGTCCATAAGCAAGCCATCACGCATTACCTGCTCGATGCCAATCTCCATCACCTGGGCGATGCCAGCGCCGGCGATACACGCACCGAGCATGGTTTCCACGTCCGACACGAGGAGACGCCCCTCTGCCGGTATCTCCGTGACCTTCTTACCCCGATGAAACTCCCACTCGAAGGGCTTGGCCGTCACGGGGTTATAAAACATGATTCGCTGATGCCTGCTCACCTCCTCCGGTTTTCCTGGCTTCCCGTGCTCAGCCACATACCGGGGAGACGCGACCGTAATGATGCGCGTATCGAGCAGCTTGCGTGCAATCAGTGTTCCCAGT
>NZ_JARESS010000123.1:0-6741 GCF_046027915.1 Paraburkholderia sp. RL17-347-BIC-D
GCTGAAACAATCGTGCGGGTGGCAGGCGTCCAGCGGCGCACCCGCCCGGAACCACGCCAGAAACCACATGGTGTTCGCTCGAAAGGGGAAACTCCGTGCGGGAATACTCATATCCAGTCGACCGGCATACTTGGAAAAGCAGGGATCGCAGACGATGACAGTGGCGTGACGCATCACCCGCCCGGGTGGCCTCAACGGCCGGTCCGGACGGTCAGGAAGCGAGGTCTGTTGTCGCTTCTGGTGCAAAGGGAAACGTGCTGGTCGTCGCGCTTCGTTTCAGAACAGTTCTCGAATCTGCTGATCCAGCATGCCGAGATCAAGCGCCGGGACGCGAAATGACGGGCCGCCAAGAAAGCGCGCATGCCTTGGCTTCGCGAACAGCTCGAAGGGCGGCCTCGCCCGCCATTGCCTGTGCGAGCACGCGACCCGCGATGCCCGTCAGCGCCACGACGCGACCGATATGATCCGCGCACGAACGTCCGGTGTCTGGTAGTGGAGCCGACGTTCGAATGTCCGTGTGAAAGCGCGGGCGAATGGCCGTAGATGGCCGCGGGCGGTGTGGGCCGCCGTTGATCGGCCCGCATCGGGCAACTGTCGACCCGAGCCGGACGTTCGAATTTTTTTGGTCGGCAATGACCGGTTTGGGATCAGAGCCGACTGACGCAGAGCATCGAAGCTGCGGTGTGCATTCATGGCGATCACCCGGCGCCTGACACCGCATGACCTATCTGCGCCGCGTCTTTCCATCTCGTGTACCCGTGATTACTGCCGCCAAGCGTTGAGCAGCGGCTTTCATCTGCTCGCTGCTGAACCCTCCAAAGCCAAGAATAAGACCGGGGCGTCCCGTCTCCGGCGCAAACATGAGCGACACCGCGCGTACCGCGACGCCTTCCTTAGCGGCGCGCTCGACGACCTCCCGGTCGTCCAAGCCGTCTGCGAGCCAGAGTACGAGGTGCATCCCCTGATCGCCGGGCTCGATCCACGCGAGATTAGCAGGTAGCAAAGCTTCGAGCGTATCAATCAATTGACGCCGATGCTCGGAATAGACATTTCGAACCTTGCGTATGTGCCGCTCCAGATGCCCTTCCGCCATGAAGGCGGCGAGCACGTGCTGATCGGCAGTTGGCGGGTGGCGATCCATGAGCACGCGTGCACCGCAGAACGCATCGACGAGATTGCGCGGGACGATCAAATAGCCCAGCCTGAGAGATGGAAACAGAATCTTGCTGAACGTACCAAGATAAATCACGCGATCCGGAGCCAATCCTTGAAGGGCCGGAAACGGATAGCCCTCGTAGCGTAGCTCGCTATCATAGTCGTCCTCGACTACCCAGGCATTACTGCCGCGTGCCCACGCGAGCAAGGCCGTGCGCCGCGCCATGCTCAAGGGCATCCCCAAGGGATACTGATGGGACGGCGTAACGAATGCCGCGCGCGCATGCGGGGCCATGCTTATGCCAGCCTCAACATCAAGACCCTCTGCGTCAACAGGCACACGGATCACGCCCTCGCGATAGCCGATGTTTTCAAGTATTGCGGTGACGCCACGGTAAGCAGGGTTCTCGACCCACGCCTGATCGCCCGGACTAAGCAGGACCTGACTCGCGAGAAAAAGTCCCTGTTGCGTACCACTGGTCACAATGACTTGGTCCGCCTCACACCGCACGGAGCGGGACCTTCGCACATAGGTTGCGATCGCTTCGCGCAGGGGTAACGCGCCCAACGGATCAGCATATCCCGTGGGCGCGCCCGGGCCCCTTGCGCGCAACCGGTTACCTAGGCGACGCCAGATATCGCCGGGCGCGGTCAAACCGACCGGGACAGATATCGCGAAGGGTATCGGCTCAAGCGGACGGAACTCTTGTGCAATCTGGGCGAACGCCAAGGCGCGCTCTGCTAGCCCGGACTTCGTTGCCGGTTCCAATATTGCCTCAGGTGTGCTGACCGACTGCGACTCCGCTAGGGCTTGCGCGACATGTGTTCCCGCTCCCGCTTTCGATTCCAGAAAGCCCTCGGCAAGCAACTGCTCGTAGGCCTCGATCACTGTCCCTCTTGCAATGTGAAGTGAAGCAGCGAGCGAACGCGATGACGGTAATAAGTCTCCGGCTCTTATGTCTCCCTTGCGCACCGCCTCCCGCAGCGTCTCCGCAAGTTGACGGCTCAGATTGCCCGCCGTGCGATCGAGCGCCCCGAGCGACGGCATATCCGCGACTCGCGCAGTTCTCGCCATAATTCTGGTTCACTAGAAATTTAACAAACTGGACCTTTAGGATAAACCACTTTTACATCACACTAGAAGGGTCGCAGTGATACCAGCCAATCCCCCTTAGCAGCCAGAGATATCGTATGTACTTACCAGTCCACTTTGCCGAAACCCGAAAGGAAGTTTTGCACTCCCGCATAGCTCAACACCCGTTTGGCACCTTGATCACTCACGGAGCAGCGGACTTGACGCAAATCACATTCCGTTTGAACTTACAGCAGAGGACGGCAAACTGGGCGTGCTGCGCGCGCATGTGGCGCGGGCCAACCCGGTATGGCAGGACGTGGCGAACGGTGACGAGGTGCTTGTAGTCTTCCGTGCGGGCGACGCCTATATTTCTCCGAACTGGTATCCAAGCAAGCACGAACTGCACAAACAGGTGCCGACCTGGAATTACATGGTTGTCCATGCGCACGGCCGCATTACGATTCTCGATGATGAGCGCTACGTGCGAGGCGTAGTTGGTCGGCTCACTCGCACACATGAGGCATCGGAACCGAAACCGTGGAAGATGGGCGACGCACCGAAGGACTACGTGGATACCATGGTAAGGGCCATCGTCGGTGTTCAGATTGAGATCACGCGTCTTGTTGGTAAGAGCAAGCTCAGTCAGAACAAGGAAGCACGGGATATCCAGGGTGCTGCCGAAGCACTCAAGTCAAGCGGCGAATCCCAGCTTGCCGATGCAATGCTCACCGTCGTCCCGACGAAGTAGTAATAGAGAGCGGTCGGCGTCACTCAAAACTCATCAGAAGGCGCAATGTACTCTTCCACCTTCATTTTTCGGGCTGGTCAATACGACGAGGAGTTCCATGAACTCGATCGGCGGATTGCCGAAGTGGCTCGAGGCATGCCGGGATATGTGCGTGAGGAGACGTGGGAAAACTCCGGTGAAGGATTGATCCAGAACGTCTACTACTGGGAGTCGAAAGAGGCATTGCTACAGCTCATCAGGCATCCAGTCCACGTCGAGGCGAAAGCGAAGCAAGGTCGCTGGCTGGACGGCTATCGGGTCATCATCGCGAGGGTGATTCGTGAATATGGTGATGGCCAACTCGTGAGGCCGCTCCACGGCCATCAGTAGGAGGGTAAGCTTGGAAAGCGAATCGTCTTCAATGCCGGCCTTCGCATACATGGATTCTGCGCGTACCCAGTGGACACCGTCGCCATTCGCAGCAGGCGTGGAGTTCAAGCGACTCGGAAAGGCCAACGGCCGGGGCATGCAGCTCGTACGTTTTGCTGCGGGGACTACGTTTCCTGCTCACCTCCACACTGGCCCTGAGTTCATTTATATGCTCGAAGGCGAAGCTATCCAGAATGCGCCCGTGCGCGGCACTGCAGCGTCGACGCGGGTTGATCAAGACCGCTTTATAGCGTCGCCACGCGGTCTTGCGCATGCTACCCGGAAGCACCACCTGATGGTGGCGCCCCGGCCTGAGCCGCGGGCAGTTCGTGGCCAGCGAGCTTGCTGGCGAGATACAGCCGGTTCATCAGACGCAACTCGGCGGGGCCGCCCGGGCTGGTCGGAGCCGACTTGTCGAGCGTCATCGCCACCATCGTCTTCATGTTGTTGAGCAATACCACCGCCATGTCTTTGGCGGTCTCTCCCGGCAATGTCGGCGCCCTGAGCCGCAGCGTGCCAACAATCCGCTTGAGCGCCTTCTCGCGATACTCGAGTCGCTTGCCCGACCATTCCGAACGGGCATCCAGCAAAGCGACGAGCGCCTTGGTCTCGTCGTGGATCTCCGCAATGGAGTCGACCAGCAAATCGGCCAACTCGTCTATCGACACCACGCGGGCACGAGCATCGATTTCGTCGCATTGGGCATCACGCAACTCGCTGTAGCGCTGCATCAGTGCATCGGCCAGCACTTCCTTGTTCGGAAAGAAACGATAGAGCGAACCGATTTTTGTGTCCGCGCGCGCCGCTATCTCGGCCATGGTTGCGGCATCGAAACCACGCTCCTGAATGACCTTCGACGCAGCGGCCATCAACGTGGCGACGCGCTCGCGGCCGACACCACGCTGCGGCGCAAGCGCCGGCCGTTCACGATTGGGCCGCGGGGCAGCAGATAGAGCTTTAGTTTTGGCGGGAGTCGAAGACATGCCGTCAGTTTGCCAGTTACGGCGGCCCTCGGCCACATAACTCTATTTGAGCAAATACTCAAATATAGTTATGCTTTGGCGTCAGTTACCTCCTCGAATCCACCGCAAGGCTCCCATCATGCTCGCTCTTCCCGCGACTACAACAGCACTCATTCTCGTCGATCTCCAGCAAGGCATCGTGTCGATGCCCGCTCTGGCACCCCGCCCCGGCGCTCAGGTGGCAGTAACCGGCGGCCGGCTCGCAGCGCGTTTCCGGACTGCCGGGGCATCGGTCGTACTGGTCAACGTCGCCTTCGCGGCGGACTTCGGTGATGTGCTGAAACAGCCGGTGGACCGGCCTTTCGCGCGTCCGGAAGGGGGCTTTCCAGCGAACTTCAGCCAGCTCGTTGAAAAACTCGCTCACGCGTCCGACATTCTCGTGACGAAACATCAATGGGGCGCGTTCTACGGCACCGATCTCGATGTGCAGTTGCGGCGCCGGAACGTCAAAACGGTGGTGCTCGCCGGCATCGCAACCAATATGGGCGTCGAATCCACCGCGCGCCAAGCGTACGAGCATGGCTACGAAGTCGTGATCGCCGAAGATGCGACGACGGCGCTGTCTCATGACATGCACGCGTTTGCAATCGACAACATCTTTCCGCTACTCGCACGCGTGGTGGAGTCCGATGACATCGATCTGAAGAACTGGGCCACGCGAAATGCAAAGCAATCCGCCGACAACCGGCGGCGATCCCCGTCGCCCGAACGAACGACATGCGGGCTTCGGCTTCCGTTTCGTCGCGCCGCTAGCGCTCGGCGCCGTACTGAATCCGATCAATTCGACCATGATCTCTACCGCGCTGGTGCCAATTGCGGCCGACTTCCATGCAAGCGTCGCGGAGGCTGGATGGCTTATTGCCGGGCTCTACCTGGCAAGCGCCGTGGCCCAGCCGACCATGGGGCGACTGGCGGATCTATTCGGCCCACGCCGGATTTACCTGATCTCCCTCTTCATCGTCGCGATATCCGCGCTGGTCGGCCGGTTTGCTCCCACGCTCAGCGTCTTGATCGCGGTGCGGGTGGCACTGGGAATCGGCACCGCCGGCGCCTATCCGTCGGCCATGCGCATCTTCCGCGTCCAGGCAGATCGGCTCGGTGCGGCGCCGCCACGCGTCGCCATGAGCGTTCTCTCGCTGGCGGGGGTCTCCACCCTGGCCATCGGACCCTTGCTGGGTGGCGTACTGACAGGCGCTTTCGGCTGGCATTCGATCTTTGCCGTGAACACGCCGCTCGCGCTGCTCGCTGCGCTGCTGGTTTTTTTGTGGGTGCCAAAGGATCAGCCGCGCGACGGCAGCTTTGCGCGTCTGATGGCAGAGCTCGACGTGGTGGGCATC
The DNA here is from genome assembly GCF_046027915.1 of Paraburkholderia sp. RL17-347-BIC-D. Lineage (NCBI taxonomy): Bacteria > Pseudomonadati > Pseudomonadota > Betaproteobacteria > Burkholderiales > Burkholderiaceae > Paraburkholderia > Paraburkholderia sp. RL17-347-BIC-D. The sequence continues at coordinate 5,746 of NZ_JARESS010000123.1, forward strand.
CTGCTCTTCACCGGCTTCTTGCTCGGCCTGATGATTTTCCTGATGAATCTCGACCGCCCAGTCTGGAGCATGCTGCCTATCGCCGCCGTTCTCGGTGTGGCACTCGTGCTTCACTCGGCGCGACGCAAGCAGCCGTTTATCGATGTGCGGATGTTGGCCCGCAACCGACCGTTGACGGTAACCTATCTGCGCGCAGGGGCGGTCCTGATGATCGTGTATTGCATTCTCTACGGATTCGCTCAGTGGCTCGAAAGTGGCGCCGGCTTCTCCACTAGCCAAGCGGGCCTCATCACCATGCCGATGTCGCTGCTCGCCGCCGTCTCCTCTGTGACAGGCGGGCGCACAAAAGGCATTCGAGGGCCGTTTATCGTGAGCATTGGCGCAGCGCTGGCCGGATGCATCTGCCTGTTTTTTATCGACAGCAGCAAGTCCGCATGGATCATCGCTGCCGCGGTTGTGTGCTTCGGTGTGCCGCAAGGCATGTTTTCCACAGCCACCCAGACCGCCGTCTATCTGCAGTCGCCGGCCGACGAGATCGGCACTGCAGCGGGACTCCAGCGCACCGCCGGATATCTCGGTGCAATCGCGGCGACCAGCCTCCTTGGCGCCTTATATGGCAAAACTGCAAGCGATCACGGCCTGCACAGCCTGGCCATCGTTATGGGTGTGTTGAGCGCCTGCCTGTTTGTCGCCACGATATTCGATCGCACGATTCCGCGAATCGCCGCGGTGTGAACGGCAGCGGGCGGAGCGCCTACCCGCCGCTGCAGCCGCTTAAGCATCATTCCGTGAAAGTGACGAACTCTTGACGACCCGTTGGAGTCACTTATACGTCACGCGCGACCGTCCGCTGCTAACCAGATACCTGACTTCACAGCTTGCCCTGAGTAGCGTACGTCCGACTGGAGATTCACACGTTGCACCGCGGATGTTCAATGCCAGGCCGCGGGGGGGGGGGGGGGGGGGGGGGGGGGGGGGGGCGCCCCGGGGGGCGGG
>NZ_JARESS010000124.1:0-6324 GCF_046027915.1 Paraburkholderia sp. RL17-347-BIC-D
GACGGCGGATATCGCGGCTTTTACGGCCCAGGCTACTACGAGCCCCATTACTACCCCCGTTACTATGGCCGTGGATACTACCGACATCGCGGGTGGCGCCGCTAGCGCCCGTCGAGTGTCGACGAAACTATGTCCTTAGTCGCCCAACCCTGCCGAACGATGCTCCGCAAGCACATCAGCAGGGTAAAAGGCACTGTCAACTTCTTGGCCCGGCGTGGTATCGAACTCGCAGTACTTAAGGATAGCCAAATTAATCGGCAAGGCGCTTGAACGAGATCACCATCAGGTCTGTATCGGAGTCCAGAAAGATATCCTTCAAGAATTAATCGGACCTGATGCATTGCAAGCAGTCAAGTTGGGTGCGCTGAATCGCATCAATCACGCGAGTGCATGGAACACGCCGGACACCAGTGTCCGTTCATATTGCGTGCGAATCAGGTCTTGTCCGGTGTTTTCAGCTCGATCAACATCCGCTCGCAACCGCCTTGATCCGGCGCCATGCAACCGAGCAAATGTTCACTGTTCGGCATCAGCATCTCGCCGGCCGTCTGAATCGCCAACGCCATGCCGGGATTCTTCTGCCACGACGAGGCCGAAACATGCAAGCGCCAACACACGATGAGCGAGAACGCCGGAGGTGTTGCGCCTGTATCTTGAAACTGCCCTTTTAAAGCGAGGGTCATTCCATACAATGAATTTAAATTCAATTCGAATTTTACATTTACATTTCTATTCTTCTAAATAATCTTACACAACTGACAGGCGGCCGCTGCGGCTGTCTTTCCATTCAGCCATAGCCGAAAACACGTGATAGCCATCCTGTTCCACGGGCAGGAACCACGCTCAAAGCCCTTACCGATGCCAGGTTTTGCAGGGCTTTCATACGTATGTCACGCCATGGCCTCATGACGTTTAAAACGCCGGATCCCAAATAGCAGTCTTAATTGTGTTTCCATTCTCCCGGCCCCAAAACTCAATAGTTAAATCTCGTTTAATCCATACCGAAGACACTTGATGTGCAAAATTAAAACAGTTAGATTGCACAACAAAAATCGGGGTAGACATGAAACTTGTTCTAGAGGCACGTCATCTGTTCGACGGCAGCATTGCCGCCGTCGCTAACAAAGCAGCGCATTCTGCACACGAACACACCCATCCCGATGCGTCGCACGCGACGACTCATGTCCACCACCATCACCACCACGGGCTGAACGCGGAGCTGCATCGCGAGTCGGCGAATGCGGCGCTCTACCCCGGCGTCCCGGCCCTCGCGCCCAACCCGCACGCAACCGAAATCCTCTTCGTCGATCCACGCGTTTCGAACTGGCAAACCTTGGCGGCGGGCGTAAAGAGCGACGTCCAGGTCGTGTTGATCGACCCGGATCGCGACGGTATCGCGCAGGTCACGGCAGCGCTCAAGGGGCGTTCGGACCTTACCGCGATCCACTTCCTCACCTACGGCCAGGCCGGTCAGCTCGAACTGGGCAACGCGCCCGTCACGGCCGCCACGCTCGCGAGCCATGCGGGCCAGGTGGCGTCGTGGGGCGACCATCTCGCCGCCAATGGCGACATCGAATTCTGGGGTTGCGACGTGGGTGCGGGCGACAGCGGCGCGGCCTTCGTCAACAGCGTTCACGCGCTGACGGGCGCGCAGGTCGGCGCATCGACCGATGCCACCGGCGCCGCGCAACTGGGCGGCGACTGGACGCTCGAACGCACCACGGGCGTACTCGCGGTCGGCACGCCGTTCACCACGGCGGCCATGGCGGCCTACACCGGTGTGCTCGACACGCCGCTCCCGACCGTCACCTTCGACCCGACCACCGTGCCCGGCGACATCCTGCTTGGCAGCACCTTCACGGAAACGGTGAACTTCTCGAACGCGGCGGGCAACGCCGTCGGCTACGGTCCGTTCATCGACCTGTTCGTGCCGTCCGACGCCAACCAGAAAGTCACGCTGACTAGCGCGACGTTCCTCGGCACGGCCGTGAGCTTCCAGAAAATCACGATCACCAACGTCGCCGGCGAAGGGCTGGGCGCGTTCAGCCCACTCGCGCTCGGCAGCGACGGTAAGCCGGTGTTCATCACCGCGCCGCCCGGCTACCAGGCCGGCGATTCGATGTACGTGCTGGTGTTGCCGTTCGGCAGCTTCACGCCGGGCCAGCCCGCCGCGGCGATCAAGCTCACGTTTACGATGGACAACAGCACTGAGCTGTCCAGCGCGCCCACGGGCCAGCCGCTGAAAATCACGGCGAGCGGCGGCTTCCAGTACGGCGCCGATCCGCTCAACGACCCAGTCGTCGACCAGTCGCTGATCGGCGCATCGACATCCTCGTCGTCGACGGTTTCGTTGCTCGACGTCAGCGCCACAACCGACCTGCACGAAGGCGAAACCGCCACCGGTCCGGACTATCCGTTCAACTACGTCGTGACGATCACGCCCGCGCCCGTCACGAACGGCGACGCGATCCAGGGTCTCGATTTCACGTTCAAGCTGCCCGACCAGGTGGAATACACCGCCGGCACGATCGGCATCACCGGCCCCGGCGGCGTCACCGGCACGGCCACGTTCCATCCGGGCACCGGCGGCCCGGGCACGGCGGGCGGCACCGTTACGATCCATTTCGACTCGCTCGGCACCGACGCCAGCGGCGCACCGATCGTTATCAAGATTCCGGTCTTCGTGCCGCAATTCGACGCCAACGGCGTGGCCGTGCTGACGCCGGACGGCGCGCCGCGCACGATCGACACGACCGCGATCTACAGCTACACCGGCGCGTGGCAGGCCACCACCGCGTCCGTCGATCACGCCGCCGGCCTGCAGCCCATCTCCGGCAACAGCTCGACCAACACGGATTCGACGTCGTTCGTCGCGAAGGCGCTCGCCATCCAGGTCACCGACAACTCGATGAACGGTAACATCGTGCCGGGCGAGCCCGTCACGTATTCGATCGCCTTCGAGGTGTCCGATTATTTCTCGCTGAACAACCTGAAAATCGCCGACCTGATCGGCGACGGCGTGACGCTGCTGGCGCCCGGCGACCTCGGTTACGTGACGCCGACGCTCCAGCTCACGAGCGGCGGCGTGACCCAGACGCTCCAGTTCGGCGACTTGCCCAATAACACGCCGGCCGTCGTCAACGGCGAATCGGTGAACGCGAGCGGCTCCAGCGTCACCTGGGATTACAGTCGCGACGACAGCGCCGGCGGCACCGGCGCGACCACCGTGAACTTCAACGTCGGCATGCTGATCAGCCTGATCGAAGGCGGCGCGCTCGGCTCGGTGCTGGTGGGCGGCGAAGTCGGCAACCCCGGCGCACCGTCGGTCGGCCCGACGCAAGGCGTGATCTCGTTCGTCGCCAAGGTGCTCGACAAGTACACCAACGCCAACAGCGGCGCGAGCCTGCGCGAAAAGGACACGATTTCCGACACGGTCACGCTGGCCGGCACGAGCGCGACGGTCGTGGCGGTCGACACCACGGCGCAGACCATCACGAATCCCAACCTCGGCACGGTCAGCGACGGCTCGACGGTCACCGACACCGTCGCGCCGGGTTCGATGGTGCTAAGCGTAATCGCGGTGAACGGCGACACCAGCAACACCACGGTCATCGAACCGGGCGACACCGTCACGTATGGCATCACGTACACGCTGACCACCGGCGACTACGGCAACCTCGACCTGACGGCCTTTCTGCCCGAGCCGGTCTTCAACACCGCCGACCCGCTGTCGAACGGCACCAACCTCGTCTACTCGCAAGACACGAACAGCGCCGACATCGTGCCCGCCGCCGGCACCTACAAGGTGATCGACCCGCTCACCGGCGAGACGAGCACGCCGGCCGTGGTCGCCAACGGCACGGCGAACAGCATCTCGTTCAATTTCGGCACTCGCGACGACCCCAACAACACGCCCGGCCAGCAGGTCCAGGTACAGTTCAGCGTGGTGGCGTCAAACAAGCCGTTCGCCGACGGCCTCGCGCTGACCAGCCAGGGCACCAGTTCGTACACCAACGCGGCGGGCGACACGGTCGCCGCGTCGGCCATCAAGCAGACGCCGCTGGAAGAGCCTGAAGTGACGGTCAAGACCGGCGTGGTGTCGACTACCGGCGACAGCGCCGGCAACCCGTCGAAGGGTACTTTTTCGCCGGATACGTCCAACCCGAACGCCGCCAACCCGGGGCCCCCGCAGACGGGCATCCCGCCGAGCGGCACGAGTGGTCCGTTCGCGGTCGCCGGAACGGCGGTGGGCACGTTGTTCAGCCCGAGCGGCGCGAGCGATCCGGCTTCCGCGCTGAATTCCGACGACCTCAACGTCAGCGGCGTCGATGGCGGCGACCTGGTGCGCGTGGTGTCGACGGTCGACAACGAAGGTCACGCAACCGCCTGGGACGTCAACGTGCAAGGCACGCTGCCGCCCGGCTACACCACCGCCGACGTGCACACCTTCGCGGTCTACAACTCGGCGGGCCAGTTGATCACCGGCCTGTCCGGCACGGCGGAAGCCGACTATTTCAGCACCGGCCTCACCGTCACCACCGGCACGCAGGGCATCGCCGCCGGCGACAAGGTCTACGTCGTGTACGACCTGGGCCTGAAAGCCACGCAGACGACCGGCACCACGCTCGTGGCAAGCTCGGAGATCGTCAACTGGGCGAGCGTCGCGGGCGGCGTGGCGGCGGGCAACGGTTTCGTCACGGGCACCGGCGCGAACGAGCAGACGCTCGGCGAAAACGCGGCGGCGCTGTCGGACTCGGCAACCATCGCCGTCACCGCGCCCACCATAGCGAAGACGGCATTGGCAGCAGCGATGCGGACGTGCCGCTCAACGATGTCGTACTCGGCGAGTCCGTGCAGTACCAGATCACCGTCACGGTGGCGGAAGGCGTGACGTCGAACGGCAGCAGCGACATCATCGTGACCGATACGCTGCCGGCCGGCATGACGCTCGCCAGCGTCGACGGAATCACCTTCAACGGCGTCGCGGGAAGCGGCAACGCCTCGGTCTCCATCGTCGGCGGCCAGACCGTGCTCACGTTCGATCTGGGCCCGACACTGACCAACAGCCAGCTCGACGCCAACGGCACGGTGGTCATTAAGTACACCGCCACCCTCGCCCCAGGCGCGACGCCCGATCCGGGTGGCACCTTTCAGAACACCGCGGTCCTTTCATACGACACCAACCAGACCGCGCGCGCCAGCACCACGCTCACCGAACTCGATCCGAGCGTGACCGAGCACATGACGGTAGCCGACAGCAACACCGGCGCGCCGATCGCGAACAACGGCACGGTATTCAGTAACGAAGACCTGACCTACACGGTCACGCTGACCAACAACGGCACCGGCATTGCCAACGATGTATCCGATCTGCTCAATCTGCCGCCCGGCCTGATCTACGACGCGGGCACGCTGGCATATACCGGCGGCGGCACGGGCGGCAGCGTCTCCGGCAGCGGCCCGCTGGACATCATGGTCGGCGCGCTCGGCGTCGGCCAGACCGCGACGTTCACGTTCCAGGCGCACGTAGCCACCAACCAGCCGGCCGGCACCACGATGACGGTCGACACGTCGGCCACGGCCACGCCGGTCACGTATTACTCGCTGCCGGGTGCGCAGCAGGGGCATCAGTTCACCGCCAACAGCGCGACGCAAACCGTGCAGATCGGCCAGATCACGCCGACGCTGTCAATCAGCGGCGAATCGAACAACACGGACCCGACGAACCCGCCGGCGCAGAACAATACGCAAGCGACTACCGAAGCCACGGTCGGCGAAGTGGTCACGCTGCACGGTGTGGTGCAGATTCCGGAAGGCGCCAACCCGGCCACGCTGACCTTCGACCTGCCGCCCGGCATGGAATATCTGCCGGGCAGCGTGACGTTCACGCTGGTCAGCCCGGACGGCGATATCGTTTCGAGCAACAACGCGATCTCGGGGCTGCCGCAGATGCAGGACGGCACGCCGGGCGGCGCGAACTTCCTGTCGCCGTCGGGCGCCACGAACACCGTCAGTTCGGCTGACGACGTCGCCACCTTCCGTCCGGGCAACGCGCTGCCACCGGGCGCGATCACCGTCAACGGCAACACCGTCACCATCGACCTCGGCACGCTCTCCAATAACGACGGCAAGGCGCAGGCCAACTTCGTCATCGTCCAGTTCAACGCGGTGGTCGAGAACATCGCCAGCAACATGCCGGGTACGGTGCTTTCGGCGTCGATGTCGGTGAACAGCGGCGCCGCCACGTCGAACAGCGTCGCCGTCGCCGTCGACGCACCGGCCGTCACGCTGACGAAAACCGCGACCGCCGTCGACAACGCCGAC
>NZ_JARESS010000125.1:0-6300 GCF_046027915.1 Paraburkholderia sp. RL17-347-BIC-D
TGCCCGTACCTCAAATCGAAACACGACTTTTTCAACAGATTCGTCCGAACCCGGTCCGACGCAGACCTTGATCGATCGCTGATCGTAACCTGTGCGAAGGGCAAAAACCGACCCACTGCGGCCGATCCGACCGGCGCAGTCGTGATGACCGCTTTCAAGTTAGAAGGGCCATTTGCCTCTTCGATCTGGCCGTCAAGTCGTGACGAAGCCGACGATGGCTCAAGCGTTCAGGCGTGCGGATGCCACTACTACTAAAATATAATTGCGCTCACATTTGTCTTACAATTGAAAAAATTTGACGGGGATTCCATGGAAACAGACTTTTACGCTCAGCTAGGGTTTCACCGAAACCCCTTCGAGTCCAACACCGCCGAACGTGAGCCTGAGATCGATCAGTATGCGATCCGGCCGCCGTATCTCGATAGAGTACAGGAGGCGGCTCGGTCACTTGGCACCTACACTTTGTGTGGAAGCCGAGGCAGTGGGAAAAGTGCAACCCGCATTACCGTGCAAAGAAACTTGTGGAAGGAGACCGCCGGTCGGCCATTGACCGTCGTCCTCACCAATTTCTCGGTCTTTCGCCAGCACGTCGGCAAGGACACCAGCCTCGGCCTTTACGCCAACCAAGTCTTCTACCTGACGATCGAAGCAACTTTGGCTTGGCTGTCGTCGTTCGATAAAGGTGAAGCTGAGTCCATGCTCAAGGCCCTCAGCAAAGCCGATCGTGCGTTTGTAGACAAAGCCATCGCATGCTTCTATCTGTCTCGGCCGGACAATGCCCGCATGGCTTCCGCGCACGAGTGCTTCGAGCTACTTAACGTGTCTCTGCCACGGCGAAGTCAGATGTGGGTGGAGAAGAAATGGGACTCCGTTTCCAGCACCGTCGTCGACTTGGCAAGCGGTCTCGCCAAGAAATATCTTGACTTCGACGTGGGCAACGTGGACGCGTTTAAGTCGCTGTTGGCAGCGCAGAAAGACGCATGGCAATCCGATGATCCGATTTTCATATTTCACAAAGCAGTGGAGTTCGCAAGGCTGTTTGGCTTTAGCGGGCTGCTTGTTCAGGTGGACAAAATCGACGAAACCGATTGGACGACGAATGACGCGCTCGTCGCTGCACGACTTATCTACCCTATTTTTTCGAACGTGCAGCTACATGAAATTGCTGGGCTCGGATGGTCGTTTTACCTGTTGGATCGTGTCCGGTCAAACTTGAACCTTGAAGAAAAGATGTCCGTCCGCTGGGATCGCCTACCCAATGAAACTATTAAGTGGGAGAAGTCGTATCTTCGACAGCTAGTGGAAGCACGGCTCGACCACTTCTCCAAGAAAAAGGTAACGAAGCTTGCTGATATCTGCGACGGCTCGGTCGATGAAAAAAATGTCTATGACGAGCTGACGCAGCTTGCAGCGATGTCACCGCGCAAACTCGTGACCATTCTCGACACGGTTTTGACCAATCATATCCAGCAGAATCAAGGACATTTCTCCAAACTCACGCGCCAAGCGTTTGACTCCGGGATGGACTTATATTCCACGAAAACCGTTCAGGATGAATTCTCGCCCTCGCACATCGAACAGATAACGAAACTGCCGAGCACCGAATTTAGTAACAAGACAGTTTCAGGCCTTTTCCGCATAAGCCAGCAAGCGTCGAGCAAAAAGATCGAAAACTGGATCGGCGCAGGGCTAGCGCGGACGAACGGGCAAGACCATAGCGGAAGCAAATTGCGACCGGTCGACAAGTTCTTGGTCTCCGATCCCCGTGCCGCGCGCATTATCGAACGCAATTTGCAACTGCATGGCTAGGGTTGCTGGCAAGGTGCGCTTAGGGCGCTGCTTTGCAGCGCTCCCCTTCGAGCACCTTCAGAAGGAAGCCGACGTTTGAATGTCGGCCTGAGAGCATGGTCGACTGGCCGGAGTTGGCCGATAGTTGCCAATTCATATGCAATCGTCGAGACCGTTGCGCGAATGGCAGCGCACGTGCCGGTCGACCAAATGCGAGGGCTATGGCAGGTTCCGGGACTGGAACGGCCGTTCACGCGGCCTCCTCGGCAGCGGTTACCCGACGATCATGTCTCGCGCTAACAATGATCGAGAACTGCGTTTTGAAGCAGCGGTAGCGGATACTGCTGCAAATCTCGCGCCTCTGCCGTACTGGGCGTTCAAACGCCTCGGCCTTTCCCTTAGCTTCGGGGGTTGCCCAAGACTCCCCGTACCGCATCGGGATGCCGGACAGCGAGTTGTTGAATGAGATCTACCAACTCTGATTTCGATGAAAATTTTAGAGTCTGTAGCGCAACATTGCTTTCCTGCGACGCTAGGACTTTCCCAATGATTTCTACAAGATGTTCCTGGCTGATTTGCATCAACTCACCCGGCTCATAATGCGGGATAGGCTGAGGGGTGGTCGCGAGATGCTGCAAGAGCGTGCCCCATGCTGCTTTGCAACTGCCCACTATTTCGTAAAAGTCCGGTTCCCATGTCGTGCTTATTCCTTGGAAGCTCACCGCAGCAGATGCGAAACTGGGGATTGGCATCGGCACCGTATCGTCCGGGAGCCGGACTACCAAGCTTCCTGCCCGGTTGGAAGTATCCCCGGGCATGTTCCAAAGCGTGACTTTAAGTCCGTCGAGTTTATACTGGATCGAGAAAACTGAACCTATCCCGTCTTGCAACAGATGATCAAATAACGTCCACACTACGGCGGTACCTGGCGTGAAATTAGTGACGACTGCCTCGATTTCATAAATCTGCTGTAGGGTTTCTTTCGTGCCTTTGAACGTGCGAGGTTGATTGAGTTCTGCTGGCGCACTTTTCAAATTGCAACCCTTCCAATCAAAGACAACTTCCTCAGAGTCGACAACTTTTTCATTGAACCGCGAATTCAGGTGAGTAATCGTTGCATGTGGCGCGTACCCAACTTGTACGGGACCATACCACGTGCATCCTTCGTTATCAGGGCGCCAGTAAAAGTCAAATCCTTGCTGCCCCTTGCGACGCGCAACTAACTCGAAATTGCCGTTATCACCACTGGACGAATAGTTGCTTTGGATGAACGACACCTCGTCATAATGACCGCTGCCGAAGACGCAAGGACCGGTCCACTCCACAGGGTATATGTCTCCGGGGAAGTGAGTTCCGGCTGCTTGGGTTTGGTAAGCATCCCCGAGATCTTTCCAAAAATGGGCAAGACCACTATCCATGCGGGGTACAACCATCTCATAATGGCCGAAATGGTCGTTGCCAAAAATGGGCCGGTTCTTGTAACCGATACTTCCGTGGATGACACATGGGCGCCCTCTGTAACCGCGTCCTACGACCGAAGGACCCCTCCACGAAACGGGATCTATATTCCAAGTCACGCCGGGAACCGCGAAATAAAACTGCAAATCTCCCTCCGCGCATAGAAGCAGGTTTAAGTCACCGCCAAATATTTTTTGTTTTGGGCTGTCACGCAGAGAATACGAGTCAACGTACCCCGTGCCCCACGGCCCTTCCATCAAGCATATGCCGTCTCCTCGCACTTCCCCAGTCGATTTCAAAAAGCCTAGAAAATGCCAGCTTTTGTCAGGAGGCGTCTCCTCGTTAGTCAGTACTGTAGGGTTGTTGTAACGGGCGAAGAGCGCCGGTTTTCCATCAGCCGTCATGTAGGCTATGTAGAAGTTTTGATGGTTCCCAGGGTCGCCGATAACCAACTTGTTGTTGCCGATAGGATCAGTGAATCCGCCTTGGATCAAGGCGGGATTGTTTTCGACGTTGTCCACACTCGGGATGGGTCGAAACGGGCCATGCCATGTAAATGGAGGACTGTTTTCGCGCCAATACGATTCAAGAACACCATGTGAGTCTGTGTCATTCGGATCGTCCACCTGGCGGACTACAATCAATTCGAAATCGCAATGATCTTCATTATCTGTGAACTGGTAATCGCCTTCGATGAATGAGACGCCTGAGATGCGACCTTCCCCAAATAGGATAGGGCCGTGCCAATCCAACGTCGCAGAATCATTATCACGCCAGTAATGCGCTAAGCCTCCTCCCACCCAAGGAACAATCACCTCGAAGTTTCCCGCATCCCCGTATGTGCTTTGAATGAAGTATCCGCTCATTGAACTCCAAGTCATAGCCGTCTCCGCAGGGAAATTACGAGAGCCTTTAGACGATAGTTCAGTGTCTCATCTAAAGCTAGTTGGGCATCGTCACACCAACAACCGTGACGACTAACGTACTGGCTCAAGCACAATTGGAGTGCGCGCAGCAAGCACGAAGCCGCTCGAAGGACCAAGTCAAGGCCGCGAGCGCCTCCAGAGTAGTCGCAATAGGCTTTCGAGCACGATCCAACCCGCCCCACTCACGAAAATAAGAGCCGCAATATATGCCGTGTCCGACGCTATTTTAAGTGACGACTGCGAAATTATCGGCTGACGGGGAGCGATCAGTGTTTTGGACTTGCCCCCTGCATGACCGGACACGCGGTCACGCTTAGGTTGGAGAGTTTGTTTGCTGGCGAAACTCGCGTAGCGAGCGGTATTTCAGGGCGCTGTGTGGATGTTGTACTGTTGCGACCTCGCCTTCGCTGAACAACCACCTGCCAATGTACGAACTGCGCCTAATCGCGAACTGCGCATAGGGGTCGGGCAGGCGCGTTCGAATTTCCCGGCTGGCGGACATTCGCTGCCGCGCCGTGTGCGGTTCAACGAATGGCGGTTATGGCCAAAGACTTGTCTTCTGGAGCGACGACGTGAATGGCTGCTGCGCGGCTGAAAGCTGCCATAGAGGCGGCAGCGCGTTCAATGTCGGGAGTGGGTCGTAAAACGTCTCCCGCCATCTTGAACACAGCCTCATCTGCACGGTGCCTGACGTCGACTGCCGAGCGCGGCAAGCCATGGATTTGCCCGTCTTCCCGGCAGTCCAGTCAATTCCGGGCTTTCGAGTCCAGCTAATCGTGCCGTTAGTCCAACGAATTCGGTTTTCCGACAATTGATTCTCGGACCGTGACATAGCCGGGTGCTCGCGATACTGTATATTTATACAGTATCATAGCTGAATCAATTCTTGCCAGAACGACCATGGACACTCGTGCGAGGAAACGGAATTCGTGAGACTGGTGGTACCTTTCGTAAGACTGGAAAAACGGAAATCGTAAGACTTCCCGGACGTAGACGGAAGCCGAGGGTTGAACGGTCGGCGATAGGACCGCCGACGCGGGCTGCGGTTACTAAATTGCGAGGCCATCCGCCAAGGGCCGCAGCCGACCGATGCTGTTGAAAAAGTCGCTGCTCTGCTTTCTCAAATCGCCGGTGAGAAAAACGACCCCTTAGATCGGCCTACAAACCGCTGGCGAACGCAGGTTAAGGGTAGGAAGACCCCTAAAAACCTTTTGAGAGAGACGGTCAGCGACTTTTTCAACAGCATCGACCCCAAGCGGTCCGTCGATGCGCTCCAAAGCGGTCATTGGGCGCGTCGTCCCGGGTAACCGTGCTATAACTTGGCGGCCTCGGGTTCTCTCGGTGGTATCGGATATGCTCCGTGCGCGTATTATTGTCGGCTGCACGGAAGAAGCGTACGGGATTGGCCCCGATTGCAAGCCCGAGTACGAGCCCGAACCCATCAGGGAGCACCAGGATGAAATCGACCACAGTCTCGACCATGGCGGCCACGACCGTCGCACTACTTTTTGCCGCGCAGGTGGTCGCTGCGGGACCTACGGTCGACCTTTCCTACAAGGCCACGCGCTTCGGCGCATCCGAGCAAACATTCCTCCAGCAGCACGCTGGCGAGAACTTCGTCTGCGCCGATGCTCCACCATCAAGTGTCGGTCGCTGGTGTTCCAGCAAATCGACAACGTTCGGCAACGAGCCTTCGAGCACAATCGCGCAATTTCTGAATGACCGGCTCGTGCTGATTACGATCAGTTTCGCGCCACCGGCGAGCGACGTGGCGGACGCCGCCTTCGACGTGGCCATGACGAGCCAGTTTCAACAGCGCTACGGCAATCCCAGTGCGGAGTACTGGCCCGGGCAGACCTCGCAGGGCGCACCGTTCTGGAAAAAGGTCTGGCACTTGAAGGGTGGCGCGGCGATCACCTACATACATTTCGACATCGACGCGAACGGCTCTCGCCTTGAACAGCGGAACGTGTTTCTGCAGTCGAAGGAAGCCGACAAGCTGATCACGCAACACAAGCCGTCCGATATGTGATGCACTCTACGGCGGATCACCAAGTCCTCTCTCGAATGGCCTAAAGTGGCCGAACCCAGAACTTTCTGCAGCCGGACATGCTCTTCCTGAGGGCCA
>NZ_JARESS010000126.1:0-5952 GCF_046027915.1 Paraburkholderia sp. RL17-347-BIC-D
GTCGCCGAAAATGATTCGTGTGGGGTTATGAAACGTAAAGTTCTGCATTGAATCTCTCTTCCTTACATTGAAATGACCGGTCGTCTCAAAACGGAATAAACGGCTACCCGGATCGACACCAGACACCGTTCAAACCAGCCACGACCGTTACTGCGGGGATTTGAAAAACAGATCGAACATGGAATGCACGCAAGCCTTCAGCGGCTCGACGGAGTCATCCAGCTTCATGCGCAACAAGCTGCCTTCCCACGCATTCCAGAACAGGTCAGCCATTGCATCAGCCGAAAGATCGCGCCGCACGGAGCCGTATTCCTGGCCGCGCCGCAGATAATCGGCACAGCCGACACGCCATTCATTGACCGTCCTGCGCGCGGCGAGCCGGCACAGATCGCTCGACTGCGCGATCTCTCCTGCAAAGTTGCCGACCAGACAACCGTAGCGGTCGTCACAGGCTTCGTAGTCGGCAACGATGCATGCGTAGATGCCGCGAAGCGCGAGCAGCGGGTCGGACGATGCCGCTTCGCGCGAATACCGCTTCCATTCAGCGGCCTGCTCCTGCGCGTAGTGTTGCAGGATTGCCGCGCCGAATGCCTCTTTGCTCTCGAAGTAGTTGTAGAACGAGCCCTTCGGCACGCCGGCACGCTCGACGATGTCTTTTACGCCGGTGCCGTGATAACCCGTTTCGGCGAACAGCGCGACACCCGCTTCGAGTAGCCTTTCGCGAAAGTCTTCAGTGCGTCGTGTTTGCATAACCCTGACAACTACAGCCCTAAGGGCACGGTGCCGCTCCGCGCGAGCGGGCGGCACCGCGCACGTACATCGATTTCAAGCCGCGTCAGGCGCGGCGCGTCGCAAGTTCGGCGCCTTGCCGCAGTGCTTCGAGCAGGCTGCGTTCGTCAGCGATGCCTTTGCCTGCGATATCGAACGCCGTGCCGTGATCGACCGAGGTACGGATCACATCGAGTCCGACCGTCACGTTGACGCCGGCTTCGAGGCCGAGCACCTTGACCGGACCATGGCCCTGATCGTGGTACATCGCCACCACCAGATCGAAGTCGCCGCGTCCCGCACGGAAGAACAGCGTGTCGGCCGGAAGCGGGCCCTCGATGTCCCAGCCGCGTTCACGCAAGACCTGCACGGCCGGAACGATCTTTTCCTCTTCCTCGCCATAACCGAACAGGCCGTTTTCGCCGGCATGCGGGTTGATGCCGCACACGGCGATGCGCGGATTGGCAATGCCCGCCTTCACCAGCGTCGCATGGCCTCGCTCTAGCGTGCGCTGCACGAGGCCCGGTTCGATCTTGCGGATCGCATCGATAATGCCGATGTGAGTCGTCACGTGAATCACGCGCAGTTTCGGCGCGACCAGCATCATCGACACCTCCTCGATGCCCGTGAGATGCGCGAGCATTTCAGTGTGGCCGGGATACTTGTGACCGCCGGCGTGCAACGCTTCCTTGTTCAGCGGCGCCGTGCAGATCGCATCGATCTCGTCGGCCTTCGCGAGTTCGACGGCGCGCGCGATGTACTGATACGCGGCGTCGCCTGCGAGCGCCGACAGTGCGCCGAAAGGCAGGTCGGCGGGAATCAGCCCGAGGTCGATGCAGTCGATGGTGCCCTGCTCATATTGCGCATCAGCCGGCTTCGCGATGCGACGCACTTTCGTGCTGCCGCCGACAATCCGGTTGGCCTGCTCGAGGCGCGCGGCATCGCCGATGACGAGCGGCCGGCACTGCCGGTAGACGGACTCGTGCGTCAAGCTCTTGACGACGATTTCCGGACCCACGCCCGCTGCGTCGCCCATCGTGATGCCGATGACTGGAAGATAGTTGCTCATGATGTTTTGCCTGAATGACGTTGGTTCGTTTCGCGAGCCGGCGAAGATGTTGTGTTGCCGCTCGGGTGAGCCGATCCGGACTCGTTGTCAGCGAACTCCGGTGTGCCCCGCAGATGAAGGTAGGCGCCGTACAGCGCATGCTCGCTGCCAAATGCGCCGGCTTTGGTGACGACGGTGAGGCGCGGGTTGCCGTACGGGCGGCCCACTGCCACGCCCGGCTCGATTTCCGAAAGCAATTGCAGGCTGTCGATGCCGGCTGTACCGAGCATCGCGCGCGCGGTTTCGCCGCCCGTCGCGATCAAACCGCTCAGATGCGTGAAAAACGGTGCGACGAGCGAAGCGAGCGACGCAGACAATTGCGCGCCTTCGGCGGGATCGAACAGATCGTCGCGACCAATTCGCACCAGCAAGTCGGTGTGCGCGCTCAGATGCGCGCCAACGCGTGCCTGCCAGGCCGTCCACTCCTGATGAGACTCGCCCGCGCGCAGCACGACCGGCGGCACGATCAACTCGCCCACGCCCGCACGCTCGCGCAGCATCGCGCATTGCTGTTCCGAGACGGCCGACAGACTGCCCACCAGAATCAGGATCGCGCTTCTCTGCTGGTCCGGCTTCGGCGGCGCGTCTTGCGCGGCTTCCGTGGCGACCTCGAACAGGTCACTCAACGACGCCAGTTCGCGAGCCAGACCGCCCGAGCCGACCCAGAACAGGGCTTCCTCCATCGACGCTGTCGCCTGCGCGAGTGCTCTCAAATCCTCATCCGTTTCCGCATCGACGATGAGCGCCTGCGCGCCACTGCTCGCCACGGCGGCAATGGCAGCGCGCAACGCTGCGGGATCGCCACGCAGCGCGTCGACACCCAGGGCCGCGGTGCGCAAGCCGACCGCCTTGACCATGGCGTTGAGGTCGGCGGAGTGCGCGGCGTGTTCGAGCTGCCACGTTTCCGTATTTTCGAGCGGCACGCCGCGCACGAATACGCGGCCCTCACGGACGGTGCGCCCAGTGGCAGGAAAGGCCGTGGCGACGATGGCGAGGCCCGCGAGCGGCTGCAACGCGGCTACTTCCGCGGCCCAGTTACCGCGCAAGGTCGAATCGATTTTCTTGTACAGACGCCGACCCGGCCCGCGCTGCGCCAGCCACGCGGCGCTGGTGCAGTGTGCAGCTTCGGCCGGCGGCATGCGGCGCGTGTCGGTATCCACCGCGATCACCTCCGCCGCGCCCATCGCGCGTGACGCGTTCAGCGTCACCGCCGTACTGCGCCCCGCTCCCGCAAATGCAATCGCGCAGTCGGCGGCGCCGGACAGGTCGTCGGCGATGATCAGAATGCTCGTGCTGCTCACCGGGTCGCCTCCAATGCAGCCGCGCGGCTCGCGTCGGCCTGCTTGCCAATTCGCTTTGCGACGGCCGCAGTAAGAATCGGCGACACGATTGCGGTCACGACGACGCATGAGGCGACCAGCAAAGTCGCGCTCTTCGCGGCCTCGGCATAGACCGGGTTGGCCGCTGCAATCAGCGCCGGCACAGCCGCTCCGTTGCCAGCCGTGTTGGCTGCCGCCACGCCTGCGACACCCGTGCCGCCAGTCAGCCGATCGGTCAAATACAGGGGGATGCCCGTCACGATCACCACCGCGACGCCGAGGCCAATGCCGAGCAAGCCGGCTTGCCATACTTTGTGCAGGTCGAGGCTCGCGCCCAGCGCCAAGGCGAAGAACGGAATCATCACAGGCACCGCGCGGCCGAGAAAGTTGCGCATCTCACGGTCCAGATTGCCGAGCAGCATGCCGGCCGCGAGCGGGAGGATGCTGCCGACCAGCGTCTGCCACGGAAACGCCGACAGCCCGGCTACGCCGAGCGTGACCATCGTCAGGAACGGGCCGGATTCGAGCGACATGATCGTATAGGCACCGACGTCCTCAGACTTGCCATATTGACCCATCAACGCCATGTACAGGCCGCCGTTCGTGTCGTTCATCGCGGCAACCACCGCCAGCGTCGACATTCCCGCGAACAGTCCGGACGAAACCGGCTGCTCACCCAAAAAGTGGCCCAGCACGACACCCACCATAATCGCGGACCCGACCTTCGCCGCGAATAGCGCCCCGCCCTTCTTGAGCAGATAAGGCGTTGCCTTCACATCGATCGACGCGCCCATGCACACATAAAACACGGCGAGAATCGGCAACGCGCCGGTAAACAACGCATTCGTGAACGAGCCGAAGAACTTCGGCATGCCCGGCAAGAAGGTGGCGATCATTGCGCCGAACAGTAGCGGGACGATCATCATCCCGCCCGGAACGCGTTCGATCGCGCGCTTGATAGGAACTTGGGCCATCATTGTCTCCTGTATGGAAATGATCGAAACAATCATTTATAAATGACTGATTCAGTCATTCGGAGTGTACGCCACGAGACGCCCCTGCGCAATCCGCTCATTAACAAGTTGTCGAGGCTGGCAAATTCGCCAGAAACGAGCACGTTCAGGCGTAATGGGGTCGAATTTGATTGAATCGATCACATTGAGCCAAAACCACTTGTATGCCGTAACGACGTCGCGGGCGCAGCGCGCCCCGCTCCGCAGGCGTTGCTCCAGCAGCCGGTTTGATTACACTTACGCCCGTTGGCGCCTCTCCTCTCTATTGCGCGCAGCATTCGGATGACCCGCTACCCTCTATCACCATGAAAGTTACGAACCGCCGCGAGGCGATGCTGAAGGCCGTTCTGTCCGGCATGAACGACGTGGGCGCCCTGTGCGAGCATTTCGGCATGTCCGAAGCAACCGTACGTCGCGACCTGCGCGCGCTCGCCGACGAACGGCTCATCGTGCGCACGTACGGAGGCGCGGCCGCCTCGGTCGGGATTCACGAACCCGAGGAGTCGCTCGATCTGCGGCGCGAAAGCTTCCGCGAGCAAAAGGACGCGATCGCGCAGGTGGCGGTGAGCCACGTCCAGGACGGCGACACCATCTTTCTCGACGGCGGCACCACCACCGCTGCAATGGCCCGGCTGCTGGCCGGCCGCCGCGACATTCGCGTGGTCACCAACAACCTGCTGGCAATTGGCCTGCTTGCGTCGAGCGACGTGCCGGTCACGCTGATCGGCGGCGACCTGCGGCCCTCAAGCATGAGCACGCTTGGGCCGCTCGCGCAGATCGCGCTGAACCGCCTGTCCGTCGACAAGGCTTTTCTTGGCGCGGACGGCGTGGTCGCCGGCCGTGGGCTCTGCGAGGCGACCGCCGAGCAGGCCTATCTGAAGGAATGCATCATCAGGCAGGCGGCCAACGTCTTCGTGCTGGTGACGTCGCACAAACTGGATCGCGCGAGCCAGCAGCACTGGACCCCACTCGAACGCGACTGGACCCTGGTGACCGATGCTCAACCGGGCACGCCGGAATTGGCAACGTTCCTGCTGCACAGCGAAGTGACGATCGAAACCGCCTCGCAGCAGGCGCGCCAGCCTCTGCCTCACGGAAAGTCATAGTGTCTTCAGGCGTCGGCGCCGCGCGGCCATTACAGACCACACAGTCGCACAGGGCAGCGGCGAAGCTTCACACATGCGCAGCGCCAAACGCCTTCACGACGTTCACCCAATATGAGGCACCGGCAGCCAATGCGTCGTCGTTGAAGTCGTAGTGCGGGTTGTGAAGCGGAGCGCCAGGCTTGGGGCCGTCGACGCCCATCCAGACATACGCGCAGGCTTTTCGTCCAGTAAACCCGGCTCGCGATGTCGGACCGAGAGTACCCTCGTGGGCATCGTGCAACGCGAGATTGCTTTGCTGCATCCGCGTGACCAAGCCGAGGCGCAAGAATCAACCGTTCATGCGGCCGCCCACAACATCCGCCACCAGCAGCGCCGTCATGTTGACGATCCGGCGCACCGTCGCCGACGCCGTCAGCACATGCACCGGCTTGGCCGCGCCCAGCAGCATCGGACCAATCGCGATGTTGTTGCCCGCGGCCGTCTTCAGCAGGTTGTACGAGATGTTGGCCGCGTCGATGTTCGGCAGCACCAGCAGGTTCGCGTCGCCTTCGAGCGTCGAGTCGGGCATCACTTCGCGGCGCAGATTCGCGTCGAGCGCGATGTCGCCGTGCATTTCGCCGTCCACGTGCAGGTCCGGC
>NZ_JARESS010000127.1:0-5913 GCF_046027915.1 Paraburkholderia sp. RL17-347-BIC-D
ATAGATATCAATATTACGACTGCGGCCGGCCTCGGGCTTATCGGAACGTCCAGCGCACTGCCCAGGTCTTTCCCGGAGTCCCCTGTGTCTCACACAATACTCTTCGCATAGGTCTTCGCAAGAGCCAGGTAGTCGCCACTCACCTGGAGTTTTCGCTTACGCCATGAAAAAGCTGGACGTTGAGATAAAGAGGGGCGGCGGCGATACCACATACTCACGCCCAGTATCTATCGGAGGTCGCGTGCCGCATTCACCCCAAGACAAAAAGCTTGTAATTACCCGTGTCCGGCGCTTACGTGGGCAGGTCGATGCGCTTGAACGGGCGTTGGAGGCGGGTGCTGAGTGCGCGCCGGTTCTGCAGCAGATCGCCGCAACGCGCGGCGCGGTCAATGGTCTGATGGCCGGCGTGCTCGAGAGCCATTTGCGTGAGGAGTTTTCTAACGCAGCCAACCTCAATGGCGACGCCAACGCATCGATCGACGGCGTTATCGATCTCGTACGCACCTACCTGCGGTGATGATGTGCGACCCGAGCCCGTCCAGATACTCATACTGCTTGTCTTCGTCGTCCAATTGAGAGATCTGTCATGAAATCACGTGCTGCAGTTGCATTCGCGCCAGGAACCCCCCTGGACATCGTCGAGATCGATGTTGCCCCGCCAAAGAAAGGCGAAGTATTAGTAAAGATCACCCATACAGGCGTATGCCATACAGACGCCTTCACGCTGTCAGGCGACGACCCTGAAGGCCTGTTTCCCTGTGTGCTCGGGCACGAAGGCGCAGGTGTTGTGGTGGAAATCGGCGAAGGCGTCACGTCGGTTCAGCCAGGCGACCATGTGATCCCGCTCTACACCGCGGAATGCGGCGAATGCCTGTTCTGCAAGTCGGGCAAGACGAACCTGTGCGTCGCCGTACGTGCCACCCAGGGCAAAGGCGTGATGCCTGACGGTACGACCCGCTTCTCCTATAACGGTCAACCGATCTACCACTACATGGGCTGCTCGACGTTTAGCGAGTACACCGTTGTCGCCGAAGTCTCCCTGGCAAAGATCAATCAGGCTGCCGATCACGAACAGGTCTGCCTGCTGGGTTGCGGCGTCACGACGGGTATCGGTGCTGTGCACAATACCGCGAAGGTCCAGCCTGGCGACAGCGTCGCCGTGTTCGGGCTCGGCGGCATCGGGCTCGCTGTCATTCAGGGCGCTCGCCAGGCCAAGGCCGGCCGGATCATCGCGATCGACACCAATCCTTCGAAGTTCGATCTGGCGAAAGTCTTCGGCGCCACCGATTGCATCAACCCGAAAGACCATGAAAAGCCGATCCAGCAAGTCATCGTTGAGATGACCGGTTGGGGCGTCGACCATTCGTTCGAATGCATCGGCAACGTCAATGTCATGCGTGCGGCGCTCGAGTGCGCACACCGCGGTTGGGGACAGTCCGTAGTCATTGGTGTCGCGGGGGCCGGTCAGGAAATCTCGACACGCCCGTTCCAGCTGGTGACGGGCCGCACATGGAAAGGCTCAGCATTTGGTGGCGTAAAAGGTCGCTCACAACTGCCGGGCATGGTGGAAGACGCCATGCGAGGTGACATCCAGCTTGCCCCGTTCGTCACGCACAAATTGCCGCTCGATCAGATTAACGAAGCATTCGATCTGATGCACGACGGCATGTCGATTCGCACCGTGATCAACTACTAAGACACGACCGTGCGCAGTCATTGGTGCGGCGCTATTGCACCAATTTTTATTCTGAAAATATTGGAGAATTCAAAATGAGTACTGTGGCAATTCACCCGTCAGTAGACGCCGGTGTCAAGAAGGGTACACCCAGCTTCGCCGGCGGCACCCTCCATTGCAATTGTGAGAGCGACAAAGTCGAAGTCCGGGTGGAAAGCAACGTCGCACACAACCATGCTTGCGGCTGCACCAAGTGCTGGAAACCCGCGGGCGCGGCTTTCTCAGTGGTGGGAGTAGTTCCGCGAGACAAGGTCGAAGTCACGGCTCATCCGGAAAAGCTACAGGTGGTCGACGAGAAGGCTGCTATCCAGCGTCATGCGTGCAAGGCGTGCGGAACGCACATGTTTGGTCGGATAGAGAACCGCGACCATCCTTTCTACGGTCTCGACTTCGTGCATACCGAACTGTCCAACGACAACGGCTGGGAAGAGCCACGTTTTGCAGCATTCGTCTCATCAGTGATCGAAGGCGGCGGTGCAAAACCAGAACAAATGGATGACGTTCGGGCCCGGCTTACCGAGCTTGGACTCACACCGCACGACGCACTCAATCCTCCGCTAATGGACGCGATAGCCACGCACATCGCCAAGCGCAGTGGTGTGCTGAAGTAGGAAAACTCGGGGCGGATCGTTCATACGGATCCGCCCATTTATAGGAATGGCAATGGAACAGATAGAACACCGTGCCTGTTTTGACGGATGGCAGGACGTGTACCGTCACGAGTCGGCCTCACTCGACTGTTCAATGAACTTCTCTGTATTTCTCCCGGCGCAGGCATCCAAGAAGAAATTGCCCGTACTGTACTGGCTTTCCGGTCTGACTTGCACGGAGCAGAATTTCACCACGAAGGCTGGAGCTCAACAATACGCGGCTCAACATGGTGTCATCATAGTCGCTCCAGATACTAGTCCTCGCGGGGAGCAAATTGCTGACGATAAGGGCTACGATCTTGGAAAAGGCGCGGGCTTCTACGTCAATGCTACTCATAAACCGTGGGCAGCCCACTACCGGATGTACGACTATGTTGTCACGGAACTCCCCGAATTGATCGAATCGGAATTCCCCGCGTCAGAAATCCGCTCCATAAGTGGCCACTCAATGGGCGGCCATGGCGCGCTCGTCGCAGCGCTGCGGAATCCGGACCGTTATCGCAGCGTCTCGGCGTTCTCCCCGATCGTCGCACCTTCCCAGGTGCCATGGGGCGAGAAAGCGTTCGAAGCGTATCTGGGTCCGGACCGTGCGGCATGGAGGCAATATGACGCGTGCGACCTCGTCAGGTCCACGGCAGAGAAGGTTCCGCTACTGATTGATCAAGGTGCTGCGGACGAATTTCTCGAGACTCAGCTCAAGCCTCATCTGTTACAAGCTTCCTGCGAAGCCGTCGGTTATCCCCTGACACTTAGACTCCATCCTGGATTTGATCATAGCTACTACTTCATCGCCACCTTCATTGGCGATCATATTTCGTTTCATGCCAAGGCGCTCCATGGATAGGATTTCCCCAGCACTGTCGGGCGTTGGCACTAGGAGACGAACAGCGGTCGCAGTACACCCAAGACATCATTGACCTGTTCTGAAGCCGATGAGTTACCTTCAAATCATGAGCCCTCGGTCACAAAGCAACACTGAGCTTTTGCCACGGCATCATTTCCGACGATTTGAGACCATAGATAGCTCGGATCGGCATGGAGGCCTGTTTCGCTCGCGCCCGAATTTGCATACTGGCGCGCCGGTGTACCCCGCCACGATGTAACAATGTTGTTTTTAACTGATGTAACCGGCCGACCACTTGGCCCCGTCTTAGACAGGGGTTCAGTGGCCTGCAGCTCTTATGAAAAATTCGAGCATCGCCTTGCAGATGCCTGAAGCGGTCAAGGGACACACGGGAACTGACGACACTTGGGTTTGGTCCCTTAGCCCACGTCATCAATAGGCCTTCGCTTTGCGCTGACATCGCTGTAGCGCAAAGATACAACCGACAGGAGAAGGTATATGGCTTTCGACGAACGAACCCTCAATGGGATGAGCGTACTAGCTGCGGTGGCCACTAACGGCAGCTTTGCTTCCGCCGCCGAAGCACTAAATATGTCACAACCCGGAGTCAGCCGTGCGATAGCTCGGCTCGAGGCTCGGCTTGACGCGCGTCTCTTCGACCGTCATCCTCGTTCCGTAACCCTCACCGACGAGGGGCGCCGCCTTTACGAACAGGTGGTACCACTGCTTACCGCACTGGAAGAGGCCGCTGAATCAGCTGCCCGCAGCAAGGAGACGGTGCGTGGACGTCTGCGGGTGAACGTTCACCCTTTCTTCTCAAACCTCATTCTTGGACCGCGCCTGAGCGAGTTCCTCAAAGCCCATCCCGAGCTCACGCTTGACCTGGTCACGCGCGACCAACTCGGTGACCTCATCTCGGACGGCTTCGATCTGGCCATCCGCTTCGGCGAGCCCAAGTCCTCGTCCATGATAGCTCGCAAGTTGCTCGAGACGCGAATAGTCACGGTGGCATCGCCTTCTTACCTGAAAGAGCATGGCCGTCCGCGTGATCCCGGTGAGCTGCGCGGCTCTTCGCATATTTGCCTAAACTATCGGAATCCCGAGACCGGTCTCCCATTTAAATGGGAGTTCCATCGCAACGGCGAGGAAATGGAGCTTTATCCAGAAGGCCGATTAATGGTTAATGATGCAGGTACGATGCATGCGGTATGTTTGGCCGGATACTGTATTGCCCAAGTCATGGAGCTCGGCATTGAAGGCCTTCTTGCGAGCGGGCGACTTGTCAATCTGTTCCCCGACTGGGGCGACGAACGCTGGCCTCTCTATGTGCTGTATCCCTCCCGAAATCATATGCCCGCGAAGACCAATGCGTTCCTCGACTTTATCTCGTCGATCGTCGGCAACCCGCGTTGAAACACACCTGCTCTCGTGCCGCCAATGGTTTATTGGCGGGGCAGGCAGCGAGGGCCGCTGGAAGCAGTGAACACCGACATTTCGTACAGTTTTGGAATAGAGGTATACGTAAATCGAATTCCTAAATTCGCCTACACAAAGGAGTTCTGTGAAGACACGTGGCAAAGGTCGTATGTCGGAGTGTCAACATATAGGAGGCTGCTCGCCGACTCTTGATATCGATGAAGACTCAGGCTCAACTGTGTGAGCATCGACCAGTTCCGGCTCGTTTTCGCCATCATTAAGCAGGCCGGTCAATTAGCCAGGGCAAACCAAATCCTCGTCTTCGAGGCCGACGGGAATCACTCAGAGTTGGCGCAGCACTGCGCATCGACCGGTCCTTCACTCCACCCACGCCACACTCGCGATCATCGAGCCCCGACAGCTTGCGGCACGGCACTGGCACGCATACTGCCGACGCACGTCCTCATCCAGCAGATCTCCGACCGCCAGCAGATAGTCGATAAACAGCTCTTGCCCCGCCGCTACGGTATCAAGCGTGTCTATAAAGATTCGCCCGCCATCTTCGACAGCCTCACAGTTAGGCGTGCACGCATGATTGATCCATCGTGCGCTGTTGCCACCGCGACTGCCGTCGATCACCCGCCCATCCGAGAGCCCGAACAGGAATGTATGACCAGCGACGGCATCTCGTTTATGCCGGCGCAGCGCGTTGCGCCATGACGCCAGCTCACCCTTGTACTCCAGTACACGCTCGCCTGTCCTGAGTTGCTGAATCGCAAACAGACCCTTCCCATGAACCGGCGAGCGCCGGACGCTTACGCGCCGCATATTCTTCCCGTCAGTGAAAAACGCGCCAAGTATAAAGGCGAAAAAATTAAGCTTCCACCAGGACACGGTTGCCCGACTCTCCGTCGCGACCTATGGCCGTTGTGTCTCCCAGCGGCCCTGGTCTTGCATCGATCCCTTGTGAATCACGAGCATGATCTCTATACCGGACAGGATAATGTGCGCGTAACGAACTGCATCAAGGCACCTCTCAGAGAACGCAGATCTATAGCGCCACATGCGATCTCATCGCCTACCCAACGGCGTTCTTTTCTACAAGAACAATCTGCTGAAAACTCGAGAGTTCATTTCCCGTTTGAACGTTAGTGAATCTGTCTGTTCCGGACTATCCCAGTTGCAGTACGGCCCCGCAAATCTTCACTTCGCCACGACAACGGCCCATGGGTTATCCGTTCGATTCCAGCAGGAATCGGAACAACAGC
>NZ_JARESS010000128.1:0-5633 GCF_046027915.1 Paraburkholderia sp. RL17-347-BIC-D
TGCCGGTCCGGTAGTGAATGCGTAACCGATCTTTAAAAATTAACAGCCGATAAGTGTGGGCGCTTGATGCGCGACGCGAGGTGGGTCCTTCGGGGTCTGCCGACCAAGCGAAAGTATCAAGTCTCACACAGTATTAGAGGAAGGTTTGAGCAATCAAATCATCGTCAGTACGTTGAGTGAGCGACCGGTCCGTAACTGGACCGAAAACAGTAACAGGTATTGAACTGAAGAGTTTGATCCTGGCTCAGATTGAACGCTGGCGGCATGCCTTACACATGCAAGTCGAACGGCAGCACGGGAGCAATCCTGGTGGCGAGTGGCGAACGGGTGAGTAATACATCGGAACGTGTCCTGTAGTGGGGGATAGCCCGGCGAAAGCCGGATTAATACCGCATACGATCTGTGGATGAAAGCGGGGGATCTTCGGACCTCGCGCTACAGGGGCGGCCGATGGCAGATTAGCTAGTTGGTGGGGTAAAGGCCTACCAAGGCGACGATCTGTAGCTGGTCTGAGAGGACGACCAGCCACACTGGGACTGAGACACGGCCCAGACTCCTACGGGAGGCAGCAGTGGGGAATTTTGGACAATGGGCGAAAGCCTGATCCAGCAATGCCGCGTGTGTGAAGAAGGCCTTCGGGTTGTAAAGCACTTTTGTCCGGAAAGAAAACCTCGTGGTTAATACCCGTGGGGGATGACGGTACCGGAAGAATAAGCACCGGCTA
The DNA here is from genome assembly GCF_046027915.1 of Paraburkholderia sp. RL17-347-BIC-D. Taxonomy (NCBI): domain Bacteria; kingdom Pseudomonadati; phylum Pseudomonadota; class Betaproteobacteria; order Burkholderiales; family Burkholderiaceae; genus Paraburkholderia; species Paraburkholderia sp. RL17-347-BIC-D. The sequence continues at coordinate 725 of NZ_JARESS010000128.1, forward strand.
ACTACGTGCCAGCAGCCGCGGTAATACGTAGGGTGCAAGCGTTAATCGGAATTACTGGGCGTAAAGCGTGCGCAGGCGGTTCGCTAAGACAGATGTGAAATCCCCGGGCTTAACCTGGGAACTGCATTTGTGACTGGCGGGCTAGAGTATGGCAGAGGGGGGTAGAATTCCACGTGTAGCAGTGAAATGCGTAGAGATGTGGAGGAATACCGATGGCGAAGGCAGCCCCCTGGGCCAATACTGACGCTCATGCACGAAAGCGTGGGGAGCAAACAGGATTAGATACCCTGGTAGTCCACGCCCTAAACGATGTCAACTAGTTGTTGGGGATTCATTTCCTTAGTAACGTAGCTAACGCGTGAAGTTGACCGCCTGGGGAGTACGGTCGCAAGATTAAAACTCAAAGGAATTGACGGGGACCCGCACAAGCGGTGGATGATGTGGATTAATTCGATGCAACGCGAAAAACCTTACCTACCCTTGACATGTATGGAATCCTGCCGAGAGGTGGGAGTGCCCGAAAGGGAGCCATAACACAGGTGCTGCATGGCTGTCGTCAGCTCGTGTCGTGAGATGTTGGGTTAAGTCCCGCAACGAGCGCAACCCTTGTCCCTAGTTGCTACGCAAGAGCACTCTAGGGAGACTGCCGGTGACAAACCGGAGGAAGGTGGGGATGACGTCAAGTCCTCATGGCCCTTATGGGTAGGGCTTCACACGTCATACAATGGTCGGAACAGAGGGTCGCCAACCCGCGAGGGGGAGCCAATCCCAGAAAACCGATCGTAGTCCGGATCGCACTCTGCAACTCGAGTGCGTGAAGCTGGAATCGCTAGTAATCGCGGATCAGCATGCCGCGGTGAATACGTTCCCGGGTCTTGTACACACCGCCCGTCACACCATGGGAGTGGGTTTTACCAGAAGTGGCTAGTCTAACCGCAAGGAGGACGGTCACCACGGTAGGATTCATGACTGGGGTGAAGTCGTAACAAGGTAGCCGTATCGGAAGGTGCGGCTGGATCACCTCCTTTCTCGAGCTAACGTGTCAATCGCGTTGAGCGCTCACGCTTATCGGCTGTGAAATCTAGGACAGACTCAGGGGTCTGTAGCTCAGTCGGTTAGAGCACCGTCTTGATAAGGCGGGGGTCGATGGTTCGAATCCATCCAGACCCACCAAAGTCTTGTCTGGTGTGCTGATCGATGATCCCGGGGTATGCAGTGCGGATAGAGATTTTTATCTGTGTATGACTGGGGGATTAGCTCAGCTGGGAGAGCACCTGCTTTGCAAGCAGGGGGTCGTCGGTTCGATCCCGTCATCCTCCACCAATCCTCAATGCCGGTTTTACTGCGGCGGACCTTGAAAGAGGTTTGCGGTGTAGTGAAACAGGCATTGGCGATTGAGCCAGTCAGAGTGATATGAAGCAGAGCTTTATATCGGCTGTCGTTCTTTAACAATCAGGAAGAAGTAGTAAAGAGATTCACGAAAGCATACTTAGAGATGGGTGTGTGAGTAGGTGAATCAGGGTTGTGATTGTATCAATGTATTTTAAAGGTGATCGAAAGATTGCCTTGGAATACGGCGCAACACGAATACTCAACCTGTAGCGAGAGTGGCGAGCGCATGATTCCCCGTGGATCATGCAGGAGACACACCCGTTATAGGGTCAAGCGAACAAGTGCATGTGGTGGATGCCTTGGCGATCACAGGCGATGAAGGACGCGGTAGCCTGCGAAAAGCGGTGGGGAGCTGGCAAACGAGCTTTGATCCACCGATATCCGAATGGGGAAACCCGGCCCGTATGGGTCATCCATGACTGAATACATAGGTCATGCGAAGCGAACGCGGTGAACTGAAACATCTAAGTAACCGCAGGAAAAGAAATCAACCGAGATTCCCAGAGTAGTGGCGAGCGAAATGGGACCAGCCTGTACTCTTTATCCGTACTGTTAGTCGAATGCTCTGGAAAGTGCAGCCATAGCAGGTGATAGCCCTGTAGACGAAAACAGCATGGAAGAACTGGGTGTACGACAAGTAGGGCGGGACACGTGAAATCCTGTCTGAAGATGGGGGGACCATCCTCCAAGGCTAAATACTCGTGATCGACCGATAGTGAACCAGTACCGTGAGGGAAAGGCGAAAAGAACCCCGGGAGGGGAGTGAAATAGATCCTGAAACCGCATGCATACAAACAGTCGGAGCCTTCGCAAGGGGGTGACGGCGTACCTTTTGTATAATGGGTCAGCGACTTACATTCAGTGGCAAGCTTAACCGATTAGGGCAGGCGTAGCGAAAGCGAGTCCGAACAGGGCGTTCAGTCGCTGGGTGTAGACCCGAAACCAGGTGATCTATCCATGGCCAGGATGAAGGTGCGGTAACACGTACTGGAGGTCCGAACCCACTAACGTTGAAAAGTTAGGGGATGAGCTGTGGATAGGGGTGAAAGGCTAAACAAACCTGGAAATAGCTGGTTCTCTCCGAAAACTATTTAGGTAGTGCCTCGTGTATCACCTTCGGGGGTAGAGCACTGTCATGGTTGTGGGGTCCATTGCGGATTACTACGCCATAGCAAACTCCGAATACCGAAGAGTGCAATCACGGGAGACAGACATCGGGTGCTAACGTCCGGTGTCAAGAGGGAAACAACCCAGACCGCCAGCTAAGGTCCCCAAATATTGCTAAGTGGGAAACGAAGTGGGAAGGCTAAAACAGTCAGGAGGTTGGCTTAGAAGCAGCCATCCTTTAAAGAAAGCGTAATAGCTCACTGATCGAGTCGTCCTGCGCGGAAGATGTAACGGGGCTAAGCAATATACCGAAGCTGCGGATGCACATTTATGTGCATGGTAGGAGAGCGTTCCGTAAGCCTGCGAAGGTGCATTGAAAAGTGCGCTGGAGGTATCGGAAGTGCGAATGCTGACATGAGTAGCGATAAAGGGGGTGAAAGGCCCCCTCGCCGTAAGCCCAAGGTTTCCTACGCAACGTTCATCGGCGTAGGGTGAGTCGGCCCCTAAGGCGAGGCAGAAATGCGTAGCTGATGGGAAGCAGGTTAATATTCCTGCACCATTGTTAAATGCGATGGGGGGACGGATCGCGGAAGGTTGTCCGGGTGTTGGAAGTCCCGGTCGCTGCGTTGGAGAAGGCACTCAGGCAAATCCGGGTGCGCAATTCAAGGGCGTGGCGCCATTCACTTCGGTGAAGAAGCAACTGGAAGTGGTTCCAAGAAAAGCCTCTAAGCTTCAGTTTAACAAGACCGTACCGCAAACCGACACAGGTGGGCGAGATGAGTATTCTAAGGCGCTTGAGAGAACTCGGGAGAAGGAACTCGGCAAATTGGTACCGTAACTTCGGGATAAGGTACGCCCCTGTAGCTTGACTGGCCTGCGCCAGAAGGGTGAAGGGGTTGCAATAAACTGGTGGCTGCGACTGTTTAATAAAAACACAGCACTCTGCAAACACGAAAGTGGACGTATAGGGTGTGACGCCTGCCCGGTGCCGGAAGATTAAATGATGGGGTGCAAGCTCTTGATTGAAGTCCCGGTAAACGGCGGCCGTAACTATAACGGTCCTAAGGTAGCGAAATTCCTTGTCGGGTAAGTTCCGACCTGCACGAATGGCGTAACGATGGCCACACTGTCTCCTCCCGAGACTCAGCGAAGTTGAAGTGTTTGTGATGATGCAATCTCCCCGCGGCTAGACGGAAAGACCCCATGAACCTTTACTGTAGCTTTGCATTGGACTTTGAACCGATCTGTGTAGGATAGGTGGGAGGCTTTGAAGCGTGGACGCCAGTCTGCGTGGAGCCGACCTTGAAATACCACCCTGGTTTGTTTGAGGTTCTAACCTTGGTCCGTTATCCGGACTGGGGACAGTGCATGGTAGGCAGTTTGACTGGGGCGGTCTCCTCCCAAAGTGTAACGGAGGAGTACGAAGGTACGCTAGGTACGGTCGGAAATCGTGCTGATAGTGCAATGGCATAAGCGTGCTTAACTGCGAGACCGACAAGTCGAGCAGGTGCGAAAGCAGGTCATAGTGATCCGGTGGTTCTGTATGGAAGGGCCATCGCTCAACGGATAAAAGGTACTCTGGGGATAACAGGCTGATACCGCCCAAGAGTTCATATCGACGGCGGTGTTTGGCACCTCGATGTCGGCTCATCTCATCCTGGGGCTGTAGCCGGTCCCAAGGGTATGGCTGTTCGCCATTTAAAGAGGTACGTGAGCTGGGTTTAAAACGTCGTGAGACAGTTTGGTCCCTATCTGCCGTGGGCGCTGGATATTTGAAGGGGGCTGCTCCTAGTACGAGAGGACCGGAGTGGACGAACCTCTGGTGTACCGGTTGTCACGCCAGTGGCATCGCCGGGTAGCTATGTTCGGAAGAGATAACCGCTGAAAGCATCTAAGCGGGAAACTCGCCTTAAGATGAGATATCCCCGGGGCTTCGAGCCCCTTGAAGGGTCGTTCAAGACCAGGACGTTGATAGGTCAGGTGTGGAAGCGCAGTAATGCGTTAAGCTAACTGATACTAATTGCCCGTAAGGCTTGATCCTATAACCGGTGTGTTTTGCGATGATCGTTAGTGCTTCAGCACTTACGGGCATCCCACCCCCGAAGGGGGGAGCACGCAGGTTGAGATCGATGTTGTGCCAGAAACAGCACAGCCCAACGCTTTACCCCTGGTGAGCATCACCAGAAACTACTTCTTCCAGATTGGCTGTACTGCTCCACGGGCAGTGCAGCAACAAGTCATGCCTGATGACCATAGCGAGTCGGTCCCACCCCTTCCCATCCCGAACAGGACCGTGAAACGACTCCACGCCGATGATAGTGCGGATTACCCGTGTGAAAGTAGGTAATCGTCAGGCTCCCCCGCAGCAAACAGAAACCCCACCCCAAAAAGGTGGGGTTTCTGCGTTTAC
>NZ_JARESS010000129.1:0-5558 GCF_046027915.1 Paraburkholderia sp. RL17-347-BIC-D
AAGGCGTCGTTGAACAGAAGCCGCTCAGTGATTGCCATCGCGGTCGCCGAACAGGGAGTTCCGATAAACCACGTCTGCGAGTATCACGGGTTCGACATCGAAGTCATCGTGGGGACCGATTTCAGCTGCAAGATCTAGCCCGGTGTGCCGGCCGTTTCGGATACATCGCGGTCGTGCGAATTTGTGGGTAATGTCCTGCAAACAACACTGGCCTCGTCAATTCGCTAGTTGCAGTGACGAGCGGCCTGTCAGCTGGGTTGTGCATCTAGGGTCGCAGCCAACGTGTTGGACAACCAGATATCGCTGCTCACTGTCGTTCGAATGGTGCTCCACGGGACTTCCGTGGCGCAGCGCGTTTGTCCGTACGCTATCGCACCCTCAGTCACAAGGTGAGGTCGGTAAAAAGCCTAACTAGTTACTGTAATTGTTTTGCCTATCCTTCATATGGTCTGGGCCCGATGGCAGCGGCAGGCGACTACGTCGGAGGCGTTTTGCCGCGCGCGATGCAACGAAGCTGATCATGGTATCGGCTCGCGCGAACGCACGAAGTTCCGCCACCTTGGCGGCGATTGTCCTGAGCAGCCGAAACAAACAGAACGATCTCCTTACCTGCAGGAAGCAGCATTCTGTTTATGCGAAAGAGTGCAACCTTTTCGGCGTATGGCCTTGGTCGACGCATTACTACTTCGACGAGACCAATGAATCACTATGCGTTCTCATCGAACGCAATGGAATGAAACGCTTTGGTGAGGAGACGCAACATGATCGAGTTCGACGTGGGTCCCCCAGCCGCTTTTGCCCAGCTGTTCGCCGTCTGTCCCGACCTTGGAGGGGCCAGGAAACACTTTTGGTACGACTGGGGGCCAATCTTCTACCGGGGCCGACTCGACGGCTCGGCGAAAGTGCTATGCGTCGCGTCAGACCCGGGGCCCACCGAGCGGATCGCCGGACGGACACTCGTCGGCGACGCGGGGCAGCGCGTTCAAGGCTTCCTCGCCAAGCTCGGCATCACGCGCTCGTACCTGTGTCTGAATGCATTTGCATATGCGCTGATTCCGTCAGAGTCAGCCTCGGGCGAGGCGGTGCTCACCGAGGCTGCGCAACTGGCTTGGAGAAATATACTGTACGACCTGTCGCATGGGCCCGATCTTCAAGCGATCATCGCGTTCGGCGTCCAGGCACAACAAGCGGTGAATCTATGGCCTGGCAGGAGCACAACCCCGGTAGCGCAGGTCCCACACCCGACCAGCCATGATGAAGCAAACCTGCTCAAGCAGTGGAACAAGGCAATCCAACACCTCCACTCGATCGTGACCCCGGACGCGGATGGTGACGCCACCGCGACCAACTATGGGCAGCAATTTCTCGAAAGCGACTACGCGCCAATTCCGCGACGCGATCTGCCGTTCGGCGCGCCTACGTTTCTCGGCGATGACGCATGGGCTCGCGCGTCATCACCCCCGATCAGAAGCAGCGTTTCGCGTCCAGCTCATGACGACCGACATACGCTCGTCTGGATTGCGCCGAAATCCTAAGGGACGCACTCATGACGACCGATATCAGATTTGCGTTGCAAGGCCGGGTGGTAACCATGGACGAGCAGGACACGGTGCTGCCCGATGGCGTCATCTATGTGCGTGGGAACAAGATTGCGGCGGTGTCGAACGCCACGACCGCAAAACCCGCCGGTTTTGAAAATGTGCCGATTATCACGTCCAGCGGGACGATCTATCCGGGTCTCATCGACCTTCATAATCATCTCAGCTACGACGCGCTGAAGCTTTGGCAGGTGCCGAAACGTTATACGAACCGTGACGACTGGGCGAGACATCCGGATTACCGTCGCCTGATCAGCGGCCCGATGAACGTGCTCGGACGCACGGCAAGTTACCCGGAGGCGATCAGCCGTTATGTTGAATGCAAGTGTCTGCTAGGCGGCGTGACGACCGCGCAGGGCATCGCCTTGTTCAGCAATACGGGCATTATCCGCTTTTATCGCGGGTTTCTTCGCAATGCGGAGGTATCAGACGGACCAGACCTTCCCGCTGCCGAAGCGCGTATCGCCGACGTGGTTGCGGAAGATGCAACGGCGTTTCTCAAGCATTTGCGGTCCAGTTCATGCCTGCTTTTGCACCTCAGCGAAGGCACAGACCAGCGGGCTCGCAACCATTTCAACGCACTCAAGCTCGACAACGGAGAAATTGCCATTACCCGCGCTCTCGCCGGCATTCATTGCGTGGCACTGCAATCCGCCGACTTCGCTCTCCTCGCTAGGCACGGCGGTTCGATGATCTGGTCGCCGCTCAGCAATATGCTGCTGTATGGAACAACCGCCGATGTGCATGCAGCAAAGGCCGCAGGCGTGACGATCGGTATCGGCTCGGACTGGTCGCCGAGCGGCAGTAAGAATCTGCTTGGAGAATTGAAGGTTGCTCGCGCGTATAGTGATACGGCGAACGACGTTTTCTCCAACCTGGAGATCGTGGCGATGGCGACAAGGAATGCCGCAAAGATTCTTAGATGGGACAAGGCCGTTGGGTCCCTGGAAGCATCGAAGCGAGCGGACCTCATTGTGGTGCGAGGTAAAAAAGCTAAGGACCCGTATCTTCAGTTGATCGCGAGTAGAGAAACGGATATCGAACTGGTCATGATCGATGGAGTTCGCCGCTGTGGCATACCTTCCTTGATGGCAGATAACCCCGATATGCTGGAGTCTTGGACGATCGCAGGCGAAACCCGGCGACTAAATCTTTCGGGCACAGACGTCGACCCGCTCGTGGCACGGCTGACGCTGCGCGACGCAGCCGATCGCCTGGCGCATGGTCTCAAGAGTTTGAAAAATCTGGCGGAGGCTTTGGAGAAACAGGAGCCCGTCAGGCACGGCGCAGCAGCCGGAGGTGAAACCCAATGGTTCCTTGCATTGGATCATGAGGAGCCGGCGGGCATGTCGATAAGACCGAGATTTGATGAAGAGCGAAACGCCCCGGCGCGGATTGAAAGTCTGCTCGCCGCCGCTGCCGCAAAACCGTTGTCACAATTACTTGGGCCGCTGGAACTCGACGCAATGACCGCCGTGGACGATGCGGGCTTCCTCACCGGGCTCGATAAGCAGATCAACCTGCCGAAGGCGATTAAAGACCGAGTGAAGCGTTTGCATGTGAAGTGATCATTTGGCGCAGTGTGGATAGGGGAAGCGGGATGAGAATCGTGAAAAGGAATGAGAAGGCGGCCACGCGTGCCCCATCGCGGAAAGTGGCACGCGTCGCAACTGCAAAATCAGCAACCATGACTGGACTGACCGGATTTGCGATCGATGTCTCGGAACCAGTCGGCCGTAAGGCCTTCGCTGCGTTGACTCAAAATCGCGGGTCGTTTCAAGGATTCGCCGCCGGGGCGGCCGCCAATGTTAAAAAGCTGGATCCTGAGACGGCAGCTCGAACCTACCTCAACCAGGCACTGGAGAGCGATGCAGTCAAAAAATTTGCCCGTCCGGCGATCGAAACGGGCACGAGTGATTTCCAGAGCCTGGGCACGGAAACCGTACCGCTGACTGGGACGACAATAGTCAAGTTCAGGCAGACATTCAACAAGATTCCCGTCTACGGATCTCTGGTTACCGTGGAGCTCGACAAAGGGAACGAGTGCCTTGCTATCAGCTCATCACTGGGCACGCCAAAAGGGGTAAGGCATGTCGCTACGGTGTCGCCGGTCGAGGCCCTCAAAGTAGCGGCGAAGGAGTCCGGGTGCACTGTCGGCTCAATGAATCAGACGCCCCGTCTTTACTACTACTTCGATCAGGACAATGTAACGTGGTGCCTCGCCTATATCATTGAGGATGTGGCTCGGCGCAAACGCAAAATGACGGACCGCTTGGACTTCGATGCGCCGCTGAAGGACTATGTGGTCGATGCCCATAGCGGAAGATTATTGGCAGCGCTTCCCCGAACCGCCACGATGGCCGTCGTTCAAGAAATGGTCATGGATGCCTTAAAGCACAAGCGAAAGATAACCGTGGAAGCGATCGCGGGCGGCAAGAAGCAACTGCATGATGCTGTACTAAACGTCACCACCTATGGCTTTGACTTCAAGGACCCAACTGCGCAATCAGGTCAACTGCCTGGGACTTTGTACTCTAAACCGCCCGGAACATGGCCTTTGGAAGCAGTCGGTGCGCATGCGAACGGTTCCGCAGTTGCGATGTTTCTTCGTAACATCGTAAAGCGCAACAATATCGACAACCTGGGCGGCGAGATGATCTCGACCGTGAATTGCTGGGACCGGGCGGAGGGCACCACGCCAGCCAAGCAGTGGCGTAATGCCTATTGGAACGGAACGCAGATGGTGTATGGTCAGATCCAGTTTCCTGATGGTTCTTTCTATTCGATAGCCTCGATGCTTGAAGTTGTTGGCCACGAGATGTTCCATGGCGTCACCGATCACACATCCCGGTTGGAGTATCGGACGCAGTCGGGTGCGCTTAATGAATCGTACTCGGACATCTTCGGAACCATTATTGCAAACTTCTCCAAACCGCTAAAAAAATGGGTTTGGGAGATTGGTGCGGGCTTCGACGGGCCCGGAACTGCGCTGCGCAGCCTATCCGACCCGAATCTGCATAGCCAGCCGAAGACCATGAGCGAATACCACGCGGCAACGCCTCCGTATACGTACGACCGGAACGACTACGGATGGGTGCACGACAATAGCGGGATTCACAATTTCGCTGCTTACAACATCATGACTACCAGCGCGAGCGGAAAATACTTGTTCACACCTGCTCAGCTCGCTGCGATGTTTTACATTGCGCTCACTGTGCATCTGTCCCGCACCTCCCAATTCGTCGATAGTCGCCGCGCGGTCGTGCAAGCGACCCGGTCGCTGTTTCGCAACGAAAGCGGGTCGGCACTGACGCAGAAAGTGAGGGCAGTGGAACGAGGTTTTTCGGCGGCAGGTATTCTCTGAATGTAAGCGCGTAAGGGCTCTAACGCAGGGCCCCGTCGGCTCTCCGGGCGACGGCCAGTTAGCAAACGAAGACGCAGCCTGACCGTGTGACGCGTTGTCGCCAGCCAGTACCAGGACATCGGCGTACACCGGCTGCAACGGAAGATAGTCCGGGAAATGCGTTGCACCCTTCCAGATGCAGGTCGGAGGTAATCTGTATTCGCCTAATCGTTCAGAACTCTCGCTCGTCTGCAGAAAGCTATTGCGAGCCAACTCTGCATCTCGCAAGCGTCAAGATTCGCGGGCACCGTTCTGTGGTCGGGGTGCCGAATAAATCCTCTTCCCGCGAGAAAACTTGTTGGTCGCTGCAAACGGTATCGAGAACTGTCGCCCTGCGGCAGTTGTGAATTTGGTTACGGACAGGTAACCACTCTCTCCATCACCGGCTTCAGTCGCGCCGATCCGTATCTCACTTAGCGCTTCAAGTTCCCACTGATCGCTGGCCTTCTGTCGCTTTACGTGCGTATTTCGGCGAAGCCGAACAGGGTTTTCGGTTGAAGCCGAACAAGGTTTTTGCTGAATGACGAACACGGATTTCGGTTGAAGCCGAACGAGAG